>JANMNE010000117.1:0-8728 GCA_031373785.1 Ilumatobacteraceae bacterium
TTCGCTGAAGAAGATGGGCGCGCTTGACGACCAAGGGAGGCCGACGCGCGCCCCGGCGCCGCAGGTCCGTCGCAAGGAACGCACGACGCCGGCTCAGTACCTCCGTGAAGTGCGTGATGAAATGCGCAAGGTCGCCTGGCCCAAGTGGCCAGAGGTTCGCCGTTTCTCGCTGATCGTGCTCACCACAGTGGTCATCTACACCATGTTCGTCTTCGGTCTCGACTCGCTCTTCGGCGTGCTGTCGGGCTGGTTGTACGACAACTGATCATGAACGACGACCTGCTCACCGAAACTGATCCAGAAGCCACTCCCCTCGAGGAGCGCGCCATCGAAGACCCTGCCGACGCCCCGGTCGCCGCTGTGGAGACCGAAGACACCGACGACACCGTCGATGCCTCGTTCGATCTGTCAGCCGACGCCGAGGCCGAGGCCGGCGATGACGCAGTCGTCGAAGAGGAGATCATCGACGACCCGTGGACGCGTCCGGGGGCCTGGTACGTCGTGCACACCCAGTCGGGGTACGAGAAGAAGGTCACCGCCAACCTGCATGCTCGCATCCAGAGCATGAACATGGAGGACAAGATCTTCGAAGTCGTCATTCCGATGGAGGAAGTCGACGAGTTCAAGAACGGTCGGAAGCAGACCGTTCAGAAGAAGGTCTTCCCCGGCTACCTGCTGGTTCGTTGCATCATGGACGACAACAGCTGGTACTGCATCCGCAACACCCCCGGTGTCACCGGCTTCGTCGGCCAGAACAAGCAGGGCCAGAAGCCCACGCCCCTGTCGCGCCGCGAGGTGCAGACGTTCCTGGCCGCCAAGGGCGACGGCACGGGCGGCCTGCCGAACCGCAAGAAGCCCAAGCTCGACTACGAGGTCGGCGAGAGCGTGCGTGTGAAGGAAGGCCCGTTCGCCGACTTCGCCGGCACGATCGCCGAAATCAACGCCGACCACATGAAGCTCAAGGTCCTCGTCAACATCTTCGGTCGCGAGACCTTGGTGGAGATGGATTTCAGCCAAGTCTCCAAGCTGTAACCCGCAGCAGACGTTCGAATCACACCCAAGAATTAGGCAAGGAATTCAGTCATGGCAAAGAAGAAGGTCAGCGCGATCGTCAAGATCCAGATCCCCGCGGGCAAGGCCACTCCGGCCCCGCCCGTCGGAACGGCGCTCGGGCCGCACGGTGTGGGCATCATGGACTTCGTCAAGCAGTACAACGCGGCCACGGAATCCCAGGTCGGCACGATCATCCCGGTCGAGATCACCATCTTCGAAGACCGTACGTTCACCTTCATCTTGAAGACGCCGCCGGCGCCGGTGCTGCTACGCCAGAAGGCCGGACTGGCCAAGGGTTCGACCGAGCCGGGCAAGACGATCGTCGGCACCGTGACCGAGGCCGACATCGAAGAAGTCGCCAAGATCAAGATGCAAGACCTCAACGCCTACGACCTGGAAGCTGCCAAGCAGCAGATCCGCGGCACCGCACGCTCGATGGGCCTCAAAGTTTCGTAACCAAACCAACCGCTCGACCGGGACGACCTCGCCCGGCGGCGCTACCACTGAGGGAGACAGACAATGTCAGGAAAGAAGTTCGCAGATTCCGTCAAGGCCTTTGACCGTGACCAGCTGTTCACGCCGACCGAGGCCGTGACGCTGGCCAAGAGCATGGCCAAGGCGACGTTCGACGAGGGTGTCGATATCGCCATCCGCCTCGGTGTCGACCCACGTAAGGCCGATCAGATGGTCCGTGGCACCGTGGCGCTTCCGGAGGGCACCGGCAAGACCATCCGGGTCGCCGTGTTCGCATCGGGCGAAGCCGCACAGGAAGCCCGTGACGCCGGTGCCGACATCGTCGGTGCCGACGATCTGGCCGAGGCCATCCAGAAGGGCAACATGGACTTCGATCTGGCCATCGCCACGCCCGACATGATGCCGTTGGTCGGTCGCCTCGGGCGCGTGCTGGGCCCTCGTGGCCTGATGCCGAACCCGAAGACCGGCACGGTCACCCAAGACGTCGGCCGCGCCGTCGCCGAGTTCAAGGGTGGCAAGGTCGAGTACCGCACCGATCGCTACGGCAACGTGCACGTCACGATCGGCAAGGCCAGCTTCGAGCCGGCAGCCCTCGAGCGCAACTTCCGAGCCGTGCTCGACGAGTTGCAGCGTGCCAAGCCGGCTTCCGCCAAGGGTCGCTATCTGAAGAAGATCTCGGTGTCATCGACCATGGGTCCCGGCATCAAGGTCGACACCGCTCGGTTGCGTCCCGAAGTCGGCCACCCCGACTTCCGGGCGTGACGTACCCCGCGAATCCGCCGGTAGTCTTTGCCCACAAATCAAAGCAATCGCTCGCCACAGACCGCTGGTCCCTCACGGGATAATGGCTCGCCCACCAGCCGAGGTGAACTCGTGATCGGATCGTCAGGCACTCGTGCCCTTCGCTCCTCGCGGTGTTCGCTGCAAAGCGAGCACCCGAGTAGAAGCGAAAGGAGGTGTACATGACAACTGAGAACCCCCGTGCAGAGAAAGTCGCCGTGGTCGACGAGGTTTCCGCCAAGCTCACTGCAGCTGACGCGGCGATCATCACCGAGTACCGCGGCATGAGCGTCGGTCAGCTGGCGACGTTGCGTCGTCAACTGCGGACCAGCGGTGGCGAGTACAAGGTGTACAAGAACACGCTGGCCCGCTTCGGCGCTGAGAAGGCAGGCATCGGCGGACTCGCCGAGCTGTTGACCGGCCCCAGTGCCATCACGTTCGTCAGCGGCGATGCCGCGGGCGTGGCGAAGGCGTTGAAGGACGCAGCCAAGACCAATCCGTTCCTGATCATCAAGGGCGGATCGATCGGCGGAAAGTCGATGTCGTCCAAAGACATCGAGGCCCTCGCCGATCTGCCGAGCCGCGACGTGCTGCTGTCGATGCTGGCCGGAGCCTTCCAAGCCCCGCTGGTGAAGACCGCTGGTCTGCTGCAGGCGCTGCCACGCAGCTTCGCATACGGCCTCAAGGCCCTCATCGATCAGAAAGAGGCTGCGGAAGCAGCCTGACCCCCAACCCACAATTCGTCATCACACACATTCGTAAGGAGAAATCACCATGGCAACACTCAGCAAGGACGACGTCCTCGACGCCATTTCCGGTATGACCGTCATCGAGCTCAAGGAACTGCTCGACGCGTTCGAAGAGAAGTTCGGCGTCACCGCCGCTGCCCCGGTCGCCGTTGCGGCCGCCGGTGGTGGCGGAGCCGCTGCAGCACCAGCCGAGGAGGAGAAGGACGAGTTCGATGTCATCCTCAAAGAAGCCGGTGCCCAGAAGATCCAGGTCATCAAGGTCGTGCGCGAGCTGACCAGCCTGGGCCTGAAGGAAGCCAAGGACCTCGTCGACGCCGCCCCCAAGCCGGTCCTCGAGAAGGCCACCAAGGAAGCCGCAGAGGCTGCCAAGACCAAGCTCGCCGAAGCCGGCGCAGTGGTCGAAGTCAAGTAATTCGGATGCGGCTCACGCCGCACCAGTGTTGGAACGGCCCGGGGTTGATCGCCCCGGGCCGTTCTACGTCCGCTCTACTACGATCGCACGCTGTGACGCCACGACGTGTCGACCCCGTGGCCGAGACGGCGATCCTCGATGCGATGGACGAGGTCATGCAGCGGGCCTATGGCATGTCGTCGTTCCGTGTCAGCATCGACCGCTTCGCCGCGGTGCAACCCGACGGGCTCGTCGTCGTCGAGGATGACGGAGCGGTCGTCGGCACCGGATGCTGCGTCGCCTACCCTGACGGTCGATTCGGCTGGATCGGCCTGGTCGCCACCAAGCCTGGGTTCGAGCGCCAGGGAATCGGCACGGCGATCACCCAGCACCTCAGCGGAGTGTTGGCCGGGCATGGCTGCGCCGCCGTGCTCGACGCCTCGCTGAAAGGCGGGCCGGTCTACGAACGGATGGGCTTTGCCGATCACGGGCTGACCAAGGTCATGGGGTTCGTCGGCACCGACTCGAGCCCTGCCGAGACCGACGGATGCTCGCTGCTGACGGAGCACGACCTCGACGAGGTCGTTCGGTTCGACACCCCTCGGTTCGGCGCCTCGCGTCGCGAACTGCTGGCCAAGGTCGTCGATCAGCATCCCGGCCGGGCCATCGTGCTGCGGCGCCGCGGCAAGGTCGCCGGTTACCTCGTTGCCCAGGAGTCCACGCTGGCCCCGGTCGTCACCGATACATCGGAGTCGCTGATGAGCCTCGTCGCCGCCGCGCTGCGCCTCGATTGGCCCCATCCGCCGCGCATCACCGTCCCACCCGAGAGCGGCCACATCGCCACGCTGCAACGGCTCGGCTTCGAGCACCGCCGCGAACTGCGCCACATGCGGCGCGGTATCGGCGCCCTCCCCGGTCGCCGCGAGAGCATCTCCGGCCTGATCAGCCTCGGTGAGGGCTGACGCCCTGCGCCGAGTCGCCGTGAGCCGGTGCGCGCGGTGGTCGCAACACGGGCTCACATCGAGTCGAGCGACCTCGTACTGTGAATCCGATCGCGCGGCGGTCGCGACACCGGGCTTACATCGCGCCGAGCAGCGCGGGCTCGAGGGCTGGGGGAGAGCTCAGCCGAGCAGGTCGCCCGCAGACCAGCAATACGGCCTGGTCAGGAGGGGTGCGGGGTCGATATCGCCGAGGCCGCTGATCCTCACGACGGTGCTGTCGCCCGGCAGCAGGGAGATCAGCTGGCGGTCGATCGTCGCGCCGGTGACGAGTCGATCGGGATAGATGGTCAGGTCGCGGACGACGACGTCGGTCGAGATGGTGCCGACGAGGGCATCGGCGTCGCGCTCCCACGTGGCAGTCAAGGTCGGTGCGACCAGCGCGGAGGCGTGGTCGGGTGCAAACCACCAGCAGGTCCGCTGCCCGCCGCTCTCGGCAACGAGCAGCTCGTTCGAGGCGTCGCCGGGTGTGGTCAGCGACGATGGCAGCTCCAGCGAGGCCAGTGACCACGACTGCACCGAGAGGGTGACGGGCATCTCGGCCAGCGCGGTCCCGTCGAACCGCACCCGCCGCACGGTCCCCTCGATTGCCCAGCCCGGAGAGGAATCGTTGATCGCAAAGAGCACCAGTGTCGAGCCGCGGGGTTGCAGCGTGAGCAGATGCGGGCGGTAGGCGTCGCGCAACGCGAACCAGGCCGGCTTGGGCACGCCGCCGCCATCGATCACGGCCCAGCTGGTGACCGGCCAGCAGTCGTTCAGCTGCCACCAGATGGTGCCCATGCAGTAGCCGCGCAACGAGCGCATGTGCTCGATCCCGGTGGTGACGGCGCGGGCCTGCATCAGTTGGGTAGCGAACCACCACGCATCGAAATCGTCGGGCACGCCGACGTGGGCCGCCAAGCCGCGGTTCAGCTTCAGATCACCGTCGGTCGCCTTCTGGTGATGCGACATGCCGGGCGAGTCGGGGGCCAGGACCTCGGTTCTGATCGATGCGCGCAACGTCTGCCACGACGGCGGCGCCTGCCATCCGAACTCGGATGCGAACCGCGGGGTGTGATCGCGGTACCGGGTGTAGTCGGTCTGGTTCCACACGTCCCACAGGTGCGCGCAACCGTGAGCGTCGGCGTTCGGCGCGACGTCGAGCGAGCCGGAGTACGGGCTGCCGGGCCAGTACGGCCTCTCGGGGTCGAGCTCTGCGCAGATGCGCGGCAACAGGTCGAAGTAGAAGCCGGCGCCCCAAGCACGACCCTGCAACCGCTCCTGCCAGCCCCAGTCGAAGTAGCCCCAGATGTTCTCGTTGTTGCCGTTCCACAGCACCAGGCTGGGGTGTGGCATCAGCCGCGTCACGTTGTCGCGCGCCTCGGCCTCGACCTCGTCGGCCAGCAGGTGCTCGGGATACGCGGCGCAGGCGAACAGGAAGTCTTGCCAGACCATCAGGCCCAGCTCGTCGCACGCCTCGTAGAATGCGTCGGCTTCGTAGATCCCCCCACCCCATACCCGGATCAAGTCGACGTTGGCCGCCTTGGCCTGGGCGAGGCGATGCCGGTAGCGCTGCGCAGTGATCCGGCTCGGGAACGCATCGTCGGGGATCCAGTTCACGCCACGAGCGAAGAGCGGAGAGCCGTTGACCACGAACGTGAACGCCGAGCCGTTGGCATCCGGCCCGGTGTCGAGCTCCACCGTGCGGAACCCGACTCGGCGACTCCAGTGATCGATCACCTGCCCGGCGTGCAACAGGGCGACCTCGAGCTCGTACAGCGGTTGCCGGCCATGCGTGTGCGGCCACCAGCGCTCGACGACACCGGCATCGACGGTGACCGTCGCATCGACGTCGCCGATCTCATGGAGCGATGTCGCCACCTCGGCGCCCTCGGGGTTGCGGAGTGTGACCGTGACACTCCCGCCGGTACCGGTCGCCACGGTGATGGCCAACTCGACGCTGCCGCGATCGTCGTCGGTGACCCTGGCCGTCGGTCTGACCGAGACCAGTCGGTCGGTGCTCCAGCCGCGCACGGTGACGGGACGCCAGATTCCCGCTGTCGTCAGCCACGGCCCCCAATCCCAGCCCCAGCTGCACGCCATCTTTCGGAGGTAGTTGAACGGCCTGTCGAACGAGGCCGACGGCCAATCACCTTCATCGGCCTTCAAGGCATCGCAATGTCGAGTGGCCGACCGGAAGCTGACGATCAGCTCGTTGTCGCCGTCGACCAGCAGCGAGGCGATGTCGAAGCGGTACGCCCGGTGCATGTTCTCGGTCGTGCCGAGGGTCGTGCCGTTGAGCGTGATCGTTGCCAACGTGTCGAGGCCGTCGAAGCACAGCTCGATGTGTTCGTGCCGGGCGATGTCGGCCGGCACGGAGAACGTGGTGACGTAATCCCAGTCGCTGTCAGCGACCCACTGGACCACCAATTCGTTGGCGTCGAGGAACGGGTCGGGGATCACCCCTGCCGTGAGCAGGTCGGTGTGCACACAGCCCGGCACTGTCGCCGGGACGTCGGACGGCATCGGCTGTGCATCGGGCACCCGCACAGCGTGCAGGCGCCAGCCGCCGGTCAACGAAGTGGACACACCGGCGGTCATGGGATCACGACCCTGGTTGGATCTCTCCAGACCGGGCGACCTCGGCGTACCACAGGGCACTCTTCTTCGGCGTGCGGTGTTGGGTGGCCCGATCGACGGCGACGAGACCGAACTTCGGCCCGTACCCATGCGCCCACTCGAAGTTGTCGAGCAGCGACCAGGCAAAGTACCCCTCCACGGGCACACCGTCCTCCATCGCTTGGTGCACCTGGGCGAGGTGGGCGGCGACGTACTCGAGGCGGTCGTCGTCGATGACACGGCCGTCGACCACCAGGCCATCGGGCATCGCCGCGCCGTTCTCGGTGATGAAGTACCGCGGGAAGCCGTGGACGCCGTGCAGCCCACGCAGCAGATCGCCGAGCGCCGGCGGGTGGACCTCCCACCCCATTGCGGTCAGCGCGCCGCGAGCCTCGCGCTCGCCGCTCAGGGCACCGATCATCTGGCGGGTGTAGAAGTTGATGCCCAGCATGTCGATCGGCCTGGCGATCAGCTCCATGTCACCATCGTGGATCTCGGTCTGCGCCCAGCCCAGGCGTTCGACGGTGTACTGCGGGTAGCCGAGCCCGCCGATCGGGTCGACGTACCACCGGTTCTCGAGATCGTTGACGATCTGCTGCCGGTCGAGCGCTGCCGGTGAGGTGCCGATGGGCGTGACCGGCGTGAAGTTCAACACGATGCCGACATCGGCGCCCGGTACCGCGGCGCGGATCCGTTCCATCGCCATGCCGTGGCCGAGCAGCAGGTGATGACTGGCGGCCAGGGAGTCGGCCAGGCGGGTGCGGCCGGGGGCGTGCTCGCCGGTGAGGTAGCCGTGGTTGGCGCTGACGAAGGGCTCGTTGAGCGTCATCCAATTGGTGACTCGATCGCCGAGTCGTGACACGACCACATCCGCGTACTCGGCGAAGGCCTCGGCCGTGGCCCGCACCGGCCAGCCACCGGCGTCTTCGAGGACCTGCGGCAGATCCCAGTGGTACAGGGTGGGGAACGGCTGGATGCCGGCGGTGAGCAACGAGTCGACCAGCCGGTCGTAGAAGTCGAGCCCACGCGCGTTGACGGTTCCCGTCCCCTGTGGGAGCACTCGCGGCCAGGCGACCGAGAAGCGGTAGGCGTTCAAGTTGAGGCGCCGCATCAGGGCGATGTCGTCGTCGGCCAGGTGATAGTGATCGCAGGCATCGGCACCACTGGAGCCGTCCGTGATGGTGCCGGGCGTACTGCAGAAGCGATCCCAGATGCTCTCCCCACGGCCGTCGACATCGACGGCCCCCTCGATCTGGTATGACGACGTGGCCGATCCCCACCAGAAGCCGGTCGGGAATCGACGACCGGCCTCGACGGTGGACGCGCTCTGCTCGTGTGTGCTGGCTACGGTCACGGGTAGGATCCCCTCCAAGTCGAGCCATCCTTGCCGCCGATCTGGGGTCCGTCAAGTAACTGCGGCGCCGCCGTGACCTGCGGTTTCGTCTGAAATCCTTGACACGAGCGGGTTTCAGGCTTACCGTTCGCCCTCACGAAAACCCGTCTGGCAGAAGTGCCAGCTGCGGTTGACGTTGCGTTGTCCCGCGGATAGTATCGAACGTTGCCGTGCGTCTTGTCTCTTGCTATCGCTATGCCCACTTGACCTTGCGCGCCCCAGTTCTGCTGTTCGCCGTCTCACCGCCTGCTGCCAAGGAGTAATTGTGGCCTCTCGATCCACGTCCCGCGAG
>JANMNE010000287.1:0-8710 GCA_031373785.1 Ilumatobacteraceae bacterium
TTCCGCGCCAGTGACGCTCGCCCAGTTGAAGGTGTTCGTGTTGGTTTCGCGGCTGGGGTCCGTTCGCGCCGCTGCGGCAGCATTGGGCGTCAGCGAGCCGGCAGTTTCACAGGCACTCGTGGCCCTGCGTCAGCACCTCGACGACCCGCTGATCGCCCGCAGTGGGACCGGGATGGAGCTGACCCCGGCTGGGCGCCGTGTGGTGACGATCGCCTCGCAGATGGTCAATCTGGCCGTCGATGCCGAGGCTGCAGTGCGGCAATCGAACGGCGCTGCCGAGCTCCTTCGTGTGGTGACGACCAGCACGTTGTCCCAATCCATCGTGCCGTCGTTGTTGCAGGCGTTCACTGCACGCGCCGGGGGGATCGAGGTCAGCGTGGGGGTGGCGACCACCGCAGAGATGACCGCGCTCGTGGAGGAACGGCTGGCCGATGTTGCCGTCGGCCCACGATTGCCCGGGATCGAGGCCGAAGCAGTGATGAGGTATCGGCTGAGCCTGGTCGGCCATCCCGACCTTCGGGTCAATGGGGGTGGCCTAGCAGGTCAGCGGTGGTTGGTAGACCCCACCGGAACAGACCCACTCTCCGAGGTCGGCAGCCTGTTGACCAAGTTCCGGGTTCCGGAGTCGCAGATCATGGTTTTCGCCAACGAGAAGGCTGCCTGGTCGGCCGCTGCGGCGGGCGAGGGGGTGGCTCCGGCCATCGACCACATGGTCGCAGCCGAGGTCGATCGGGGCGCCCTGTCGAGGGTCCGGTCTACGGATCTGCCCGTTGACCTGCTGTTGTACGTCAGTTCGCTGGAGTCATCGCGGCGCTCGAGCGCAGCCGACAAGCTGCGCCGCTTCGTTCGTACGCCCGATGCGATGCAAGCGATGTACCGCCCCGACAGTGGTGTTCCGGCGGCCAAGTTCCGTCCACCGGTCTACGTCACTCTCTGGAGTTGACTGTCAAGACTGTCTTAAGTCCAAAACCTTCAAGTCGAACCTGGCGTGTCCGATACAACAAACAGTCCGACGCGGGCGCGGCGAACTACTCGGAGGTTATTCGAATGAAGCGACATGTTGTAGGGGTGGCCGCAGCGATGTTGGGCACCATGTTGATGGGCGGGGTCGTTGCGACGCAGACCGCAGCCGCCGCCCCAGTGCCCACGACAGTGACATTGCCGCTGTTCGGTGCACCGTTGACGATTGGCATCACGACCGGCCCCGGGGGGGCGTTGGCCACGGTCACGGTCGATCCGGCCACGGGAAATACCGCCACGTCGGCTTCGCCGCACAAGGTCGTGTTCCAGAGCGCCAATCCGAACGACCTGACCGGTGACCCGGCCAGGGTCGTCATCAAGTCCAAGCATGGTGGCCAGAGCGTGTCGGCTCGCGCCGGTTCATTGGCCGACGTCTCCGGTCCCGGTGGCTGGAGTGGCGATGTGTTCGGTGACGGCACGGCCAGTACGGTCGCTTTCACCATCGCCGCCGCTGCTGATGGCAGCCCCGACATCACCGGCATCACAACGACCGGCGCAACCGCGGTCGTTGGCACCGTCGAGCACTCGACCGGTGAGGGTGATGACGACGAGGGCACCGAGATGTCCGCTCGAGTCTCGATCAAGTTCACCAACGCAGCCGGCGATCAGTCTCGAACCTTGAGCATCAAGGTCAAGGTCGAAGACGACGAAGGTGAGACCTCCGCCAAGCTCAGCATCTCGCTCGGCCGGATCAATGGCGTCGAAGGCAAGGCCGTTGGCTCCCACACGTGGACCGGCATGCTCTGCGACAACACGGCTGCGTCGATCGCCTACACCGTGGCTGCTAATGGCACGATCACGCTCGGCACGATCACACCCGCAGGCTTCACCTCCAGCATCGACGAAGGCAAGACCACGGTCACCTTCGCCACCGGCGAGCAGGTGCGCATCAAGGTCAGCGATCACGATGGCCAGATGACCGTCTCGGTCAAAGAAAAGATCCGCTGCGATTCAGCTGATCCGACCTTCAACGGCTCGTCCGTGCCAGACAACAACAACGACAACAACGGCGAGCATCACGATGGCGGTGGCGACAACCACGGTCACGGTGACCACGCCGGCGACGACGACGACACCACGACTTCCTCCAGCACCCCGGCACAGCCCTGAGTGCAGTTGATGAGTCATAGCAAAGCAGCCCGGCTCCTCCTCGGGGGGGCCGGGCTGCTGCTCGTTTTTGGCGCATGTTCCGACAGCGGTTCGCCGAAGGTCGGATCGGCCGATGCCAACTCGTCCCCCTCCGTCGCGGCGACTCCGACGGTGTCGGCTCTCCCGAGCATTCCGACCACCACCGTGGCCGGGGCACCGCCAACTGTTGCCGTTGACGGGCCCACACTGTTGCAAGCTGCAATCGCCGCAACCGGTGGCGGGTACCACTTCAACCAGACCAACACGGTCGATGGAGTCGTCGCCCTGACCATCGATGGTGATCGGTTGCCCGACGGCGCTCGTCTTGCCGTCAGCGGCGAAGCGGGCTTGGTGTCGTATGTCATCACTCCCGACGGCACCTGGCTGATGCCGCAGAACGGTGAGTGGGAGGCCGACGATTCGGATCCGCCGACCGTCGATCCGATCGGCGCACTCAGCGCCCCCACGTCGGTCACTGTGACGAGCAACGATGGCACTACCGTCCAGTTGGCCGTCAACGTGCCGTTCGCCGCGCTCGGCCTCACCGGTGACGGTGATGCGCCGCTACAGGTAACGGTCGTCAACGGAGCACTGACCACCATCGCCTACAGCACCACCACGCCCGACGGAAAGGCCGCTGTCGCAACGACGGCGATCGGAGCCGTCGTCGACCCCAGCCCGGTCGTCGCGCCGATCTGATTCCGTGGCCCGACGGTTGCGGCTCCGCTAGCTGTCGAACCCCAAACCCATCCGGTCGAGGGTCTTCAACCACGCATTTCGTTTGCCGGTTCGATCCTCTCGGTTCAGCGACCACCTGGTCGTCTGGATGCCGATGAACCGGAAGGGTTCGGGTGGGAACGGCAGCGGCCGTTCCTTGACGAAGTCGGTCTGTGTGGCGCGCGATCGCTTTCCGTCGAGGAGGTCGACCATCACCTCGCCGCCGAAGCGGCTGGACGCAACGCCGAGGCCGGTGTAACCGAGTGCGTAGGCAACTCGCCCTTGCATCGCCTGGCCCCAGAACACGCAGAACCGGCTGCAGGTGTCGATCGCCCCGCCCCACGCATGCGTGAACTTGAGGCCCTCCAACTGAGGGAACGTCTCGAAGAAGTGCTTGCTGAGCTTGGCCCAGGTCTCGGGACGGCTCTCCAGGTCGGTGTTGATCTTGCCGCGCCAGTAGTAGATCGCGTCGTACCCGCCCCACAAGATGCGGTTGTCGGCGGTCAGCCGGTAGTAGTGGAACTGGTTCGGGATGTCGCTGAGGCCTTGCCGGTTGGCCCATCCGATGTCGGCGAGTTGGGCGTTCGACAACGGCTCGGTGACCAAGCAGTAGTCGTAGACCGGGGCGACGTAGTGGCCGATCCGCTTCAGCAATGGCTTGAACGCATTGGTGGCCAGTGCCACCTTGCCGGCCCGCACGCGCCCCAGCGGCGTGGTGATCAACACACCGACACCGTCCGTGTCGAGTGACGTGGCCTTGGTGTCTTCGTAGATCCGCACACCCAGCGACATCGCTGCGCTCTTCAGCCCCCACACCAGCCGGGCTGGGTCGACGATCGCAGCTCGGTCCTTGCGCCACAGACCACCGGTGTACGTCGCCGAGTTGACCTGGGCCTGCATAGCGGCGGCATCGAGCCACTCGACCTTCTGGCCGAGGGCGCGCAACTGCTGGTAGTCCTCGCGCAGCTCGTCGACGTAGCTCGGCGAATGCGAGCTGGTTGCCACGTCGATCACACCGGGGCGTTCGTAGTCGCAGTCGATGTTGTAGCGCTTGATCGCCGCTTCGATCTCGTTGAGGTTCTGCAGGCCGAGCTCTTCCAGCAGCGGGAGCTCCTGTGGAAAGCGCTCCTGCCCGTTGGCCACGCCGTGGGTGAGGCTGGACTCCATGAACCCGCCGTTGCGGCCACTCGCCGCCGAGCCGATCTCGTGGGCGTCGATCAGTACGACATCGCGCGATGGGTCTCGCTCCTTGGCGATGATCGCTGTCCACAAACCCGTGTACCCCCCGCCGACGACGCACAGGTCGCAGGTCTCGGTACGCACCAGGGTCGGGTTGCTGTCGGGCTCGTCGGCGTCGTCGTACCAGTAGGGGTACGGGTCGGCGTCGGCGATCGCGTTGAGATGGAACTCGTCGATTGCTTCGTCGTCATCACGGTTGTTGACGGCCATATCTCTCACCACCTGTCGGAGTGCGACGATAGTGCGGGGCACGCTACGGTCGTGGACATGATCACTCACGTTGTTGCGTTTCGTTGGAAGCCCGGCATCCCGGCCGGCCACGTCGAGTCGGTGAAGTCTCAGCTGCTCGAATTCGCCGCCACTTTGCCTGAGGTGCGGTCGTATCGCTGTGGCAGTGATGAAGGTGCGTCCGACATGGGGAACTTCGACTTCGCGCTCGTCGCCGAGTTCGACAACATCGACGACTGGCGTGTCTACGACAAGCATCCCCGCCACGACGAGATCCGCTCCGGTGTGGTCAAGCCGTGGATCGACGCCCGCGCCGCGGTGCAGTTCGAGAGCTAGTTGGCCGGCACCTGATCGTGGGAAGGGCAGCGCTGGAAGTGATCACGACTCGCTGCCGCCGGGTTCGGCTTCCGCTGCAGTCGGGGTCATCTCCGACGACGTAATGAGGTCGAGGTCGTACCGTGCGAGCCGGGGGTCGAAGCTGGCCACCCTGCGGACCTTGCAGCGGTGGATCATCACCAGCGTGATCGCCACATCGATGTCGACCGGTGCGCCCCGCACGAGTTCGTCGGCCGCGTTGCGATGTTGCCGGGCGACGTGCAACTTGTCGATGGGGGCGAACAGGTCGGCGTTGGCCACTGCCGCGAGATGATCGGCGCGCGCCACCAGAAGATGCCGCTGAGCGAGGAAGTCATCGATCAGCACGTGATAGACCGACACGGCTTCGTCGTGGTCGGCGTCACCCGCATCGGCAACCGCTGCCAGGAAGCCGTGATCGAGCAACACCGACGGTGGGTTCATCACAGCGCGGCCAGCGCCCGGTACGAGCGTTGGGCGCGGTTGCGGCGCTGGCGGCTTTCGAACCGGTTCCAGAACCAGAACGATCCACCGACGATCGCCCAGCCGACCAGTCCATCGATCACCCAGTGCTCGGCCAGGTAGACGAGCGACGTGAGCATCAGCACTGGGAACACCAGCACGACGACTTTCAACCAGATCGGCTTGATCCAGGGCAGGAAGAACGCCGGCGCGATGAGCGCGAACGAGGCATGCAACGACGGCATCGCCGCAACTGCGTTGCCCCAGTCGAGCGCGTTCTTCCAACTGTTGGCGGCGGCGTGCAACCCCATCGCCACGAAGCCCCGGCCGGCGCTGCGGGTCAGCGGGGGCAGCAGGTGGTAGTTCTTCGCCGCCATCCACGGCGGTGCGGTGGGGAAGATGATGAACAACAGGCAGGCAACGCCGAGCACGGTCGCGAAACGCTTCATGAACCGGGCCCACTGACGATGCGTCGTGGCCCACAACGCACCCATCACGATCGGCACCAAGATGAAGTGGGTGAAGTACGTCAGCGAGGCGACCTTGTCCCACCAGTGCACACTCGACTTCCAGAAATGATCCTGCAGCACGGTGTTCGGATCGTTGCCGAAGAACATCGCCCGATCGATGTTGCGCGGGGCTTGGACCTGCAACGGGAACTTGATGCCGAAGATCTTGCCGTCGGCGGCACCACGAGTGGTCTCGTAGGCGAACCACATCGCGCAGTACAGCGTCAGGTCGATCGCCAGCGTTCCCCATTGCCTGGCCGGCCGGCCGACGAAGGCGCATGCCAAGAACACGGCCACGGCGCGGGCGATGCCCAGGCGATCCCACAAGATGCCGTTGTCGCGGGTCCAGACGATGGCATAGACGCAGAACATGGTCAGCGTTGTGCGTCGCAACCAGGCCAGATAGTCGATCGGTACGACCGAGCTGAGGCCGACTCGTTGGTCGAGTTGGGGTTGGTCGGCCACGACTGACATGGCCTACCAGGCTACCGAAAGGAGCCGCTGAACTGGGTTCAGCAGGCTTCGAGGGCGCGGCGCACGAGGACCTTGGCGAGGTGCACTCGGTATTCGGGGCTGGCGTTGAGATCGCTCTGCGGCTCGGCCTCTTCCGCGGCCAGTTGCGCTGCGTCGGCGACCGACGAACCCTGCGAGAGTGCGTTCGACACGCTCGTGGCCAGGATCGGTGTCGAGCCCATGTTGACCAGGCCGACGCCGCTTTCGCCGTTGCGCCGCCATGCGGCGACACCGACGATGGCCCAGTCCTGCGCACGGCGGTTGAACTTCTGGAAGTTCCATCCGGCGCCCTGCATCTTCGGCACTCGGATCTCCGTCAGCATCTCGTCGGCATCGAGTGCGGTCTCCAAGAAGCCCTGGAAGAAGTCGCCGGCCGCGATCTCGCGCGTGCCGTTGGGACCCTGGACAACGTAGGTCGCGCCGAGCGCCAAGGTGGTGGCCGGCAGGTCGCTGGCGGGGTCGCTGTGGGCAATGGAGCCACCGATGGTTCCACGGTGACGTACCTGTGGGTCGCCGACCTGGCCGGCGGCGTGGGCCAGCAGCGGAACGTGCTCGGCCAGCACCGAACTGGTCTCGACGTCCATGTGGCGGGTCAGTGCCCCGATGGCGATGTGGTCGCCGGCGTCGCGGATGTACGACAGGTCGCTGATCCGACCGATGTCGATCAGCACGCTGGGTTGGGCGAGGCGCAACTTCATCAGCGGCAGCAGGCTGTGCCCGCCGGCGAGGAACTTGGCGTCGTCACCGTGCTCGCCGATGAGGCGGATGGCCTCTTCGGCAGAACCGGCGCGGACGTAGTCGAAGGCGGCGGGAATCACGTGGTTGCTCCTCTATTGGCGGGGCGGTTGGTAGTGATGGTGGCTTGCACGGCCGTTTGGTGTCAGTTCCCTGCGGCGCAAGCCAGTACGGCCTGCACGATGTTGTGATAGCCCGTGCAACGGCACAGGTTGCCTTCCAGGCCGAGACGCACTTCGCGTTCGGTCGGGTGCGCGTTCTCCTTCAACAGGCTGGTCGCCGCCATCACCATGCCCGGTGTGCAGTACCCGCACTGCAGGCCGTGGTTCTCCATGAACGCCTTCTGCATCGGGTGCATCTCGCCGTTCTGGGCGAGGCCTTCGATGGTCAAGATGTCGGCGCCGTCGGCCTGCACGGCCAGTACGGTGCAACTCTTCACGGCCTCGCCGTTGAGGTGCAGGCTGCACGCGCCGCACGACGACGTGTCGCAGCCGACGTTGGTGCCGGTGAGGCCGAGGGCCTCGCGGACGTAATGCACGAGCAGTGTGCGCGGTTCCACATCGCTCTCGTGAACCGTGCCATTGACGGTGACGTGAATCTGCACGTGTGATCCCCCCTCGGAGTCTGCGGCCCCCTTGGCGCGCGCCCCATCATGCCTCATGACGCAGTGTCAGTCCACATGGGAGGACCAACACTGCATCAGCCGATGGGCCGGTGATGGTCCGGCATGCGTCGTGGAAGGGTTGTCGCATACGCAACGGCGAACACGACCGCCGCCAGCAAGCCGATGGTCGCGCCCGGCGGTGCATCGAGGGCCCGGCCGAGCACCACACCGACGAGCCCTTCGGAAACGCCGAGCACCACACCGACGATCGTCATTCGCCGCAACGTCGGACTGAGCAGGCGAGCGGTTGCCGCGGGCGTCACCAACATGCTGACCGACATGATCGAGCCGACCGTGCGCAAGCTGATGACCACGACGACCGCCAGCAGCACCACCAACACGGCTTGCACCAGTTCGACGTGCACACCGACCTGTTCGGCTTGAACGTGATCGAACGAGGCGAGGCGCAGTTCGCTGAACAGCAGCAGCACCACGCCCACTGCGAGTCCGCCGATCACGACGTTGAAGCCGATCTGGCTCCAGGTCAGTTGCAGCACGTCGCCGAACAGGATGTGCTCGAGTTCCTTGGTGGTGTCGATCCTGGAGATGATGATGATCCCGAGTGCGAACAAGGCACTGCCCATCACCGCGATGATCGCCTCCTGCCCGAGGCGTTGGCTGGCAGAGAACAGGATCAGCAGCACCGCGATCACCACGCCGGCGCCGAGCGCGCCCAGCAAGATGTTGGCGCCGGCCGCGTAGGCGATGCCCACCCCGGCCAGCGTGCCGTGCGACATCGTGTCGCCGAGGTTGGCCATGCGACGCAGCACGATCCACGTGCCGACCACCGGGGCGACGACGCCGATGATCGTTGCGGCGACGAGGGCCTTGAGGTACTCGCCCTGCAGCAAGCTGGTAGCCAACACCGCGCTCACGCCGGCGCCGCTGACCCGAAGGTGCGGTCGAGCACGTCGGCGGCCAGCACGATCTCGGGCGGGCCGTCGCCTCGCAGGCGCCCGTTGATCGCCATGCACCGGTTGAATCGCCGGCGAGCCAGGGCCAGGTCGTGTGTGGCGATCAACAGCGTGGTCCCGTGGTCGACCAGGCGCTCGAAGACCTCGAACAGTTCGGCGGTCGCGGGTTGGTCGACGCCACTCAGTGATTCGTCGAGCATCAACACCGACGCCTCTTGCGCCAAGGC
>JANMNE010000312.1:0-6158 GCA_031373785.1 Ilumatobacteraceae bacterium
CTAGGCGCCTGTGCCCAGGACCCTGACGGTTCGTTGGGACGGGTTATCGGGGTCCTCGGGCAGATAAGACTGTACCCCCCTCGACGCGGCGCCGCCCAACTTCCCCGGTCCCAGACGCGACAGAACCCCCGAGGGCAGCTGGGTGCTAGCGGCTCGGAGGCTCTGACGGGGTGAGGTATCTAGGCGCTGCACCGTCTGAACTCCAGCACCTTCGCCAGCGGCCGGGGCGCCGCCACCCTGACAGCGTGCGCCCTCTGCGCCTTCAGCTCCAGTCGTAGACGCGAAGCGTGGCGGTCGTTGTGCTCGCGCAACTCCGCTTCGGTCATCTCGTCGAGCGGCTTGCCGTAGAGCGATCTCTCGGTCGCGCTGAGCGACACTCGAATCTCGGTCATCACCATGGCTCGCTCTGCGTCGGTCATCGCGCCGTCTCCTCGACGATCGCGTAGTACTCGTCGGCCTGGACCAGCTCGCGGCGTAGCCCTGTCGAATCCGTGACAGCCTCGAACACCGAGCGGGCGCCGAGCCCGATGATGCGCTGAGCGTCACCCTCGAGAAGATGTGCCTCGGTGTACATAGCCACCAGGTCCGCCGCACGAGCCAGCGTTCGGGACAACTCCGTCGCCCGCTCGTGGAGTGCCGCGTCGATCTCCTGGGGGAAGCCGACGACGTTGATCACGGGGCGAACGACATCGTGCAGGAAGTCGAGCCACGCTACGAACGGCCGGATGAGGTCGCCGGGGTGATCGGGCCGAGATTGTCGAGTGCCTCGTTCGCCTCGACGATCATCTCAGCGTGTTGAGCAGCGACCTCTTCGTCGCGGTTCGTGGTGGTCATGGTGATTCCCTTTCGTTGGACTACAACTCACCAACTGACTCACCGTGACTGGCCGAGGTCCACCGTCGAGAGGGGAAATGCCCTCTCACCTGGTGGAGCTGAGGGGAATTGAACCCCTGACCCCTTCCATGCCATGGGCAGGCCCCAACGCGAGAAAGTGTAGTTACACCTCTCAGGGTGCAACCGGCGCAAGCTGGACGCCGCTCGTCATCTCGCGTGCTGAATTGTCACTCGTTGAGAGGTTTACATTCTCGATCCAAGCATATTAGACTCTCGAATATGTTGGAGAGCGCCGAACTGGAAGCTGCCCTTGAGACCCTCGGGGCGCGACTCGAGGAATTGGACCGTCCCGTCGGCGTCCTCGTGATCGGCGGAGGGAGCCTGCTGCTGCTCGGTGTTATCGATCGACCCACGGCTGACGTCGACGTCGTAGGTGTCTCATCCGCACACGGCTACGTAGCCGCGGACCATCTTCCTCAGTTCCTCACCGATGCTGTTCGCGAAGTGGGCGAAGCACTGGGCCTAGGTCCGTCATGGCTCAACTCGGGACCGGCTGGGCTCATAACGTTTGGACTCCCAAAAGGGATCGAAACGCGCGTATCCGTGCGTACCTACGGTGGCCTTGAAGTACACCTCCCTGCGATCGAGGATCTCATCTGCTTCAAGCTGTACGCCACGGTCGACTTGACCGAGCGGAGCAAGCACTTCAACGACCTCATCGCGCTCGAACCGACGCGCGATCAACTTCTGTCCGCTGCACGATGGACTCGTACTCACGATCCATCGGTCGGATTCAGAGGAGAGCTGGAGCGCATTCTTCGTCTGCTCGGCGTGGAGGTACAAGATGGCGAGCTATAACCGAAGACCGAAAGCCACCGTCGCCGAGCAGGCAGTTGCCCTCGCATGGGGCGCCTGGACAGAATTGGGAGTCTCTGGCTGGAATTCGACGCACGGTGATTGGGCGATCGATCCCGAGCCGCTCATTGTGTTCACCGCGTGGTTGCACGACCGTGACCCACGCCTGCGCGATGAAGCCACCGACTGGTGCATTCGAAACTGGCGGCATGTATCTCGCGCAAGGCTCCGAAGCCTTGCCGGCGACACTGCGGACGAGAACCAGTGGGGTGAGTTTGCGGCCACGGTCAGTGCCCACTCTGGCGTGACCTGGCCCGGTTCGGGCAGAGCGCGTGCCTATCAGGTGACCGAGCGATCCACGTTGCCTCCCCTCAGCCGCCCATCGCTAGCTTGGCTTCGCTTGCGAGCGATGTTCGGCCTCGGCGCGCGATCCGAGATCTTGCGCTGCTTCCTCACACAACCGGAGTCACCAAACAAGAGCGTTGCCACGCTCGCGACCGAAACGGGATACACAAAGCGCAACGTGAGCGACGAGTGTGAGATGCTCGAACGCGCCGGACTCCTCGCCCAACGCGCCAAGACAAATCGCTTCTACTACTCTCTGGCGCGCCGTGCGGAACTCGAAGCACTGATCGGTGAACTCCCCGACGTCCGCCCTCACTGGGGACCAGTTCTCAACATTGCCCGGCAACTGGTGACGCTCGAGGAGGCCGCCCATGCCGTCTCAGCCAAGACCTTTCCCATTCGCGTACGAAAGGCGCTTTCCGCAGTGCAGGATGACCTCGTCGAACTTGACATCGATGCCAACTTCAGCGACGTTCACGGCCCTGACCTGTGGCCCGCCGCACAGGAGCTCGGAGCCAGGACTCTTGCTCAATGGTCGATCGGCCATTGGGACCCAGAACTCCAAGGCGATCAGATCGGTCGACAGATCACTTCGGCTGCAAGAAGGTAGGCGTCCGAACAACGCAAGCGATCGAGTGCGGCGATATCCAAGCATGGTCAACAATGCCGAGTCCTCCGCAGAGAGAATGGCTCGCCTCAACATTGCTCGACGGATGCGCACGTCGGAGTCCAGCACCGCAGTCTGGTGAGTGCGATGAAGCCACCAAACCATTACGTCATCAGGGTTACGTGGAGCTGAGGGGAATTGAACCCCTGACCCCTTCCATGCCATGGAAGTGCTCTGCCAACTGAGCTACAGCCCCGTTTGGGACGCCTGAGATTACCAACGAGTCGTACAGTTCCCAACGCGTTAGAAGTGACGCTTCGCTCGCAGGCGTTTACGGAGCGGTATCACGACGAACTGCATCACGATCGTGACGGTCGCGAGGCTGGTCAGCACTCGAAGACCGAGGGGGATCTTGACCAGCAGCGGTGCGACCAAGACCGAGAAGATCAGCGCCGCCGGATAGACCCAGGCGACGTCGAACGACAACTTCTTCCACAGCGGGCGCTTGGGCTCGGCAAGGCCGGCGGCGTTGAACCATTCCTCGACGCCAACGGTTCGTTGCATTCGTGTACCGGTGACGAACTTGTCGGCGCGATCCATCAACTCGTTGCGAATCGCCGAACGTTCCCACACACGCAACATCAGCCCGTCGGAGAATCGGACGATGATCTGGTACTCGCCACCCTCGGCGCCTGGGTGCAGCACCGCAGCGCCGAGGCAACCGGGGAACTCACGGACTGCCGTGACCAGTTCGTCGGCCCACCGCAAGAACTCCGCTTCCCACCCGGGCGAAACCGTGCGGGCAACGGTGACGGTCACCGGATACGGAGCAAGCCGTGGAAGTTGGCCCGTGTCGAACGGGCCCGAAAGCGGGAGTGACATGGCACCACTAACGATAGCGATGTGCCGGCTAGTCGATCGGGACGTCGGGCCTTTCGAGCTGCCAATCGATCTTTGGCACATCGCGGTACAGCCGTTCGATCTCGTAGTAGGCACGGATCTCGTCGCTGAACACGTGGATCACCGCGTCGCCGTAGTCGATCAACACCCACTGCTGCTCGGCGACCCCCTCGATCCGCAGGGGTGAACGCCCGTGCTGCTCGCGCACCGCCTGCTCGATCTCGTCGACGACCATGCGCACCAGTCGTCGGTTCGACGCGCTGGTGATCACGAAGTAGTCGGTGATCGACAGCACATCGCCCACGAACAAGACCAGCGTGCGCTCGGCCTTCTTGTCGTCGGCGGTGCGTGCTGCGGTGACGGCGAGGGCCGCTGCGGACGCTTGACTCATGCGGTGGTCTCCGTTGTCGGCTCGACCGACGTCGACGTCGATGCCGTCGCGTCGGGTGCCGAAAGATCGACCCCGTCGAGGTAGGTGGTGCCCAGTGCGATCGTCTCGTCCACGCCACCGAGGCGCACATCGGGCGTCTCGATCGTGATGGTCCCGAAGAGCGCGTTCTCGGTCGGCTCGGCGGCCGCCAACGCCTGGTCATAGATGAGGTACGTGGTCCCAGCGACCGGCTCGGCGTTGAGATCGACCGAGACGACGTTGCCGCCGAACGACAACAGGACCCCGATCGTCTTGCGCACCTGCTGGTCGTAGCCGGGCGGGGCCTCCAAGCGGTACGAGAGGCCGCCGGCCGGGCGCGTCATCTCCGCCGGAGCGATGCTGGCAAAGACCAGGATCGTGTCGGATCGATCGAGCTCCTCGACATCGAGGCCGTCGGGGTTCCGTTCGACCCCCAGCGGACGCTCGACCAATCCTCGAGACGCCACGGGCCCGCCCAACAGCCTGGCGGCCATCTCGTCGAACGTCGTCGGTGACTGAGCGCTCAGAGTCTGGCCTTCGCGACCGGTTCCGACCGCCGCGGCAATGCCGGTCCACAGCGCATCGAGATTCGTCTGGCGCGCATGTTCGCGCTCGGTCGGCGATCTGGCGATGAGGACCTGGGCGACCTGGGCGGCAGTGAGTACAGCGGGGCCTTTCGGAAACACCGGTACGTCGTCGGTCCCGAGCACATCGCGCGGGAGCGTGGCCTGCACCGCCGGCAACCCGGTGAGGAAGGCGGCGAACTGATCGGCGGTCATCACAGCGCTGAAGTCGACGGTCAAGTTGATGGCCGATTCGAGGTCGCTGCGGAGCTGGTCCTCTCCCCCGCTTGCGTACGAGTCGTGCAGTGACAGGACCTGGTCGCCGGATCCGGTGTCCGCGTTGATCGGCACCGACACCATGCTGCCGCCGCGCTGGTCGTAGCCGGCCGGGCTGACGTCGGCATCAGGTGCCAGCACCAGCACCGTCACGCTGGTCAACTCGTTGGTGGCGCTGACGGTCGCCAGCATCGCGGTCGGGGTCTGCGGGAACGTCTGCTCGGGAGGCAGGTCGGCCTGCACGTTCTGGCCGGCCTTGGAGTTGGTGATCGCCTTGGCGCCCACGTACAACAACGTCGGCGCGACGATTGCGGCGAGCACGCCGGCAGCAAGGGCCAAGACGGTGTTGCGCCGCCGGCGTGAATGGAGCGACGTCATGCGGCGTCCCGGTACAGCCTGCGCATGGCAATGATGTCGAGCACCGGCTCGGTGACCAGATAGTCGAGCGGCCTGCCGTCACGGACCCGAGCGCGCAGGTCGGTGCTCGACACCTCGAGCCGGGGCACCTCGACGCGCAGCCAGTCGATTCCAGCGGGCAGTTCGACAGGAGTGCCTGGCCGATCGACCACGACCAGGCGGGATTGGGCCACCACTTCCTCGTGCCGCTCCCACGTCGTCAATCCGGCTGCGGCGTCGTCGCCGACGATCGTGAAGAATTCGGCGCCCGGATAGCTCTCGACCATGGTGGCCAGGGTGTCGGCGGTGAAGCTCGACCCACCGCGACGGATCTCGGCATCGCCCGCGACCAGGCCTTTCACATCTGCAACGGCTGCCTCCACCATGGCCAGGCGGTCCTCGGCGGGAGAGATTGCCCTGGTTCCGTGCTTCTGCCAGGGCGAGTTGGCGACCATCAGCACCACGGCATCAAGGGCCAGGGCGTGGCGCACGTTGACCGCTGTGACCAGATGGCCGACATGGGGCGGATCGAACGTGCCGCCGAACAGTCCGATTCGCATGGGCACGGTGGCCCAGTCTAGGGCGGGGAAGCTTTACCACGCAGGCACCCCTGACCTGCGGATTTCTTGACGAGAAACGCTGTATTGACATGACAAATTCGCGCCGATGTAGTACTGTTGTCCGTTCCCCCCAATTCTGACCCCCCCATTTCACCGACATCGAGCTAATCCGGCCCCAGTCTTCGAGCCGCGTAGTTCTACGGGAAGATCCACGAAGTGCCGATCCCCCGGCGTGCCCCAGGCACGTGTCAACCGGCACAGTATGCCCCTGGAATACGCAAACACACAAAGAAGTTGAGAACAATTGCCATGAATGACTCTATCGGTCTCTACCTGAATGACATCGGAAAAGTGTCGCTGCTGAACGCTGAAGAAGAGCGTCAGCTGTCTCGCGTCATCGAAGCCGGCCGCGA
>JANMNE010000351.1:0-20438 GCA_031373785.1 Ilumatobacteraceae bacterium
GCACGTGTGAGACTGATCGCATGCGTGTGCTCGTGGTCGAAGACGAGGTGCGTCAGGCCGCTGCGCTCAAGCGCGGCCTCGAAGCCGAAGGCTTTGCCGTCGATGTCGCCAGCAGTGGGACCGATGGACTGTGGCTGGCCACCGAGCAGCCGTACGACGCCATCGTGCTCGACGTGATGCTGCCGGGCCTCAACGGCTACAAGGTCTGCGCCGAGCTTCGAGCCAAAGAGATCTGGACGCCGGTGCTGATGCTGACGGCGAAGGACGGCGAGCTCGACGAGGCAGAGGCGCTCGACACCGGCGCCGACGACTTCTTGTCGAAGCCGTTCTCGTACGTGGTCTTGGTGGCCCGCCTTCGGGCCTTGCTGCGCCGCGGCGCGACGACGCGACCACCGGTGCTACGCGTGGGCGGGCTGGATCTCGATGTGGCGGCCAGGACCTGCACGGTCGACGGCGAGCCGGTCGAACTGACGCCGCGCGAGTTCTCCGTGGTCGAGTACCTGATGCGCCGCGAGGGAGAGGTCGTGCCCAAGTCGGAGATCCTCGAGCACGTGTGGGACTTCGCCTTCGATGGTGGCGACAACGTGGTCGAGGTGCACGTCTCGGCGCTGCGCAGGAAGCTGGGCTCCTCGGCGATCGAGACGGTGCGCGGCGCCGGCTACCGGATGGGCGCGCGTGCGCGCTGAGTGGCGTTCGTCAGTCCGATCCCGCGCCACGATCGGTGCATCCCTGGTTCTCGCGGTTGCGTTGGTGGTCGGCGCGTTGGCCGCTGCCGGATTGCTGCGACGCGCGCTGAGCTCTGACGCTCGGTCGCTCCTGGTCGATCGGGTCGATGAGGTCCAGACCCAGATTGCCGACGGTTTGTTGACGCGTGTTCTGCCGGCGACCGGCCGCGAGGTCGGCCAGGTCCAGGTGGTCGACGCTTCCGGCCAGGTGGTCGCGGTGACCATCGGCCTGGCCGACACGACCCGGCTCGACGTGATCGCGGCACCGGCCGTCGGTCACGACTCGACCGCGACGGTCGACGGGAACGCGATCGGCGGTGTGCCCGGCCAGGAGTACCGAGTCGTGGCCCGCACGGTCGAGTCGGGGGACGGGCAGTTGACCATCTACGCGGTCACCTCATTGGATGCCGCCCATCGAGCCGAGCGCTACTTGCGCAACGCGCTGTTGATCGGCCTGCCATTGCAGGTTGCGCTGGCGGCGTGGTTGATCTCACGCGTCGTCGCCCGGGCACTGGCGCCGGTCGACTCGATGCGTGCCGAGGTCGATCGCATCGAGGCCGCCGATCTCTCCGGCCGCGTCCAGGCCAGCTCGAGCGACGATGAGATCGCCAAGTTGGGTCTGACGTTGAATCGCATGCTGGATCGACTCGAAGAGGCGGCAGGCCGCCAACAGCTCTTCGCCGCTGCAGCATCGCACGAGTTGCGCAGCCCTCTGTCGACGATCCGTACCGAGCTCGAGGTCGGGCTGGCCTACCCGGACCGGGCCGAGTGGTCGAAGGTTGCCGAGGACTCGTTGATCGAGGTCGCTCGGCTGGAGGAGCTGACCCGAGACCTGCGGATGCTGACCCGCTCGCGCTCGATGCAGGCGTCGGCGGCGGTGCCGATCGATCTGCCCGCGCTCGTTGCCGCGGAAGTCGCGTTGCGGCGTGCTGATCGAGGAGTCGCGTATCACACCCACTTGATGTCGGCCGAGATCGCGGCCGACCCCGACGCGGTTGTGCGCGTGCTGCGCAACCTGCTCGACAAATCCGAGCGGCATGCCGCGGCGAACATCGGCGTGATCGTGACGCAGGAGACGGACGGTGTGACCCTGACCGTTGCCAATGACGGGCCGGCCGTGCCGCCGGGCGACCTCGAGCGGATCTTCGAGCCGTTCATGAGGCTGGACGAAGCGCGCTCGCTCGACATCGGCGGGAGTGGGTTGGGACTGGCGATCGTTCGGTCCATCATGAGCGCCCTCGGCGGTTCGATCATCGCCGCTCCGGTCGACACGGGTGCGGAGTTCCGCGCCTGGTTCCCCCGCCGGACAACCGACGCATGAGCTTTGGCCCACTGGCCATCGTCCTGGCGGCCGGTCTGGTCGGCCCGCTCCTGGCGTCGCTGCACCGCTTCGGACCGCCGATGATCGTCGGCGAGATCGCCGCAGGGGTGGTGATCGGGACCAGCGGTCTCAAATGGGTGGATCCGAGGGATCAACTGCTGACGGGCTTGGCTGCGATCGGGTTTGCGTTGCTGATGTTCGTGGTCGGCACGCACCTACCGGTACGTGATCGACACCTGCGCTCGGCGCTGGGCACCGGCTTGGGAATGGCCGCGACGGTCGGAGCGTTGGCCGTGATCGCCGGGATGCTCCTCGCGCCCGTGGTCGGCCTCGATCACCCGGCGATCCTGGCGGTGTTGATCGCCACCAGTTCCGGCGCCGTGGCACTGCCGGTGCTACAGGGCCTCGACCGGTCGGATCGCGTCACCGTCGTCGCGATGGCGTGGATCGCAGTCGCCGATGTGGTGACGGTGCTGGCTCTGCCGGTGGTGCTGGCAACCGGCCGTATGGCGCGCGTGGTCGGTGGCGGCGTTCTGGTCGTGTTGGCTGGCGTGACCATGCTGCTGTTGGCACGGTTCGCGCGTGATCGCCCCGCGGTCCGGCGACTGCGATTGCTGTCGGCCCAGCGCGGGTGGGGCCTCGATCTGCGGGTCTCGCTGCTCGCCCTGTTCACATGTGCGTGGCTGGCTACGCGGTTCGGCACGTCGATCCTCATCGCCGGGTTTGCCGTCGGCACGGTGGTCGCGCTGCTCGGTGAGCCGCGGCGGGTCGCCCAGCAGCTGGTGGGCATCGGCGAGGGCTTTGCGATCCCGCTGTTCTTCGTCCACCTCGGCGCACAGATCGATCTCCGTGCCCTGTTGCACTCGTCCCGGTCGCTGTGGTTGGCGGCGTCGATCGCCGGTGTCGCGATCGCGATCCACCTCATTGCCGCAATCGTGTGGCGACTTCCGGTCGCCATGGGATTGGTCGGTTCGGCGCAACTCGGCGTTCCCGCGGCGGTGGTCTCGATCGGGCTGGCCACGGAACAGATCACCGCCGCGCAGGGCGCGGCGGTGATGATGGCGCTGTTGGTCACGCTGGGAGCGTGCGCGGCCGGCGGTGCCATGCTCGGCCACACCGGCTCACTCACCGATGCGAGTGCACCGGTCGCGCTCGACTAGCCGTCATCGCGCGTGCGGCAACGCTCGCCGTGTGCACGCGATCCCCGGTGTGATGTCTTGGAGCGTAGTTGCGTTCGTACGGTGCGACTGCCCGGGCGATGCCGGAGTCTTGCGCATTGTCATGCGTCCCAGACCGGCACTTCCGGGCGTAGGGATGGGATCGGGCCGTTCGGTCTTATGGGGCATACTGCGCGTTCGCCGGATACGGGCGGGCGCGTGGCGCCGGGCGGCCGGACGCTATGAGTGTGTGTCGCGACTTCACCGCCCCGATGTCATCGTCGTGAGGCCGGTCGTCCGCTGACGAGTGCCGCGGTTCGCCCACTCGGTCGACCGCATGAGTGCACCCGCGGGATCGTCCGATGTAGTTGATTTCGCGTCGCAGCAGCGCGTGCGTTTGGCAATATCACACCCCGGAGCTGCTCTCGCGGTCGTGATCCGCGCAAATCGGTTCTTGGTCAACGAGCCGCGACCGCGATCCACATGAAGACGAACGCAAAACAGGCCAGGCGCACGACCGCAGCGACGTAACCGACGTCTCCGCATAACGCTGCGAGCGTCCCACTGAGCGGAGTATTGCTTGCCCTGTCAGCGCACTCGGCGGCGCTGTGTCGTGGCGAGCATCAGCCCGCCGAGGATGACCGCGAGGAGTGCGGCCATGGGGATGAGGAGATGTATGCCGGTGCCCGGCAACGGCGTCGTGGTCGCGCCCCCCGCCCCGGTTGCCGTGCTCGTCGCGGTGGGTGTCGCTGGTGTTGCGGCTCCGCAGCTCGGCCGGTTCATCTGGTTGCTGTCCAGGGTGACCGCACCGTTACGAGCGAGGAGCCTTCCGAATATGACCGCGCCGGTGGTCGCGGTAACCGAGGTCAACGCCAGCACAGTGCCGACAAAGACCGAACTCGTGCCGAGTGTCGCGGAACTGGTGACTTGCCAGAATACATGGCAGGCGTCCCCGCCGTTGATCACTGTGACTCTGCTTGACGAGGCTGTGATCAGCGTGCTCGCGCTCTGAAACACAAACACGGCGTTTGGATCGCCCTGCGCATCGAGAGTGAGTGTCCCGGTCAAGCCGAGGGTCCCGCCGGTGTACACGCCGGGCAGGAGTTTCTGGCCGCCGAGATCCGCGCTGACCGTTGCCGAGGTTGACCGGCCGGCGGCATCGTTGTACGCCGTTGTGAGGTCGGCTTGAGCTTGGAGCGCGACGGCATCCGCAGTGTGGATGGTTCCATTGACCGTGCCTGGCGGGAAGCCGGTCACGGCGCTGCCGGGGCTCAACCCGATGCCGCCGGTGATCACCGATGGGCCGGTGTTGGTGACGGTTTGTCCGGCGAGAACAGCGAAGCTGGCGGCCGTGCCGAGACCGACCGGTGCTTGCGCCGCGTCGGCTTGGATGGCGCCGACCCCGCTGACAGCCACCCCAAGCGTGAGCGCGAACAGGATGCCAGGAAGTCGCCGAACAGTGGTCATGCTCGCGTCGTACCCAAGTTCGCGGCCGTCCATACATCGGCGGCTACAGCAGATGCACGGACAACTGAATCCCAGCAGTCGAATTCGCCCCGTGCGGCGGTTTCGTTGAGGGTTGAGTCATCGCCAGCATCGAACTCGACGGCCTCGTAGACGAACGTACAGAACGCCCGGCAACGGCTTCACTCGGCTGCCCCAGAACACGCGGCGAACTCCGGCCATGGACCACCCCACACCACCGGATCGGGGGCGCGCCAGACGCGCCGTTCGGTGCGCGCCGGTTTCCGAGCAGCTGTGAGTCAGATCGAGACCGAAGCCGCGACATCCGACACACACCGCACCGGCCAGCGTGCCTGCTTCAGCGATCCGGGCGCCAAGCTCGTTCACCGGCCGCAGCTCAGAGAAATCCTTGGCGCCCAGATCGGGAAGGCCGGTGAGAACAGCGCACAGACCCGGGATCTGTATCCGTGGCGCGCTGGTCGTGGTCGCCGATCGAGCAAGCGTTGCCGGGCGGCACTAGCCGTCATGCTGCGTGTGTCGACAGGGTCGCGTCGACGTCGATCGTCTTGCCCTTGCGGTCGATCTCGAGGTGCACGACATGGCCGGCGCCGGTGGTGCGGATGACATCGCCAAGGGTGGAGCTGTCGTCGGTTGCGGTGCCGTTGATCGACACGATCACGTCACCGGGCTGGAGACCGGCGCTGGAGGCCGCTGAATCTCCGGCGACATCGACGATCAGCAGCCCGTGATCGATGTCGAGCCCACTTCGTGATGCGACGGTTGGATCGACTGCCGTCGTGGTCACGCCGAGGTACGCCTTGGTGATGGTCTTGCCCAGTTGCAGCTGCGTGATGATCGGTTGGGCCGTGTCGATCGCAATCGCGAACCCGATGTTCTGGGCGTCCTGCGAGCCGGCGGAGTTGATGCCCACGACCTCGCCATCGAGCGTCAGCAGTGGCCCTCCGGAGTTGCCCGGATTGATCGCAGCGTCGGTCTGCAGCAGGTGGGTCAGGTGCTCGCCGTCATTGGTGTCGATGGTGCGGTCGAGCGCCGAGACGATGCCCTCGGTGGCGGTCGGCCCGCCGGTGAGATCCAACGCGTTGCCGATGGCGACAACCGGCTCGCCGATGTGGAGGTTCGACGACTTGCCGAGGGGCAAGGCGGTGAGGCCGGCCTTGTCGACCTTCACCACAGCGAGGTCGTCGGTGCGGTCGACGCCGAGCACCTTGGCGGGCGCCGTCGAGCCATCGGCGAACTTCACGGTGATCTTGGTTGCATCGGCCACGACGTGGGCGTTGGTGGCGATTTGACCATCGGCGCTGATGATGAAGCCGGTCCCTGCCGCCTGGCCGCCGTTCAGTTCGACGCTGATGCTGACCACACCCGGCAGTGCCGCGCTGATCAGTGCCGAGACGTCTTGCTTGTCAGGCCCGGAGGCTCCCGACGCCGCGGTGCCGACCGATGCGGTGTTGAAGTTGCCGGTCGTTGTCTGCGTGGCCACCGCGGGCTGTGATTGGCGACCGGTGATCGCGCCGCCTGCAGTGCCTCCGGCGATCGCCACGACCGCGAACGCGGCGAGTGCCAGGCGTCGGCGGCCGGAGCGAGGGGTGCTTGGGTGAGGGGAGGGTGAGCCGGCAGGAGCGGGCCACGACGGAGGCTCGTTGCCGACACCCGGATCGTGTTCGGGGAACATGTCTGGTCTTCCTTTCCGAAGGTGGACATGCTCATGGTGGCCCTGCGACGTTGACGCCTCCCTGAAGGAAGCTGAAGGCTCCTTCAGTCCCTGCCCGTTCGGCCCCAGGTTTGAAGCACCGCGCGCCGGGGTAGTCGCTGGTCATGATTGTTCTCGGACTTGTACTTCTGCTCCTCGGTCTCCTCACCGGAGTCGGCATCCTCTGGACCGCAGGCGTTGTGCTCCTGATCGTCGGCCTGGTGCTGATGGTGTTGGGTCGCAGCGGCCGCCCCGTCGGTGGGCGTGCCCACTACTGGTGATGCCCTCCGTCTAGCCAGACCCCTTCGAGGCGGCCTTCAACCGCTGCCGTGCACCAACCGATTCGGCGACCGGCAACAGCCGGCTGGCCTTGCCCAGACCCCGCGGCGGTACGTTGCCGTAGATCGCTTCGTACTCGCCGGCGCGGACCAGGAACGTCTCGTGCCAGATCCCGGTGCGACCGCTGCTGCCGACACGCTTCCAGAACTTGCGCCAGACGTCGAGATGCGGATCGTCGGTGTTCTTGGCGAACGCCTCGAGATGCTCGAACGACCGCCAGTACTGCACGCTGGCGAACCCCAACGTCTGATAGCCGAGCAGCCCACTCTCGGGATGCGCGGTGAGGTACTTCAACATGTGGTTCAACCCGCGGCGCCCGCCGAGGTCGGTGATCGCCTTGAACACCTGCCACTTCGAGTTCACCCGCGCCCCGATGATGAAGACCACGAAGTCGCCTTCGATCTCGGCGGTCCAGCGCCCCTGTCGGATGTCGGCCATCGACGCCCCTCCTTTGCTCGCGCAAATCATCGCGCGCGTGTCAGGAGCGGATGTCCTCGCGGTCGAACCACGCCACTGCGACGGCGCCGACGACGACCAGATAGGCAACCTGCACGACCTCGACGATCACATCACTCATCGACACCTGCTTTCGTCGGAACATGTCGACCACGTCGGCAGCTGTGCGGTCGCGACCGCATTGGCAGCCTATGAGGGAGTTGTTCGTCGATGGTCGTCGCGAGGTGGGTCGGTCGAATAACGTCCGATCCGCATGAGCGATGGGTTGGCGAAGGTCTTGGCGGAGGGTGTTCGCGAGCGTGGGGCCGACGTCGTGTTCGGCTTTCCTGGCGGTGGTCCGAACCTCGAGGTGGTCGGCGCGGCGGTCGCCTCCGGGCTGCGATTCGTGCTGTCGCATGGTGAGACGGCGGCGTGCATCATGGCCGCGACATATGGCGTGCTGACCGGTCGGCCCGGGCTCGCCATCGCCACCCGTGGGCCCGGTGTCGCGTGCGCGGCCAACGGCGCGGCCCAGGCAACGCTCGATCGTTTCCCGCTGCTCGTCGTGACGGACTGCGTGCCCAGCGCCCAACGCGAGCGGTTCGCCCACCAACGGTTCGACCAGCAGCAGTTGATGGGAGCCGTGACGAAGTGGAGTGGCCGGCTGGCTGAATCACCGGGGGCAGCGGAGGCCGTGCGCGCCGCGCTCGACCTGGCCGGCACGCGACCGGCGGGCGCAGTGCACCTCGACTACGACCCGACGGGTCACGAGATGGTTGCGCCCGCCGCATCGACGCCCCTGCAGTCGAGCGACGATGTCATCGAGTCGGCGGCGACGATGGTCCGCGCCGCCGAGTGCCCGGTGGCGATCGTCGGGGTGGAGGCGGTCACGTCGTCGGCCGCGGTCCGTGCGGCGATCGAGCGGCTCGGCTGCCCCGTGCTGCTGACGTACCAGGCGCTCGGGGTCATTCCGGAGGGGCACCCGCAACTCGCCGGGCTGTTCACCGGTGGCGTCATCGAGGCGCCGCTGCTGTTCGATGCCGACCTCATCCTCACCATCGGGTTCGATCAGGTCGAGCCGATGCCGACCGCGTGGCGCTACGACGTGCCGGTGATCTCGGTTTCGGAGGCACCGGCGTGCGCCACGCTTGCGCCCATCGATGTCGAGGTGTTGGGCCCGCTGGAGACCATGCTCGGACGGGTCGTGACGACAGCGTGCACCGGCTGGACAGCGGGTTCCGGTGCACACGCACTGTCCGTTGCGCGCAGCGCGTTGTCCGGCACCGCGGTGGGCAACTTCGGTCCGCTCGAGCTGGCCGCTGCGGTGGCCGCGGCAGCGCCCGCCAAGGCGATTGCCACGGTCGACGCCGGCGCGCACTTCCTGGCCATCATGCCGTTCTGGCCCGCAACCGCGCCGTTGCAACTCTTGATATCCAACGGGCTGGCGACGATGGGCTTCGCGCTTCCCGCGGCCATTGCGGCTGCCCTGGCGCGACCCGATCACCCGGTCGTGTGCATGGTCGGTGACGGTGGCCTGGCGATGACGCTCGCCGAGTTGGAAACCTTGGCGCGCCTGCGGTTGCCGGTCACCGTGGTCGTGTTCGACGATGCTGCGTTGAGCCTGATCGAGGTCAAGCAGAAGCCGGGTCAAGGTGGCAGCTCGGCGGTGCGCTTCGCGCCGGTCGACTACGCCCAGGTGGCGTCGGCGATGGGCCTCGACTCTGCGGTCGCGAACACCGCCGCCGACGTGACCTCGTTGCTGGCCGGCGGCTGGGATCGGCCGCGACTCATCGACGCGCGCATCGACCCCTCCTCCTACGCGCCCCTGATCGCCGCCACCCGGGGCTGACCCCCGCCGGGGCCGGTCGGGCGCGATTCCGGCATCCACAGGCGTATTTTCGCGCCCAACCACGCTGGTCGGGCGCGCTGTGAGTACCCGCGCTACCGGAGTCGCGCCAACGAGTGTGGCGCCGGCGCGCACCACGGGCGGCTGAGGATCAGCTCTCGGTTTAGACTCGCCAGCGGGGGATCGAGTAACTGGGGGTAGTGAGTTGAGCATGAAGCTAGCCAAGTTTCGTGACGTGTCTGCCGGCACGCAAGCCGGACAGTTCGCGGTGGGGGAGCGGACCACGATCGACTCGTTCGATGATCTCGAACCGGTGTTCAAGAAGTTGATTGACGACCCGGTCACGCAGGTGCTCGGCATCGTCGGGCCGGGCGGTCGGGCCAATCTCACGCCGATGTGGTTCGACTACGAGGGCGACCTGATCCTGATCAACTGCGCGGCCCACCGGACCAAGACCGCGTGGATCCGCAAGAGCCCGCGCCTCACCAGCTTGTTGGTCAACCCGGCGAACCCTTACCACTGGATGAGCATCAAGCACACGGTCAGCCGCGAGGTCTCCGAAGACGACCCGGTCGAAGGGCCGCGCGTCACCGCACACCTCGACAAGATCTGGACGAAGTTCACGCAGCAGCCAGGGCCGTACGGTCTGCGTGATCCGTCGATCGACGAACGGCGTGTGCTGTTCGAGTGCACCGTCGACCAGATCGCCACCTTCGGCCAGCCCTGAACGTCGGGTGGACGTTGCCGTCGTCGGGGGATCGCTCGGTGGCTTGACCGCGGCGTGCTTGCTCGCCGACGCGGGACACCGTGTCACGGTCTACGAGCGCTCGCCGGTCGAGCTCGAGGAGCGTGGTGCAGGGATCGGCTTCCTCCCGGCCACGTATCGCTACCTCGTCGAGCATGGCGGCATCTCCCTCGATGCCGTTGCCGTGCCGACCGGCCACATCCGCTACCTCGGCCGCGATGGCTCGGTGATCCACGATGAAGTGCACCGCTACCTGTTCAGTTCGTGGAACACCGTCTACCGGCAGATGCTCGCCTGCTTCGATCGCTCTGCGTACCTGTTGGCCCACGAACTGGTCGATATCGAGTTGGAGCCACTGGTGCTCGGCTTCGCCAACGGCCAGGTCGTGCACCCGGATCTCGCGGTGTTCGCCGACGGGGTGGGGTCGACGGCGCGCGCCGCACTGCTGCCCGAAGCCCGTCCGCAGTACGCCGGCTACGTCGCCTGGCGCGGGGTCGTGGCCGAGACGGAGCTGAGCGATGTGACACGTGCCGCGCTCGACGATGCGATCACCTACTACGTGTATGCCAACAGCCACATCCTCGTCTACCCCATCCCCGGTCGCGACGGATCTGTCGTGCCCGGCGAGCGGCTGATCAACGTGGTGTGGTATCGCAACTATCTCGCCGGCGACGATCTCTCCGATCTGTTGCTCGATGCCCATGGAACGCATCGCGAGGTGTCGGTGCCACCGGGCGCGCTGCGCGCCGACCACGTCGCCGAGGCGCGGGCGGTCGCCGCAGCGCGCCTGCCGGGCCCGATCGCCGAGACCGTGCAGGTCATCGACGATCTGTTCGTGCAAGTCGTGTTCGATCTCGACGTGCCGCGCATGGCGTTCGGGCGAGCCTGCTTGCTCGGTGACGCGGCGTTCGTGGCGCGGCCCCATGCTGCTGCGGGCACGGCGAAGGCCGCGGAGGATGCCTGGATGCTGCGCGATGCGCTCGCTGCGCACCCCGACGACCCGGTCGCCGCGCTTGCTGCGTGGGAGCCCGGCCAACTCGACCTCGGGCGCAACTTGCAGGCCCGCACCCGCGCGATCGGGCGCAGGTCGCAGTTCGACGGCAACTGGCTGCCAGGCGACCCCGAACTCATCTTCGGCCTGCATGGCCCGGGACGATGACTTCCTTGTCAGAATGAGTCCGAATGGATGAGACGTCGACACCAGCGCGGGTTCGCATCGCCGCCCAGATGGCCGAGGAGGCCGAGCGCCTGATCGACTCGCTCGACGATACCCAGCGGAAGCTGGCGCTGTGGCCGTTCCCCGGCGATGAGGAGCGGCGTCAGTGGTTCTACACACCGACCGACCACGGCGGGCTCGCGCTCGCCACGATGACCCAGCCGCAACACCGGTTGCTGTTCCGGCTCGTGGCCAGCGGCCTGTCGACCGCCGGCTACGTGACGGCGTCGACGATCATCGGTCTCGAAAACGTGCTCGACCATTTCGAGGGGTTCACCGCGACGTTCGATCGGCCACGCGGCCGCGACCCCCTGATGTACTTCGTGCGGTTCTTCGGCGCGCCGTCGTCGAGCGGCACATGGAGTTGGCGTCTCGGCGGGCATCACGTGTCGTTGAACTTCACGATCATCGACGGTGTGCTCAGCGGATCGACGCCGCTGTTCTTCGGAGCCGACCCGGCGAGCGCACCACTGCTCGGCCCGCATCCGCTGCGCCCGCTGGCCGGCGTCGAAGATCTCGGGCGCGAACTGACGCGTTCGCTGTCGGTTGAACAGCGCGGCATCGCGATCGTCTCGCCCCGGGCACCAACCGACCTCGTCGGTGGCAACCGGCCGTCACTCAGTGACGGTGATCAGCCGATTCCGCTGCCGCTGATCTGGCGTGGACAGTTCGATGGCGAGGTCGGCGAGCGGTTGCGAGGCGCGCAGGAACGACTCGACGCCATCACCGGTGTCGGCCCGGCGGACCTCGAGGCGATGTCGTTCACGCGCCGGCCGAAGGGCCTGGCCGCGAGTGCGATGGATGGCGCGCAGCGAGACATGCTCGACTCGTTGCTGCGGTTGTACGTCGACCGCCTCCCCGACGACGTCGCCGACGAGGAGGCCGCCAAGTTCGCCGGCGCAGCGCTCGACGGGGTGCATCTGCTGTGGGCCGGAGGATTGGAGCCGGGGCAGCCGCACTACTACCGGCTGCACGGGCCGTCGATCCTCGTGGAATACGACAACACGGCGCGCGACGCGAACCACGTGCACAGCGTGTGGCGAGACCCGCGGGGCGACTTTGCCGACGACCCGCTCGCTCGCCATCACGCCGAGCATCACCACCCCGACCATCACGGCTGAGGATCATCTCAGTGGTGGACCATCCCGGTTCGCTGCCATCGCTGGCCGTCCCCGCTCCCCGGGATGGTCCAGCTGTCAGGCGATGCGGGTCGCCTGGCTGATGTGTCCCGAGCCCGGGATGAACAGATCCTTCGAGCCGGCGAGGTGCTTGACGTAGTCGGCATCGGCGTTGAGCTTGGCGCGCGCTGCGTCGCCGGCTGCGAAATCGGGTGCCGAGCCGATCCAGGTGATCCCACCCATGGTTCCGAAGACGTCGGCGAGCACGGCAACCGGCGTGCCGATCACGGTCTCGACGTGCTGGCCGATCTCGACGGCCCACCCGACTGCATCGGCCATGCGGTCGACGACTGCGGTCGCGGTGGTGACCGTGGCGACTGCCCCGATCGCCGGGGGCTCACCCGGGGTTCCGTAGATCACTTCGCGCAGCGAGTCCGAACCCGGCGTGGTGACCAGGTCTGCAGCGGCCTCGATGAGGTCGAGGTAGCCGGCATCGCCCAGCAGTGCACCGGTGGCGGCGGCCAATGCGGCCTGCGACTCGACCATCGTGCTCCACGCCACGGTGCCGATCGGGTAGCCGAACGTACCGGACCAGCAGGTGATGGGCAGCGAGCCGTGGGCATTGACGTATTCGGTGATCCCCACCGCCCACGGCATTGACGCGCGCGGACTACCGGTCAATGTGACGAGACGTGAAAACATCAGCATCTTGTTCCCCTTTCAAGAGACTGGCGAACGATGCGCCCATCCCCGCGCTGTCCACCGTCGTGATTGAGTCGTTCAAACCGTGACGTGCGTCACGTCCGACCCGTATTCCTCCAGGTAGCCGCACCTAGGATCTGCGTATGTTGACGAACGGCGGGACCGTCCGCTCCGCACTGCTCGATGCCCTCGAACCGGTCGAACGCGATGCGTTGGTGGCGCGGCTCCGCCCTCGCCACTACAAGCGCGGCCAGGCAGTGTTCAACGATGGAGATCGGGGTGACGGCCTCTACCTGGTGCAGACCGGCCGGCTCGACGTGCAGGTGGCGACGATGCAGGGCCAGACGATCACGCTGCGGGTGATCCAACCGGGCGAGTTCTTCGGCGAGCTCGCCCTCGTGCATCCGGACCGGTTGCGCACGGGTCGGGTCTGTGCGCTCGAGGCGACCGACATCATGGTCCTGCACCGCCACGACTTCGAAGATGTGCGCGCCCGCCTCCCGGGCGTCGATCGGTTCCTGGTGATCGCCCTGGCGGAGCGGGTGGTCCGCACCAGCGAACTCGTCGTCGAGATGCTGCTGCCGGCCGAGAAGCGGGTGTGGCGTCGCCTCGCAGTGTTGGCGGCGGCGTACGACACCGAGCCGATCCGGATGTCGCAAGATGACCTGGCCCATGCCGCCGGTACGGTTCGCCAGACCGTGAATCGGGTCCTGCAGCACGGCGTCCGCGACCACCTGCTCAGTCTCGAGCGAGGTGTGATCCATGTGCTCGACCCTTCCGGCGTCGACAAGATGGGGCGGAGTTGAGCATGGTCCATCGGGCCGGCATGACGCCGTACTGCCCGAAGGGGCAACCTGTGTTGCCCGGATGGCTTCGCCGGGTGCCGGTCACCTGGTCGAGCAACCGATCTACGGTGGTCGCATGGGAGTGCAGGTCGCCGGTACCGCCCAATTGATGTGCAGCTTCGGGGTGGCACCTTCGGTGTTGACCGTGGTACCGAAGGGGAAGCCGGTTCAGGCGGGCGGCCAGATGGCCGCCACCATCCAGGACTTCGCCCCGAACGTCAACATCATGCCGTTCGGGATGTGCACCACGCTGTCGAACCCGCAGGTTGCTGCGGCCACGTCGGCGGCACTGGGGGTGCTGACGCCACAGCCGTGCATCCCGGTCACGACTTCCCCCTGGTCGCCGGGTTCGCCGACCGTGCAGATCAACGGCGCCCCGGCATTGACGGCAACGTGCATGTGCCAGTGCGCCTGGGGCGGGGTCATCACGATCACCAATCCCGGGCAGATGCAGACCCAAACTGCCTAGCCGCGTATCTCGGCAGGTCTGCGGACTTCTCATCATTGTGTGGGTGATTGACCACTGACCGTAGACACGGTCGAACGCGTGCGATACGGTGCCGTTCGGCTGCGAAGCCGTGACCAAGGTCGCGTAGCAGTGAAAGGGACGGCTATGCCTGTCGCGCCGAGGACCAGAAACTCCGGTGGTCGAACGAGTGGCACCCTGTCGCGCCAGCGCGTCGACGCGCTGATCGACCAGCTGTGGCAGTTCCGCGTGACCCTGGTCGTCGCCCCCGCCGGTTCCGGCAAGACCACCGCATTGCGCCAGTTCGTGTCGCGGGCAGCACCGGTCGCCTGGTGTGCCGCTGAACAACTGGAGACCGCCCCCGACGGCTGCCTCGCCCAGATCGCCAGGCTGGTCGGCGCGGCCATCGGTGTCGAGCTCGATGGTTCGACGGGCGCCACGCTCGCGGCAGGTATCGATGCATGGCCGGGCGAACGCGTCGCCCTGGTCATCGATGATCTGCACGTGATCGCCTCGACACTTGCCGAGTCGGAGCTCGGTCGGCTCATCGATCGGCAACCGGCCAAGTTGGTGATCGCTGCCGGCACCCGCAGCCATCCCGAGTTCGACATCAGCCGGCTGCTGCTCGCCGACGAGTTGTTGGAGATCACTGCAGACGACCTGCGCTTCCGGACGTGGGAAGCCGATCGACTGTTCCGCGAGCACTACGACATGATCCTCGGCCCCGCCGATGTGGCGATGTTGATCACCCGAACCGAAGGGTGGGCGGCAGGGCTGCAGCTCTACAACCTGGCGGCCCGCGATCAGCCGCTCGACGCCAGGCGCAGGCTGATCGGCGAGCTCAGTGCCACGCGCGTCGGCCGTGACTACCTGGCGCGCAACGTGCTCGCCGGCTTGCCGACGGATCTGCAGTCGTTCCTGATCGAGACGTCGGCGCTACCAGTGCTGACCGGTGAGCTGTGCAATCGTGTTACCGGCCGCACGGACTGCGCCTCCGTGCTCGAGCATCTCGAGCACAACCAGCTGTTCACGATTGCCATCGACCAGCGCGGCGCCTATCGCTACCACGAGGTGTTGCGCGCCCATCTCGAGGCGTGTTTGCAACAACGTCGTGGTGTCGCCGACGCCAAGGCCCATCACCGACGTGTCGGCGAGCTGCTGGAGGCCGAGGGCCGTATCGACGACGCGCTCCATGCCTACAGCCGCGCCGGTCACTGGTCGGCGGTGAGCCGGCTCGTGGCGCATCGCATGGCGCACCCAGCGATGCTGGGTCCGGTCGCCGGCGACGCCTGGATCGAGCTGGTACCGGCACCGATCGTCGAGAACGATCCGTATCTGTTGCTGGCGCGCGCTCGTGAGCGAACCGTCAACGGCCGCCTCGGTGCAGCGTTGCGCGACTACGACCGCGCGACTGCCGGCGCGACGCTCGAGGTGCTGGCGCGGACCTGCGAGGACGAGCGGGCGACGTTGCTCGGGTGGGCCGATCCCAACGCACCGCTGCCGCCCGGATGGCTCGGTGAACTTCGTCGCGTCGCGCAGATGCCTGCCGATGATCTCGATCGTCTCGCACCGATGGCGGAGCCACCGCTCGACACCCTCGAGCCGGGAGAGCTCAGCAAGGTGCTCGCTCACGGGTTGTCACTCCTGATCGCCAACCAACCCGAGGCTGCTGACGACGTGCTGTCGGCGGTCCTGCGCCATCCGCTGGCCGACAGCCGCTCCGCAGCCATCGCCGAATTCGCGCTCGTGCTCGTCGACGGGTTGCTCGCGGTGCACCACGGGACGCAACTGCTGCAACCGGCCCGGATCGAGAAGGTCGCCTCGGTGGTCGACCGGTGCGGCCTCGGTTGGATGGCCCGCTTGACCCGGGCGTCGTTGGCACTGACCTCGCAAGCCGACGGCTGCGACGCGGCACGCGCCGTGCGCGAGCACTGCGAGCGCGACTCCGACGCCTGGGGTGCTGCGCTGTCGATGCTGTTCGAGGGGCTCGGCCGGCTGCTGCGCGCCGACGATGCGTCGGCCACGTTCGACGAAGCATCGCTGGCCTTCACCAAGCTCGGTGCGACGGCGATGGTTGGTCTCGTCTGCCAACTCCGTGGCGACAGCGCCGGCGTGTGCGGCGCCCGCTCGGCTCCGCAGGGCACCGGTTCGATGCGCGTCTACTGCTTCGATGCACTCGAGCTCGTGATCGGTGGCAAGCCCGTCGATCTTTCGGTGGTACGGCCGCGTGCTCTGTCGGTGCTGCGCCTGCTGGCGTTGCATGCCGGCCGCCCGGTGCATCGCGAGGTTCTGATGGAGTCGTTGTGGCCCGATGTCGAGCCCGATGCGGCCCTCCACAGCCTGCAAGTCGCAGTCTCGTCGCTGCGCAAGTTGATGCCCGAGCGTCCGGCGCCCGGCATCGTCCGCCGTGGTGACGCCTACCAGTTGGAGATGAGCCCCGACGCCTTCTGCGACGTTCGGTCGTTCCAGGTGTGGCTCGCTTCGGCGACCGCAGCGGCCGCCCGAAACGACCATCGACGAGCGTTCGACGCAGCGTTGCGCGCCACCGAGGTGTATCGCGGCGACCTGCTGCTCGACGAGGGCCCCACCGAGTGGGTGGTCGGCCACCGCGACGCGCTGCGTCTCGACATGGTGCGGGCGTGCACGATTGCCGGTGACGCAGCGATGAAGCTCGGCATTCCTCACGAAGCGACTCGAGTGTCGGAGCGCGGCCTCAGCGTCGATCGCTATGCAGACCCGTTGTGGCGCCTGCAGATCGAATCGCTCGAGCAATCGAGCGACCGGGCCTCCGCCGAACGGGTCCGCCGCTCGTGGCAAGAGATGATGGACGAGCTCGGCGTCGCCTGAGATCGCGGTCGTCATCACAAACGATGCTGTATATAGTTGCTGTATGTCCGCGACCAGAACTCAGGTCTATCTCACGGAGGCTCAGCGACGCCGCATGGACAACATGGCGCAATCGAGAGGTGTGCCGATGGCTGAGATCGTTCGACGGGCCTTGGATGCATATCTCGACAGCGAGATCGACCCGTCGGTCGCCCTAGCCGCCACGTTTGGCGCCCAGACCGACGCCGAAGCACCATCACGCGACAGCTGGCAGCGTGGCTGACCTGCTGGTCGACACTGATGTGTTCATCGACCACCTACGTGGAACGACGGCGATCAAGCCTGGCCGGAATCGCCTTCACTACTCGGTGATCACGCGCGCTGAGCTCTTTGCCGGAAACACCGCATCGGACCTGTCGGTGCAACTCCTCGCGCCATTCCGAGAGCTCGCTGTCGATCGACCGGTCGCTGAGAGAGCCGGCCGCGTTGTTCGCGAATTCGGCCTCCGACTCCCCGATGCGCTCATCGCCGCTACCGCGCTCGAGCATCAACTCGCGCTGGTAACCAGGAACCGCAAGGACTTCGAGCAGGTACGAGGACTCCGCCTTCGAGCCCTCTGATATCGATCACCGTGGTAGGGCGGAGGGACGTAGAACTTTCCCTCTCGCGCCGGGTGAGCCACGATGAGGCAATGGATCACTCGGATCAGCCAGCCGTTCCGTCACCGGTTCCCGCAAACCTCGACGCGCTCGTTCCTGCCGCGATCGCCCGCAAGGCCGAAGACGTCGGGGTGGCCAAGACGGAGACGGAGTTCAGCAAGTTGTTCGTGCTGGCTGTTCTGGCCGGCGCGTTCATCGGCCTGGGGGCGATGTTCTCCACCGTGGTCACTGCCGGCGGCGGTGTTCCGCCGGGGATCAGTCGGCTGCTCGGGGGCGTGGTCTTTGCCCTCGGTCTGGTTCTCGTCGTCGTCGGCGGGGCGGAGCTGTTCACCGGCAACACGCTGGTCATCATGGCCTTTGCAAGCCGGCGTGTGCGGCTCGTCAGGTTGTTGCGGAACTGGGCCATCGTCTACCTCGGCAACCTCGTCGGTGCCGTCGCGACCGCGGCGCTCGTGGTGTTCTCGCGGCGGCTCGAAGCGGGCGATGGCGCCATCGGTCTTCGGGCGCTCGACATTGCCACGGCGAAGACACACCTCGCGGTTCCAGACGCGTTCGTCTCCGGCATCCTCGCCAACACGCTCGTGTGCTTGGCAGTCTGGCTGTCGATGTCGGCGCGTTCGGTCACCGACAAAGTGATCGCGGTCGTACCACCGGTTGCCGCCTTCGTGGCTGCCGGGTTCGAGCACAGCATCGCCAACATGTACTTCGTTCCGGTCGCGCTGTTCCATCGTCTCCTCGCTCGGGCCAGCTTCTGGCGCACGACCTCGACGACTGCCGATGAGTACGCGTCGATCACGTGGTCACGCTTCGTCGTCCGCAACCTCATCCCCGTGACGTTCGGCAACATCGTCGGAGGTGCGATCTTGGTCGGATTGACGTATTGGTTCGTGTACCTGCGCCGCTCGTCGCCGGGGTTCTAGAAGAGGGGCTCGCGGCGGCCGTCGGCGTGGATCTGGAATGGGCGATGCACTTCGCGGAGCGTTGTGCCGTCCGCATCGCTCTCGGTGACGAGGAAGTCGACGGTCATCGAGGCGATGTTGTCGTCGAAGTGGGGGTGCCCGAAGGCAACCTGCACATCAAGGTGACCACCGCCGTCGGTGCCGAGCCAGTCGACCCAGCCGACAGCGTTCTCGATGAACACGAGGTGATCATCATCGTGTGGCCAGGCGCGACCCTGCCAGTTGCAGTACAGCTGATATTCGCCGGCGGAACCCATCGCCATCTGCCACCGCAGGAGGTAGTCTTCCGGCAGCACGTCGTCGCGGATCGAGGCGATCATGTGCTCGCCCATGTTGATCGGATAGGCACAGGCCGCGAGGGGCATGCTGAGTTGACCAGTCGACGCGAACACGGGGTACCACGTGTCAACGATGCGGTTGTACGCATCGCTGATGTCGAGGTCCGTGCGAATGGTCACCGCTTGCTCACTTCTTCTTGAAGAATTCGATCTCGGTGAGGCCCACGTCGGTGCCGTTGAGCGATTCGTAGATGCTCGTCACAGCAATCTTGAAGTGCTGCACGTCTTTGCCGTTGTGAATCGTCACGGTCTGCGCATCGGGCGTGTTCTTCAGTTGCACCTCGTACGAGGTGCCGGTGTCGAAGATGAACAGCAGCGACTTCGGTCGATGATGGCCTTGGAAGTCGTCGGACGCACCGGTGCGCACGATGACTTTGGCAAGGTCGACCTTCTCGGTCAGTTGCACATCGATCTCGGGTCGGAACGCGTCGGTCGGTGGCGCAGTGAGCCAGTACGTGTTCTTGAAACCGTCGACCGCCATCGTCCCAGGATGATCCGGGTTGGGCGTCACATCGTTCGACGTCGTGCCCGGGCCCACCGTCACCTGATCGAACTGCGGGTGGATGACGGACATGACCTTGTCCTTGCCATGGGTGTACTGATCGTTGACCCAGTTGCGGAACGGTGAGTAGACGCCGTAGAGGAGCCCGAGCACCAACAGCACGATGCCGCCGATTCGCCGAACGGGGCCGATGAACCGGGCGATGCCCTTGCGCTTGGGGCGCTTCTTGCCACCCTCCTTGGCCGTCCACGGTCGTTCGCCGGCCATTGCCGACTTCGGCTTCCTGCGGAAGAGGCGCTTCCACCATGGGACCTTCACGACCACGGCTGCAGCCAGCGAAGTGCCGCAGCGACTGCAGAACTTCCGGCCGGGCGCGTTGGCCTCGCCGCACTCGCCGCAGATCAGGTCACCCTTCTGCGGTGTGCGGGTCGGCTTGCCGGGCTGCACCTTTGGCGGCTTCTTGCGCTGCGCCGCCTGGGGCTGCACGGCTTGCGGTTGCACCGGTGCCGGCTGCTGCACGTCGGCGACGAGGCCGGCAACCACATCGGACGACGGGGCGCTCGGGGGCGGAGCGGCTACCGGTGGCGGCGTGCGCGTCGGAAGCGCGGGGCCGGTGCCGGGCGCCGATGGGGGTGGGGTCTGGGCAACGAGTGCGGCCGCGATCTGGCGTGCCTCAGTCGACGCCGGCCCGCTGAGCGTCGGCGTGGGACCCGCCGCTGCACCAGGGAACCCGGGAGGCTGTGGCCCGGGAAGGCCCGGAACCACTGGCGGTCGTGGTGGTCCACCGGCGCCTGGCCCCGGTGGTGGTCCACCTGGACGCGGAGGTCCGCCTGGCCCCGGTGGTGGTCCACCTGGACCTGGGGGTCCGCCGGCGCCTGGGCCGGGTGGTGGGCCGCCCGGTCGTGGGGGTCCGCCGGGCCCGGGTGGTGGGCCGCCGGGTCGTGGGGGCCCGCCGGGGCCGGGTGGTGGGGCGCCGGGTCGTGGGGGTCCGCCGGGCCGGGGTGGGGGTGCGCCGGGTCGTGGGGGTCCGCCGGGCCCGGGTGGGGGTCCGCCGGGTCGTGGGG
>JANMNE010000384.1:0-1649 GCA_031373785.1 Ilumatobacteraceae bacterium
TCGACGTTCGTCGTCTCGATCTACGGCGGCTACTTCGGTGCGGGTCTGGGCATCGCCCTGTTGGCCGTCCTCGGCCTGGTGATCGACGAGTCACTTCCCCGATTGAACGCCCTCAAACAGGTGTTGGCGCTGGTGATCAACGTCGTCGCGGCATGCTTCTTCGCCGGGTCGGGTCATGTCATCTGGAGCCTCGCCGCAGTGATGGCGCCGGCCAGCCTGGTCGGTGGGCTCGTCGGCGGGAAGCTCGTGAACAAGATCAAGCCAGGTGTGCTGCGCGCCGCGGTGGTCACCTACGGCACGGTGTTGGCCGTGTACTACATCGTGCGGTAGCGAAACAGCGTCATGGCAGCAGCAGCTTGATCGCGCCGGCCGCCGAGAGCACGAGCACGCCGATCAGGAAGGCTTGTTCGGGCAGTCTGTGCAGCATTCGCCGACCGCTGAACAGGCCGATCAGGACGGCAGGGAACAGGACGGCGTCGAAGGCCAGCGTCGTGCCGGTGAAGAACCGTCCACCGCTCGACCATGCGCCGAGACCGATGTAGACCGGCACCTTGGCCATGTTGACGGCGAAGTAGAACCAGGCCGAGGTGCCGACCATCTCGTCCTTGCCGAGTCCGAGTCGCACGAGGTAGGTGTTCAGCACCGGGCCCGCCGCGTTGGCGACAAACGTGGTGAAGCCGCCCGAGCTGCCGTAGACCGCTGCGGCTGCGGCAGTCGGGACCACGGGCTCTTGCCGGTGCAGCATCCGCCACGACTGCAGTGCGACCATCAGCAGCACGGACCCGCCGATGACCAACTCGATCGGTCGGGTCGACGAACCGACGATGGCGAAGAACGTGGCGCCGGCGGCGAAACCGAAGCTGACGGCGATGATCATCGGCCGCAGCAGGTCCCAGCGGGTGTGGTGGCCATACCAGGTGACCGCGAAGACGTCGGCGGCCAGCAGGATCGGCAGCGTCGTTCCGGCAATCGCCCGGCCGCCGACGAATGTGGCGATGATCGGGGTGGCGATCAATGCGGCACCCGGGAATGCCGTCTTGGACAGCCCGACGATCAGGGCGGCGACTGACCCGAGGATCAGGTTGCCCAAGGTGAACACCGGCGCAGCCTACGCGAGCCGCCGCGCCGCGTCTCGTGCTCTCGCGCCGAGGTCTTTCCGCGAAGTGTGTAGCTTCGATGCACACACCTCGCTCCGAACCTACACACTTCCCCGGTCCCGACAGAATTTGTCGTCTCGGCCGGTGTCGTAGCGACCGACAGCGGGGTCGTGTTGCTGGTGACAGCTGCGCTGCTCGATTCCGATCCGCAGGCCGCAGGACAGCACACGACCAGGCCCATGAACATGCCGAGCCCAAGGCGGTGCATCAGCGCATGGTGCCAATTCCACCCCGGGCGACCCAGAATCTGCATCGACGCAGGTGCGAGCACGATGCTGGCGCCGCTACACTCCCTGCGTTCTTTGACAACCCACAGATCCCCGAAAGACGGAGATAGCAATGAGCAAGGCGAAGTTTGAGCGGACGAAGCCGCATGTGAATATTGGCACGATGGGTCATATTGATCATGGCAAGACGACGTTGACTGCTGCGATCTCCAAGACGCTTGAGGGGAAGGGGTTGGCGAAGTACACGCCGTTCGATCAGATCGAT
>JANMNE010000144.1:0-33716 GCA_031373785.1 Ilumatobacteraceae bacterium
ACAGGGTCAGCCATCAGCGTGCGCAGCAGTCATCACGGGCCGGATCACAACGGACGGTCGGGAAATGCATCTCTCCATCGTTGCAGGTTGGCCCACACCTCGGGCGTACGCGTCTCGACAAAATCCGGCGCATCGCCCATCGGCAGGCGGGCCTGACCGACCGGAATGCCCAGGTGACGCATCATCGCCTTGGTCGGAATGGGGTTCGGCGCATCGTCGCCGGTTTCGAACGCGAAGCTCTCCAACATCCGGCTGTTCACCAACCTGGCGCCCTCGGTGTCGCCCTTTTCCCACAAGTCGAACATCTCCTGATGGTCCTCGCCGGTCCAGTGTGTCGCCACCCCGATCGTGCCGACGATGCCGCTGGCCAGCAGTGGAAGCGTCATCACGTCGTCACCGCTGTAGACCTCGCAACCCGCCGGCAGGGAACTGATCACTGCGGCCGTCTCGCCGGGGTTTGCCGCGGCATCCTTCAAGGCGACGATGTTGGGCTCGTCGCGGAACAGCCGCAGCAGCGTGGCCGTGTTGATCTTGCGACCGGTCCGCACCGGGATGTCGTAGACCACGACCGGCAGATCACTGGCGCCGGCGATCGCTCGCATGTGGCTCTCGATCCCGGCCTGCGACGGGCGGTTGTAGTACGGGCACACGGCAAGAACCCCGGCCGCACCGAGCGCCTTGGCCTGCTTGGTGAGGTGCACCGAGTGGCGGGTGTCGTACGTGCCGGTGCCGGCCACCACTGGGATCGTCACCGCTTCGATCACCGCGGCGAACAGCGACAGCCGCTCGTCGTCGTTCAGCGTGGGCGCTTCACCCGTGGTTCCCGCAATGACCAGACCGTCGTTGCCATGGTCTTGCAGATACCGAGCCAGCACCTTCGCAGTGTCGAGGTCGATCTCTCCGTCACTGTCGAATGGGGTCACCATCGCGCTGAGCACGCGTCCGAATCGAGCCATGGTTGCAATCGTAGATGACGTGGGCAATCCGGATACGGTCGATTCATGAAGCTCTGGGCACTTCGGTGCGGCGATCTGCGCACCGATGTCACCGGTCTACTGACCGGCCAACCTCGAGGCGTGATGGGTGATGTTCCGGTGATGTGCTTCGCCGTCGACACGGGCGACGGCGTGCTGGTGTTCGACACCGGCATGCACGAAGCATGCTGCGGCCCCAACCCTGCCGACCACTTCGGGTCGATGTGGACGGCGTTCGAGATCCGCTGCCCGCGACATGCGCTGGTCGACGAACGCCTGCGCCAAGCCGGTTACTCGGTCGACGAGGTGCGCTGGGTCGTCAACTCCCACCTTCACTTCGACCATGCCGGGCGCAATGCCGTGTTCCCCGGCGCCAAGCAGTACGTGCGAGCGCGGGAACTGGCGTGGGCGTGGGAACGATCCACCAAGCCCAGCGGCGTGCTGGCCGGAGACCTCGCCGAACTGGCCGCCGACCCGTGGGACTACGACGACGGCTTCGACCTCACGCCCGACCTCCGCCTGATCTCGACACCGGGTCACACCCCCGGCCACCAGGCCCTGCTGGTGTCGTTCGGCGACGGGCGCAGCTTCGTCTGCGCCGCCGACGCCGCCTACACCCTGCAGGCCATCGTCGAGCACACCCCCACCGGCCGACCGACCGACGCCGACCAGGCGCTCGCCAGCCTGCGCCTGCTCACCTCACTCGGCGCCGAGATCCTCACCGCCCACGACGTCGATCAGTGGCGCGACGTCACCGATGCCCATCTGATCCACTCCACCTGAGCGAAGTGTGCAGGTTCGATGCAGACAGGTCGCATCGAACCTACGCACTTCGCAAGCCGAAGCGCGCGCAGCAGCACCCCGGTCCCCTCCTGGCCAGGACGATGAAGGCGAAGCGCGGTCTGCTGGAGCCACAGCGGGTTGACTCGGTGAATTCGCCGAGCGGAGATCAGCGCGCGCCGGACGCGGTCCGCGGATTCGGTCGAGCCAAGGTCGGCGAGAGTCCTGGCCGATGTCGTGCACGGCAAGCCGTTGCGTATGTGCCGATCGGCGGGGTCAAGCGCGGTGGTGTGGTGAACCACGATTCCGTCGGCGACAGACGTGGTGATCCGTCCCGGCCTCAAGACGGTGAGTTCGGGGTCAGCCGAGGCGAAGCTGTCGAGCGTGAACAATCGGGCTCCTGCCCCGTTGCTGACCACTGGTCGTGCCGTGCCGGCAGCGGTCACGATCGCTAGCCGTTGCTCCCATGTAGCTGGGTAGCCGCTGACGACAAGCACTCCGCGCGCCGGCTCGGTGAGCCAGCCACGCTCTTTGGCGACTCGGAGTTCGGGGGATGTGAGCCCAAATGAGGCGGCCTGGCTGCGAAGAACGACGCCATGGCGAGAGGCCGCAAACTCCGCCATGGCCCGTAGAGGCCGAGCGGACATCCGGTGGAACCTATCCACGAGGTTGCGGTCAATCCCCCAATCACGCGAAGTGTGCAGGTTCGATGCCGACTGTCTCCATCGGACCTGCACACTTCGGCGACGGCTAGCGGGGCAGGCGGGCCCACATCAGGATTCGGCGGAAGGGGAAGAAGTAGGGCTCGTGGTCGCCGAGCTCGCCCAGCAACTCGGTCTCGTATGCGGCGACGAAGGCGTCGAAGGAGGCAGGGTCGAGCACCTTCTCGAAACGGGTCAGCATCGTGCCGCGAACCCACTCGACGACGTGGCGAGAACTGGGCAACACGTGTGGGTAGACCTGCAGCCGGACGTGTTGGCGTTCGAACCCGAGGTCGAAGAGGATCTGGGCGTACTCCTCCGGCCGCAACACGTGGGCCTGCACGGGGTCGACGGGCGGGCCGGCAGGGCCGAACATCGACAGGAACGGCTCTCGTTCGGCGACTCGTCGAGCGACAGCATGTGACGGCATGTCGGCGTTGGCCGGAACCTGGATCGCGATCTGTCCACCGTCGCCCAACGCCCGGGTCCAGCGGGCGATCACCTCGGCATGGTCGGGGACCCATTGCAGGCTGGCCGCCGCCAGCACGAGATCGCAATCGCCGGTCGATGTCCACGAACCGATGTCTCCGTACTCGAATCGCACCGCGCTCGACTCGTGTACGGCGGTCTGGTCGAGCATCGCCTGCGAGTTGTCGATCCCGATCATCTCGCCGGCACCGATTTGCTCGGCAGCCAGCGCCGTCAGTTCGCCCGGCCCGCACCCCAGGTCGACCGCCCGCTGGATCGCACCGGGCTCGATCAGCGCCAGCAGGTCGTGGAACGGCAGGGCCCGTTCGGCGGCGAATCGGCGGTACTGCTCTGGGTTCCAGTCAGTCATGCCTTGTATTGTACTTGTATCTACGTGTTCGGGACCGAGTTCGTGCAGGACCACGCCGTCGAGGCGCTGATCAACGTGGCGAATGCTCGCGGCGCCGAGGTCATCGCCGTCGGCCACGGCGGCGGCGGTCCACTGCGAGGCGCGCTGCTCGGCTCGATCACGTACGAGTTGGTCCACCGCGCTCCCCTGCCGGTGCTGGTCGTTCCCGACGATCCCGTCGACGACTGACCTCACCACGGCGCACCTCCGAGGCGCGGACACATCGCGCGATGGAATATGGTCTGACAACCAGACCAGATCGAGGAGGCGACGTGGCGAGCACCGGAATGCACGACGCTGTGTCGGCGCAGAGCCGCATTGCCGCGACCGTCGGCACACCGTGAACACCCCATTCGCGCCGGTCAAGCGGCGAACCATCTCGTCGGAGATCCGCGATCAACTGCTCGAGGCGATCCGCACGGGCGAGTTGCAGCCCGGCAGTGCCGTGCCCGCCGAGCGACAGCTCTGCGAGCAGTTCGGCGTCGCGCGCACCTCGGTGCGCGAGGCCATCCAGGGCCTGACCGCTTCGGGGTACCTCGAGCGCCGTGGCAATCGACCGGTGGTGGCCGAACGGCTGCCCGAGATCCGACTGAGGGGCGACTCGGCGACACTCGACGAGCGCAAGACGCTGGTCCGACAGCTGTTCGAGGTTCGCCGCACGATCGAGCCGGCGATGTCGGAGTTCGCGGCGCGTCGAGCCAGCGATGCCGAGCGTGCCGACATCGCCGACCTCGCGTCGCGATCGACCCAACAACTCGACGAGTTCCGAACCATCGACCGCGCCTTCCACACCGCGATCTCGCGGGCATCGGGCAATCCGCTGCTGCAGGAGGTCTACGGCAAGACGCTCGCCGCGTTGTTCGACTCGGGCGAACTGGCATCGTTGCTCTACGCCGAGATCAATCGCCGTGAAGTGGCCGACATCATCGCCTCGTCGACCGCAGCGCACCAGGCGATTGCCGAGGCGTTGGTGGCCGGGCGCCGCAGGCAGACCGTGGCCGCGGTTCAGGCGCACCTCGACGACGTCGAACGCCGCATGATCGATCGGCTGTTGTGATGACGACTGCGAAAGGACGGCCGATGGACCTGACCAACCAGTACTGCTACTTCTACGAAGACGACAAGTTCAACGACACCGACAGGGCCGGTTTCCGGCGGCGAGTGATCACTGGCGAGCTGATGCAGCTGTGCTTCTGGCGGATCTCCGGCGGTGCGGGCGGGTCCGTCCTGCACCATCACCTGGAGCAGGAGCAGTTCGGCATCATCGTGCGCGGGCAGCTCGACTTCCGCATCGGCGAAGCGGACGATCAGGCGCGAGTCGTGCTCGGGCCCGGCGAGATCTACCTGGCACCGCGATCGGTGTGGCACGGCGACAGCGTGTTCATCGGTGACGACGAGCTCGACGAGGTCTGGATCCTCGACGTCTTCGCTCCCCCACGAGAGGACCTGCGCAATGGCTGACGACTCGACGGCACCCGACTGGCGCCTGGCCGTCGACATCGGCGGCACGTTCACCGACGTCGTGCTGATTGACGCGGCAAGCGGGCGCGTGATCGTCGACAAGACATTGACGACGCCGGCCGCACCGCTCGATGGCGTGCGCGCCGGCGTGCGGCAACTCCTGGTCAAGGCCGGCGTGCACCCGGCCGAGATCACTGCCCCGATCGTGCACGCCACCACGCTGATCACCAATGCGCTCATCGAGGGCAAGATCGGTCGCGCCGGGGTCGTCACCACCCTCGGCTTCGGCGACACCATGTTGATCCGCGACGAGCATCGCTACGACATGTACGACCTGCAGATCGAGTTCCCCAGCCCGCCGGTGCCTCGCGAGCGTGTGGTCGAGATCGCCGAACGGGTCAACCCGGCCGGCGATGTGGTCGAGACGCCGACCCCCGCGGACCTCGACGCGATCGCGACGGCGCTGCGGCAGGCCGGCGTCGAGGCCGTCGGCGTCTGTCTGATCAACGCCTACGCCAACCCGGCCAACGAACGACTGATCGCCGAGCATCTGCGTCGAGAGCTCGGCGTGCCCGTGTGCATCTCCGCCGAGATCTCGCCGCAGATCCGCGAGTACCCGCGCATGATCACGACTGCGTGCAATGCAGCCACCATGCCGGTGATCGGCCCATATCTCGACGAGTTGCAGAAGTGGCTCGCTGCGGAGGGTTTCGGTGGATCGGTGTTGATGATGTTGTCGAACGGCGGCGTGGTCTCCGCCGACGACGCGGCGCGCGCACCCATCCGCCTGGTCGAGAGCGGCCCAGCAGCTGGAGCATTGGCCGGCAGTTGGTTCGCCCGGCGACTCGGCGAAGAGCGACTGCTCTGCTTCGACATGGGTGGCACCACCGCCAAGTCGTGTCTGATCGTGGGTGGCGAGCCAGAGATCACCAACACGTTCGAAGTGGCCCGGATCTACCGGTTCAAGAAGGGCTCGGGCTTCCCCGTGTCCGTCCCATCGGTCGACCTGGTCGAGATCGGTGCGGGCGGCGGCAGCCTGGCGCGCATCGACGAACTCGGTCTGCTGAAGGTCGGTCCCGAGTCGTCGGGCGCGGACCCGGGCCCGGCGTGCTACGGCCGTGGTGGCACCAGGGCGGCGGTCACCGATGCCGATCTCGCCCTGGGCATGCTCGACGCCGGTTACTTCCTCGGCGGCGACATGCAGCTCGACCTGCCGGCCAACGCCGCGGCGCTGCAGACCATCGCCGACGGCCTCGGGCTGCCCGCCAGCGACACTGCGGCCGGGATCCACGAGCTGGTCAACCAGAACATGGCGGCCGCAGCCCGCATGCACGCGGTCGAGCAGGGCGAAGACCTCCGCGGTGTCACGATCCTGGCTTTCGGCGGCGCCGGTCCGATCCATGCGTGCGGCGTTGCCGAGTTGCTCGACTCGCCACGCGTCATCTTTCCGGTCAACGCCAGCGTGCTCAGCGCGTTCGGCACGCTGGTGTCACCCGTGCGGATCGATCTCGCCCGCTCGATGGTTCGCTCGCTGTCGGAGATCTCGCACAACGAGCGAGACCGGTTGCTCGACGATCTGCGCGAAGAAGGCCGGCGTGTGCTGGCTGCCGCGGGCGTGCCGGGCGACCGCATCCGATTCCGTTATGGCCTCGACGCCCGGTACCTCGGCCAAGGGAACGAGTTGACGATCTGGGTCGGCGACGGCCTGCAGTGGCCCGTCACGGATGGCGAAGTCGTCGACCGCTTCGAGAGCGACTACCGGCGGATCTATGGGTTGACGATCCCCGACGTCGCCGTGGAGGCGGTGACGTGGCGGTTGTCGGCCTACGCCAACGCCGACACCGTCGAGCCGGTCACGATGCTCGGCATCGACCACGGCAAGCCGCACACGTTCCGAAGCGTTCGCTTCGACCGCATGGCTGCCGACCTTGACACACCGGTGTACCGCCGCACCGACCTCGGTCGCGGCCAACGGTTGACCGGGCCGGCCATCGTCGAGGAACGCGAGACGACCACGGTCATCCGACCGAACTGGGTCGTCGAGGTCGCCGACGACGGGTCGCTGATCGCCGAGAGGAGCATCTGATGGCGTTCGACCCGATCGAGCTGGAAGTGCTGTGGCAGAGCCTGATCGCCACCGTCAACGAACAGGCCAGGGCGCTGCAGCGCGCTGCGTTCTCTCCGATCGTGCGCGAGGCCGGAGACCTGGCCAACGCGGTGTTCGACCAGCGAGGTCGCATGGTCGCCCAGGCCGTCACCGGAACACCGGGGCACATCAACTCACTCGCCCGCGCCGCGACCGCGGTGCTCGAGGAGTACCCACCCGACTCGCTGGTCGAGGGTGACGTCTTGATCACCAACGATCCGTACAAGACCGCCGGGCAACTCCTCGATGTCACGGTCTTGTATCCGGTGTTCCGCGGCGGCAAGGCGATTGCCTTCTTCGGCTCGACCATCCATCACACCGACGTCGGTGGGTATGGAATCGGCGCCGGCGCCCGCGACGTGTTCGAGGAAGGCCTGTGGATCCCGATCTGCAAGCTGATGAAGGCTGGCCAACGCAACGCCGACGTGTGGCGGTTCATCCTCAGCAACGTGCGCCAACCCGATCACATGTCGGGTGACCTGCACGCCCAGATGGCATCGGGCGAGGTCGGTGCGCAGCGGCTGCTCAGTCTGTGCACACAACACGGCCTCGACGACATCGAGGCGTTGGCCGACGAGATCATCGAGCGCAGCGAGGCTGCAACCCGGGCGACCATTCGTGAACTTCCGGCCGGCACGTACCGCGCCAGCGCCGAGCTCGACCTCGCCGATGGCAGTCGCATCGACATCGTCTGTGCGATCACCGTCGACCCGGTCGCCGGCGAGATCCTGGTCGACTATGCCGGCTCGTCGGGCGCCAGCCCCTACGGCATCAACGTGGTGAAGAACTACACCCACGCGTACACCACGTTCGCGGTGCGGTCGGTACTGAACCCCGAGTTGCCCAACAACCACGGCAGCCTGGCGCCGATCCTGGTCGAGGCCCCCGTCGGGTCGATCGTCAACGCCGTCTCCCCGCAGCCGTGCACAGCTCGGCACGTGGTCGGCATGTTCCTGCCGAATGCGTTACTGAAGGCGCTCGCCCAGATCAAACCGGAGCAGGCCATGGCCGAAGGCAGCGGTGCCGTGTGGACGATGCAGGTGTCGGGGAACCACGACGATGGCCGACCGTTCATCACTGCGATGTTCACCTACGCGGGCGGCGTTGGCGCCCGCGCCCACAAGCCCGGGTTGTCGGCGTGTTCGTACCCCACCGGGGTCGCCGCCGTGCCGGTCGAGGTCGTCGAAGCATCGGCCCCGATCCGGTTCCATCGCAAGTCGCTGCGCGCCGGCAGCGGCGGTGACGGGCAGCAGGTCGGCGGGATGGGCCAGACGGTCGAGTTCAGTGTCGACACCACCCGACCATGGCAGCTGAATGCCGTCACGTCGCGGCTGGCCGTGCCGCCAGAGGGCATCTTCGGTGGCGAGGCAGGCGCGGCCGGCTCGTTCACCGTCAATGGTGAACCGGTGCGCACCCAGCAGCGCATCACGCTGCAACCTGGCGATCGGGTCAGTCTCGAACTTCCCGGTGGTGGCGGGTACGGCGCTGTCCCGAGCGAAGGTCGAAGCTGATGACCGATCAGTCCGTGCTGACCACCGAACTGTTGACCTCGTTCGACCAGTCGGTGCTCGATGTCGACCAGGCATGCACTCTCCCTGCGGCGTGCTACACCACTGACGAGTTCCTCGACTTCGAGCGATGTTCGTTGTTCGACCACGAGTGGCTCTGCGTTGGCCGCATCGACAGGATCGCCAACCCGGGCGACTACTTCACCGCGACGGTCAATGGCGAGCGGCTGATCATCGCCCGCGCCAAGGATGGTGTCGTGCACGCCTTGTCGGCGATCTGCCAGCACCGTGGCATGCAGATCGTCGACGATTGCGGCAACTGCGGCACGTTCACGTGCCCGTATCACCAATGGGTGTACGGCCTGGACGGTCGGCTGTTGGGGGCACCGGCGATGGAGCGCACGGCCGACTTCTCCAAGTCGGAGTGGGGGCTTCCCAACGTCTTGGTCGAGGTGTGGTTGGGCTTCGTGTTCGTCAACTTCGATCCAGCGGCCGAGCCATTGGCGCCCACATTGGCGCGCTACGAGTCGTTCCTCCAGCACTACGACCTGTCGAACGCGGCCAGCCCGGCCAGCTTCACGCTCACCGACCTCCCCTGGAACTGGAAGGTGATGTTCGAGAACTTCAACGACGGGTATCACGCCAACCGGCTGCACCACACGATTCAAGACTTCTGCCCCAGCAATCTCGCCGCGTTCCCGGTCCCGTGGGACGACGCCTCGAACGTGATCTTCCGCACCAACGGCTACACCCACATCGACGGTGGCTTCAACGCCACCACGAAGGCGTTGCTGCCGGTGTTTCCCGAGCTGACCGAGGAGGAGCGCTGGCGCTCCACGTTCGCGCTCATCCCGCCGACGCTGTGCCTCGGCACCGCGCCTGACCAGGCGTTCTACTTCATCGTCACGCCGAAGACCGCCGAGACCATCGATGTCGAGATCGGCTACATGCTGCACCCCAGCGCATTGGAGCATCCAATGTTCGAGCACCTCTTCGCGATGAGCGACGCCGGAGTACAAGTCTTCGTGAAGCAGGACCAGGATGCGACCACCAAGGTGCAGCGCGGCATGCACTCGCGGTTCGCGGCGCGCGGTCGGTACTCGTGGCAGGAGGAGAGCCACGTGCAGTTCAACCGCTGGCTGGTGCAGCGCTATCGGAAGCACTGGCCGGCCGACGGGCACTCGTGATCAGTGCGTCTGAGGGCTGGCGCCTCCGATACGGGGGGCCGGAGCCGTCCAGCGCTGGGTCGAGGACGGCTCAGGTTTCGCGAAGCGTGCGCAGGTACGGCTCCGCTTGTTGGCGGGCCTGCTCGAACGTGGCTTCGCTGGTGCTCAAGGTCACGACGACGGCCTGACCGTCCTTGAAGTCGAAGTAGGTCAGGAAGTGCAACGGCCGGTCGATGCCCGACATCGGCACGACGCCGGTGAACTCGATCTCGCCCAGCCGGTGGCCGTCGGTATCGGTGAACACATCGTTCGTGACGAGCACGAACGAGCCCATCGAGTTCAGGCTCAAGTCGATGTACGCCTCGAGATCATCGACGGTCGTCTCCTGGGTGAGGACGTTGACGTTGGCAGTGAACCCTTCGTCGACGATGCCGATCGACCACGCTTCGACCTCTTTGACGAACGCTCCCGGCAACGTCGCCCACGCCGGGTCGACCTGCAAGGTGTACGTGCCTTGCGGATCAGCGAACGACTCGGCGCCATCCGGCGCAGCCGCGCCAACGCTGCGATCGCTCGACACGGCATGCACAGCAACACGCTCGGAGCAACCGGCCGCGGCCAGCAGCCCAACGACCACCACCGCTGCGTGTACGGCCGCCCGTCTGCGCATCATCCGATCCTTTCGCGCCGAGATCCCAGCAGATGCAGATTACACCTGCGACGCAGGACGAAGCGATGGCGTCGGTGATCGTGTGCGCGGCATCCCGGTCCACGTCGGCGCATCATCGAGGGGCCGGTTCCAACCTCCACTAGCCTCGGCGCGGCATGCGCATCCTCGCGACCTCGACTCCGGGTCGGGGCCATCTCAACTCGCTTTTGCCCCTGATGTCGGCCCTCCAAGACGCCGGGCACGACGTGCTGGTGGTCACCGCGGCCGAGTCGTGCGCGCTCGTCGAGCGCAGCGGGTTCGCCGTTCGCGAGGGCGGGCTGTCAGCAGACGAGCGCCGTTCCAGATACGGACCGCGTCTCGCAGAGACGATGGAGTTGCCGCCGCGACAGCGGCGCGGTCGGTTCTACGCCGGCTACTTCGCCGACATCGCCGCCCCGGTCATGCAGATCGCCCTGACTCCTGTGTTGCAGGAGTTCCGGCCCGACATTGTGGTGCACGAGACCGGGGAGCTCGCCGTCGCTCCGATGGCTGTTGCCCGCGGGATCCCACACGTGACCGTGGCATTCAGTGGCAGGTTGCCGGCGGAGTCCGATGACCGGGTGCTCGAGCACCTGGCCCCGGTCTGGGCGGTGGAAGGTCTGTCGGTTCCGACGATGGATGCCGTTCGCGGTGACGTCTACCTGCACCCATTCCCACCGTCGTTCGCCCAGGCGCCACCGGGTGACGCCGTCCGGCCGATGCGTGCGGAGGCCGTCGATCGCGCGGTCGATGCTGCACCGCCGTGGCTCACCGAGCTCGGCGTGACACGCCCGCTGGTGTACATCACGTCGGGAACGGAGCCCATTGCGGCGACCGCGCCGTGGGCAGCCGCATTCGAGGCGTTGGGATCGTTCGACGTCGACGTCGTCGCCACGATCGGCGCACGCCTCGACACGGAGGTGCTCGGCACGGTGCCCGACAACATCCGCGTCGAGCGATTCGTGCCCCAGCAGTTCGTGCTCGACCGGGCCGCCGTGGCCATGTCGCACGCCGGTGCCGGATCGCTGCTGGGCGCGGCCAGGCACGGCCTCCCACAGCTGCTGTACCCGATCGTCGCCGATCAGTGGCAGAACGCCGACGCTGCCGCCGACGCTGGGGTCGGGATCGCGTTGGAGTTGGATCAGCGATCGGCCGAATACTTTGCCGCCGCGCTCGACCGGTTGCTGCGCGAGGAGGTGTTCAAGATCACTGCATCGCACGTGGCCGGCGAGATCGCAGCAATGCCCGCGCCGGTGGACCACGTCGCCACAATCGAAGCGCTCGCAGTACGGAGGTCGACATGACCGAACACAACACCGGCATGCAGATCTCGGTGATGCTGGCCGTGCCAGATGCGCCGGCGGCGTCGGGCGGCTGTTTTGGCGAAGTGTGTAACTTCAATGCACACAGGTGTCACTGAAGGTACACACTTCCCCGAATCGATCCCGCCGAGTGAACTAGTCGCCCACAACACATCCCTGGGAGACTGCGGGCGATGCCCGCAGATCGCGATCACGCCGCCGAGAGCGTCACCGCAGTGGCCGGCGAAGGTGGCGTCGCCGTTTCGTACGTGCAGGCCGGCTCGCGGGTGTCGCCGATGGCAATCGTGCTGCTCGCCACCTCGGCACTGATCTTCAGCACCGGCGGGCTGTTCATCCGCAAGCTCGAGCATCCCCAGGCGTGGCAAACGGTGTTCTGGCGGTCGTTGTCGGCGTGCGTCAGCCTGACGTTGCTGATCATCTGGCGCGAACGCACCAACCCGCTGCGAGCGGTGGTGAGGATCGGCCGCCCGGGTTGGCTGGTCGGATTGGCCTTCAGCGCTTCGTCGATCGGCATGGTCGTCGCCCTCACGCGCACCAGCGTCGCTGTCGTGCTGGTGATCTTCGCGCTCAGCCCGTTGGCCGCGGCCGTGATGGCGTGGGTCCTGATCGGCGAGCGCGTCCGCAGTTACACGTGGGCGGCGATCGGAGTCACCGTCGCCGGCGTTGCGTTCATGGTCTCCGGCCCGGGGGCAGGCGGGTCGACATCCGGCGCGTTGATTGCACTCGTCATCCCGTTGGCGTTCGGCTACGGCACGGTCATGATTCGTCGCCATTCGGAGATCGCCATGGCCGCGGCGATGTTGTTGTCGGCGGCGATCAGCGCGGTCATCGCCGTGCCGTTCGCCCACCCGTTCGACATCACCCGCCACGATCTGTTGCTCCTGCTCACCTTCGGCTTCGCCCAACTCGGGATCGGCCTCGCCGTGTTCAGTGTCGGCGCAGCGCGAGCGCCGGCGACAGACGTGGCCCTGCTGTCGATGCTCGAACCGATCATGGGCCCGATCTGGGTATGGATCTTCGTCAGCGAGTACCCCGGCGTGCCGGCACTCATCGGTGGGTCGACCGTGTTCATCGCGCTGATCGCCCACACCGTCTACGCCGCATCGAGAGCAGGCACCAGCGAGGCCTTGCACGACGAACTGGTCGACTCGACCGTGAGAGCGGCGTCGCCCGCGCAGTGATCTTCAGCCGTTGTCGACGGGATTGACGGTCAACCCCGGCGCGACGATCTCGTCGATCGCCGCCAGCACGTCGGCCGCCAGGCTGACGTCGGCCGCCGCAAGCAGCGGTTCGAGTTGCTCGGGCGTTCGCGGCCCGATCAACGCCGCAGTCACTGAGGAATTGGCGAGGGTGAAACCGAGCGCCAGTTGCACGCGCGTCAGGCCCGCCGAGTCGGCGACGACAGCCAGGCGATCGACCAACGCCCGCTTCTGCTGTCGCACGGCGTCGTCGTGATGGTCGAAGTGGTCTGGCTCGCGTGCAGCCCGCGACGCCGAGTCGACCGAACCCGACTGGTACTTGCCGGTCAACCATCCGCCGTTCAGCGGTGCCCACACCAGCACGCCGACATCGTGTTGCAGGCACCACGGCAGCACGTCGACTTCGACCGCGCGGACCAGCGCGGAGTACGGCGGCTGCTCACTCGTCGGCACGGTGACACCGAGTTGTTCAGCTCGGACCTGCGCCTCGGCGAGCTGCGCCGGGGAGAACGTCGACGTGCCGATCGCGCGCACCTTGCCGGCCTTCACCAGATCGTCGAACGCCTGCAAGGTCTCGTCGATCGGCGTGTCGGGGTCCGGGCGGTGCATCTGGTACAGGTCGATGTAGTCGGTTGCCAGGCGGCGCAGGCTGGCCTCGCACGACTGCGTGATCCAGCGGCGCGTCAGCCCGCGCTCCAGTGGATCGTCGCTCATCGCATTGCCGACCTTGGTGGCCAGCACCACCTCGTCGCGCCGGCCGGCAAGGGCGCGCCCGAGGAACTCCTCCGACGTGCCGAAGTCGTAGACGTCGGCGGTGTCGAACAGGGTCACACCTGCCGCCAGAGCGGCGTCGACCATGCGATGGCAGGCCTGTTCGTCGGGATTGCCCCACCGCCCGAACATCATCGTCCCGAGGGCCAGCGTGCTGACCTCGATCCCGCTCGCCCCCAACCGGCGGAACTGCACGGATCAGGCCAGGCCGGCTTGACGCTGGAACACCAAGCTGTCCCAATAGTCGATGCGGTGGGCAATGCGCCCGTCGCGCACCACGAACCGCATCACGCCGCGAACCGCGATGGGTCGCTCGTTGGCGGTGGTGTGCAATGTGTACGCCGCGACGACGCGGTCGTGATCGGCCATCACGTCTTCGACGACGTAGTGAAGCCCCGGCATCGACGACAGAAACCCGGGGAGTCGCTGGCGATACTCGTCGATCCCGATGCACCCGCTCCCGAGCGCAGCGGTGTGCTCGTTGACGAAGTCGTCAGTCACGAACGCCGCGACGGCGTCGGGATCACCGGTCGCGAAGGCATCCAGGTAGCCGACACACACGGCGATCGGCGAGCCCGGCAACGGTGCCGTCACGAGCCGTTTCCCCAGACCTCCTGCACGGTCGCGTAGACGCCCTGGTCGTACGAGAACTCGATCATGTTGCCGTCGGGATCGGTCAGCGCGCAGATGTACCCGATGGGCGGCGGCATCTCCGTCGGCGGCCAGGCCAGACAGCGTTCCTCCTCGCCACGGCCGGCGATCGCGTCGACCTCGGCGCGGCTGGTGACCTCGATGCCGATGTGGGCGAATGGTGCCATCGTCGGCTGGGGGCCCTTGGCCTGATCTCGCTTGAAGCTGACCAGCACCAAGATGAAGGGCTTGTCGACCTGATCGCGGTGACCCAACCAGGCGCCGTAGCCGTCAGCATCCTCCCGGCGGTCGAGCAGCTCGAGCGGCGTGAACCGCTCGTACCACGCGATCGTCTTGTCGATGTCGACGCACGGTAGGGCGATGTGCGTCCAGCGCATCGACGGCGGATGCACGGAGTACTTGTCTGCGACCTCACTCACGCGTCCACCCCTCCGGCACGACGGGGTCAGAACCACCCTTGGTCCACAGGATCAAGGTGTTCCCCCACGGGTCGAGGAAGGCACTGTTGAAACCGTTGAACTCGGCCCAGTAGTGATGCCTCCACAGCTCGGTTGCACCGAGGCAGACAGCGGTGTCGAGGATGCGCTCGTCGCTGTCGTCGTCGGCGACCAGGATCCAGACCCGAGCGGTTCGCGCCTGCGTGCTGAGCGTTCGGGGTTCGACACCCGCGGGGTCGGGATGGGGCCGTGCGTTGGCGATGTTGTAGATGCCCATGTGCAGATTGCCGACCTCCGACGGCGTGCCATCGGGCAACGGGAAGTGGCCGCCCGGCACGATGCGGTGGAACTCGCCCGCCGGTCGCCCCTCGACCTCCCACCCGAAAACTTCGGCATAGAACTTCCCGGAAGCCTCGGGATCGTCGCTCGGCAGATCCACGAAGATCAAGGTGTTGGGTTGGGTCATGGGCGCGAACGTAGCATCGATGGACTGATGGTCTGACCGTCGGATGAGCCGCTGCCGAGCGCGAACTTCAACTGCTATTCACACTCCGTGTCACGGCGCTTTCGTCTTCGAGAGTATGGTTCGACGACATCGCAATGGTCTGACCATCAGTCCGCGGACACAAGGGGGAGAACCGACGTGAAGAGCAAGCAATCCGGTCACCGAGTCAGCCGAGCGCTGGTGTTGCTGGCAGCAACATCGGTCGTCGCCGCGGCGTGTGGCAGCGACAGCAAAGCCAGCGACGCCACGTCCGCTGCGACGGAACCAGCCGCGACAACACCGGCGACGGAGCCTGCAGCGACCGAGCCCGCAGCCACTGAGCCCGCCGCGACCGAGGTGCCCGCAACCAGTGCACCGGCGAGCGACCTCGACACCAATGGCGACGGCAAGGTCGTGTTCGGCATCGCTGCCGCCGGCCCCGCCGATGACGGCGCCTACTACCAGGCGGTCGTCGACGCAGCCAAGACGCTCTCCAAGGACAACGGCTTCGCCGATCCGATCGTGGTCGACAACATCCAGGCAGCGGATGCGGCGACGGCAATGGGCGATCTGGCTCAACAAGGTGTCGACGTGATCATCGTCGGCGCGTCGGAGATCGCCGAGCCGCTTCCCGACCTCATCACCAAGTACCCGGACGTGTTCTGGTACTGCAACTGCGGTGCCGGCTTCCCAGCCAACCCCGGCCTGTCGCAGAGCACCGATGACGGCAGCGAGATCAGCTACACCGCCGGCTACGCGACCGGATTGAAGTTGAAGGAGAAGGGTGGCGACTCGGTGGTGATCATCGGCTGCTGCGACCTCGGATTCGAGAAGCAGGCGTACATGGCGTTCGAGCTCGGGCTGAAGGCGGTCGATCCGGCGTACACGCAGACCTATGTGCAGACCGGTGACTTCCCGTTCGACTTCGACAACACGGCCAACGCGACCGCCGCGTTGCAGACGGCCATCGACAACGGCGCCGATGCCGTGTACCCGTACCTGGGCGGCGCGCACCGCCCCGTGGTGCAGGCAGCCAACGCCGCCGGTTTGATCACGATGAGCGCTGGATCGTCGAAGGTGTGTGAGAGCACCGAGGATCTGAAGTACGACATCGCCGTGAAGTTCGACGGCGGCGACTACGTCACGGCAGTCATGACGGAGATCATCGCCGGCACCTTCAAGGAGGGCGACATCAAGCAGTTCAAGGTGGGCGTCGATCCGGAGCCAGGTGCGGTGATCTGCAACCCCACCGCTGACGAGCAGACAGCGATGGACGCCGTGTACAAGCAGATCGCCTCGGGTGATCTCGCCGATGCACTCGGCAAGATCAACGGCATAGCGTTTGCGCAGGGCTGACCTGCGCCAGTGACCCAAGTACCCGATCACCGCGTGGGCGGGGGCACCGAGTCCCCGCCCGCCGCGGAGTTCATCGACATCTCCAAACGGTTCGGGCGGGTGGTCGCTTGCGACCATGTCGACCTGGCGCTGCACGCGGGCCGTATCCACGGCATCCTCGGCGAGAACGGTGCCGGCAAGTCGACGCTGATGAAGATGCTGATCGGCCTGATCCTGCCCGACTCCGGCCAGATCCGGCTGCACGGCGAAGTGATCAAGATCGTCGACCCGATCGAGGCGGCGCGCCGCGGCATCGCCATGGTCCACCAGCACTTCAGCCTGGTCGAGCCGCTGACCGTGTGGGAGAACGTCGCCCTCGGCGACATCGGCCGGCTCGACCCGCGGCAGGTGCGGCGGCGGGTCGGCGAGATCAGCGAGCAGTACGGGCTGGAGATCGACCCCGACGACCGCATCGCCGACCTGACCGCGGGCATGCGTCAGCGCGTCGAGATCATCAAGTGCCTCCGGCGCGACCCGGAGATCCTGGTGTTCGACGAACCGACCTCGGTGCTGTCGCCGGCCGAGTCGCAGTTCCTGTTCGAGGCACTCCGCCGAGTCGTCGACGATGATCGCAAGGCCGTGGCGTTGGTCAGCCACAAGCTGGCCGAGGTGATCTCGGCCAGCGACGAGATCACGATCATGCGCGACGGCAAGGTGGTGGATCACCGTCTGACCGCAGGCTCCGACCCTGCCACACTCGCCCGGGCGATGGTCGGCCGCGACGTCGTGCTGCGGCGCGAGCACGCTGCCTTCGGTGTGCTCGACGAGACCCCACGAGCTCCTGGCGGCGACCGACGGCCGGGGCATCGCGCTGTGCTCCGGGTCATGAACGCATTGGTCCACGGTCGCGACGGGCGGGTGCTGCTCGACCGGCTCCATTTGGAGGTCCACCCCGGCGAGATCGTTGGTGTCGCCGGGGTCGAAGGCAACGGTCAGCGAACGCTCGGCGACCTCCTGTCGAGCCTGTGTGTGGTCGACGGCGGCTACGTGGAAGTCGATGGGCAGATCGTGACCACTGGGCAAGCCGGGGCGATGGCGCGAGCAGGCATCGCCGTGATCCCCGAGGACCGCCACGACAGCGGCTGCGTGCTCGATTTCAGCGTTGCCGAGAACATGTTCATCGCCGACCCCGAGCGCGTTTCCCGCCATGGGCTGATGAACCGCAAGCAGATGCACGAGCAGTCAGCCAAGCTCATCGAGCAGTTCGACATCGTGTGCAGTGGGCCACGCTCGCCCATGTGGTCGCTCAGCGGCGGCAACCAACAGCGGGTCGTGCTGGCCCGCGAGCTCTCACACGGACCGCGCGTGCTGGTGGCCGCGCAACCGACTCGCGGCCTCGACGTCGGCGCGATCGAGTACATGTCCTCGCAACTGCGCGCCGCCGCCGATGACGGCGTGGGGGTGCTGTTGATCTCCACCGAGCTGGAAGAGATCCTCGATCTCGCCGATCGCATCGTCGTGATGTCGAACGGTCGGATCGTCGGCGAGATGCGACGCGACGACGTCGACCTGGCCGCCCTGGGTCTGATGATGAGTGGTGCCAATGAGTGACGTCGGCGAACACATCGTCACCGGCATCGACGAGGAAGAGGTCGCCTCGGCGGCCCTGCAACGATCGAAGTTCGGGGTCACCACCGAGGTCATCGGTCTCTACGCGATCTGCCTGTTCGTCGCCTTGGCACTCGCCGCGATCTGTGTGGCGGCAACGGGCGGATCGTGGACCAACGTGTACACGGCGATCCTCGACGGCAGCATCCGCAAGCCCGGCCGGTGGGGACTGACCCTCGGCATCTCGGCCCCGATCCTGCTCGTCGCCCTCGGCACCATCGTCAATGGACGTGCCGGACTGGTGAACATCGGCCAGGAGAGCCAGTTGGTGATGGGGTCCTGCTTCGCCGCATACGTCGCCGTCCGTCTCGGAGGGCCAGGCCCGTTCGTGCTGATCATCGCCATGCTGTGCGGGGTGATCGGAGGCGCCTTGTGGGCAGGCATCGCCGGCGTCTTGCGGTACTACCGGAACGTGCCGGAGGTGCTGAGCACGTTGCTGATGGGCACCGTGGCTGCCAACTTGATGGGCTGGGGATTGCGCAAGCCATGGCTGCTCTTGGCCCCGGCCGCCGGACGCGCCAACCGCAACCAGGTCAGTGAACCGCTGGCCACCAACACCCGGATCCCCAGGGTCACCTGGTTCGGCAACGAGTTCCCCATCAGTGTCCTGGTGGCGTTGGGGCTGACCCTGATCGTCTGGGTCGTGCTCGATCGCTCGGTGTTCGGGTTCCGCCTGAGGATGCTCGGCCGCAATCCGCGAACCGCCCGGCGCGCGGGTGTCGCCGAGCGTCGCTACGGGATCGGCGCGATGCTGGCGTCCGGCGGGTTCGCCGGGCTCGCCGGCGGCGCAATGCTGGCCGGCGGCGACTTCGGGAACTACCAACTCGTCGCCAACTTCGGTGCGGGCATCGGCTTCGCCGGCCTGCTCGCTGCGCTCGTCGCCCGCCAGCGGGTCGTGATCTTGATCTTCGTCGCATTCCTGTTTGGATGCATGCGAACCGGTTCCGGGTTCCTGCGCGCCACCGGTGTGTCGGGTCGCATCGCCGACGTCGTGCAGGGTCTGCTCGTGCTGGCCATGCTGTTGCCACCCGCAATCCTCTATGTCCGCGAGCGCCGCCGGGCGCTGTCCGCCGCGAGCACGAGGGTCTGACGCGTGGGCAACTTCTTCTCGGCCCTCGGCGACATCGCCTCCAACGAGAGCGCCTACCGCAATGCCATCATCGCCGCCGTCGTGCTGCTCTTCGCCGCCTCGGGCGAACTGATCGCCGAGAAGGCCGGCACGATCAACATCTCCCTCGAGGCGATGCTGCTCGCCGGCGCCTTCGCGGCAGCGATCGGTGTCGACGTCACCCACTCGACGTGGATCGGCATGCTCTTCGCCGCGATCGCCGGGCTGCTGGTCGCCGCCATCCAGGCCAACATGAGCCACCGGCTGCCCGCCGATCAGTTCGTCGTCGGCCTGGTGTTGAACGTGCTCGTGCTCGGCCTGGTCGGCTTCCTCACCAGTTCGATCGACCCGAAGTCGTCGGTCGTCGGTCGCTTCGAGGTCCCGTTGCTGGCGCGCATACCGCTTGTCGGCCCGGCCCTGTTCGATCAGCCGTGGGTCTTGTACCTCGTCTACCCGGTGGTGCCCTTGGTGTGGTGGCTGATCTATCGCACCCGCTGGGGCCTGGCGGTGCGCGCCGTCGGCGAGGACCCCAACGCGGCGGACGTCTCCGGGTTGCACGTCAACAAGCTGCGCCGTCAGACCATCTACCTCACCGGGCTGCTGGCCGGGATCGGTGGCGGCTACTTCCTGTTCGCCCGCTCCGGCAGGTTCGAGGATTCGCTCATCGGTGGGCGCGGGTTCATCGCCATCGCCGCGGTGATCTTCGGTGGGTGGACGTTGAAGGGCACCGTGGCCGGCTGTGTCACGTTCGGTCTGGTCGGCTCGTTCGTGCTGACGATCCCGTCACTCGGCTACCAGTCGATCGATTCGTCGTTCCTCGCGATGGCCCCGAATGTCGTCACGGTCGTGGCCATGGCCGTGTTCGCCAAGCGAGTGCGCCAGCCGGGCGCCCTGGCGAGACCGTTCATCCGCGGCCTCAAGTAGGTCGAGGCGACCGCCAGCTCAGTTCTGACAGTCGACAGCGATCTCCAGGGCGATGCAGATCTCGCGCATGCGGGCACCGCTGAGTCGCCCGAGACGCTCGACCAGGACCGCGATCGACACGCTCTCGACCGAGTCGAGGTTCACCGCGCTTCGCCTTCCGATCGGATCCTCACCGGGTTCGAGGATCACCTCGCTCGGCAGACCCCGGATCGTTGTGGTGCACGGCGCAATGAGCGCCCGACGAAGTCGTGGGATCGCCGCATCTCGCGACAACACCACGACCGGACGACGACCGATCTCCGGCAGCTCACACCACCACAGTTCGCCCCGAAGAGGCATCGACGTCACGTTGCAGCTGCGGCATCTCGGAACGAGGCGAGGTCGCCCCACTCGTCGGGCTCGTGGATTGGATGTCGATCGTATGAGGCGTAGGCGGCGTCGATCTCGGCGCTTCGGTGACGCTCGACGAGTGCCCTGAGGGCTTCATCGAGGACCACCGAATCCGTCGAGCCCGCCAGCGCGCTCCGAGCACGGGCAAGCAGGGCGTCGTCAACGGTGGTACTGACACGAGTTCGACTCATGCCACAAATATGCCATGATCATGCTACAAACGCAACCCGCTATCCCAGCAGTTGCTCCACCGAGAACTCGACGTTGTTGCCGTCGGGATCGGTGACGATGCAGATGTAGCCGACGACGGCGTTGCGGTACATCGGGCCGAGCAGCAGGCAGCCCTCGGCCTTGGCCATCGCCGCGATCTGGTCGACCTCGTCGCGACTGTCGAGTGAGATGCCGAGATGACTGATCGAGCGCAGGAAGCCGTACTCCTCTTTGATGTCGCCGGTGACTGCAGTCGGCAACTTGCCACAGATCAGCACGATCACGAACCGCGCCGCGTCGGCGGTCACGTCGCGCTGGTTGGCGAGCCACACCGTGCGCAGGCCGGAGTCCGGGTCGAGACGCTCCTGGATGTTGACCAGGGTCGTGTAGCGCTCGTAGAACGCCATCGTCGCGTCCAGATCGCGGACCGGAAGGGCGATGTGGGTGAGCAGTGACGGGGGCGGGGCACTGCGATTCATCGGTCCAGCCTAGGTGCACTACGGTCTGACCATCAGACCAGAACTGATCATCGCCGGGGGCGACGTGGTGACGATGAACGACACCCGCGAGGTGTTGCTCGGCGGATCAGTCGTCGTCACCGATGGCCTCATCGTCGCGGTCGGGTCGACGAGAGCGCTGCGCGCCGAGCACCCCGATGCGACGGTGATCGATGCAACTGAGTGCGTCGTCACGCCCGGCATGATCAACGCTCACCAGCACCTGACGGGCGATCCGTTGGTGCGCAGCTGCATCCCCGACCTGCTCGCACCGGGGGCGTCGATCTTCGAGTGGGCCGTGCCCATCCACGCCCAGCACACGGCCGACGACGATGAGTTGTCGGCCACCCTGTGCGCCATCGAGTGCGCCCAGAACGGTGTCACGACAGTGGTCGAGGCGGGAACGGTCGCCCACCCCGATCGTGTGGCCAAGGCGATGCAGGCAGTCGGGATTCGCGGCACCGTGGGCACGTGGGGATGGGACATCGAGGAGGGTCCGTTCGTCGGCACGGCGACCGAGGTACTCGATCGCCAGCGAGCCGTCGTCGAGGCCTTTCCGCCGGGTCGGCTCGTCGAGGGCTGGGTCACGCTGGTCGGCCATGACCTGGCCAGTGACGAGCTGCTTGCCGGGGCGGCCGAGCTTGCTCGCACGATGGGCACCGGCATGACCATGCATCTGTCTCCCACGTCGTCGGACCCGGTGAACTACCTGGCCCGCACCGGTCGTCGCCCGGTCACGCACCTGCATCACCTCGGCGTGCTGGGACCGAACCTGCTGCTGGCTCATGGAGTGTGGCTCGACGACGAGGAGATCGACTTGGTTCTCTCGACGCGCACAGCCATCGCCTACTGCCCGTGGGCGTATCTGCGTCTCGGCCAAGGGGTTACCCGCGTTGGTCGCCATGCCGAGATCGTCGAGCGCGGCGGCCGGGTCGCACTGGGTTGCGATGCGAGCAACGCCGGCGATGTCGCCGACATCCTCCGCGCCGCGGCGCTGGCCGCGGGGATTGCCCGCGACGCCCGACTCGAGCCACAGCGCTTCGGTGCACACCAGGCGTTCGAGATGGCCACGATCGCCGGCGCCGAGGCACTCGGCATGGCGGATCGCATTGGCTCACTGACCATCGGCAAGCAGGCCGACATCGTCGTACATCAAGCCAACGACTGGGGATGGATGCCGCGCGGCGACGTCGGGTTGCAACTGGTCTGGGGCACCGACGGTCGAACCGTGCGCGATGTCTTCATCGCCGGGCAGCCCGTGATCCGTGATGGCCGATGCGTCACCGTCGACGCTGCGGCGCTGCGCACGGAGGCGTGCGAACGACAGCGTTCGTTGCTCGATCGCGCCGGCATCACCATTCCTCACGTTTGGCCACAGATCGATGCGCGCTGACCGGCTCGGCGGCGCAGCGAGGTCAGTAAGGTCGCGTCGATGAGCGGGATCCTGTGCGACAGCGATGCGTTGGCCAACTCGTGGCACCCGGTGGCGCGATCCGTCGAGGTCGCGACCCAGCCGGTCGCGGTGAGGCTGCTCGGCAGGCAGGTCGTCGTCTGGCGCACCCCGTCCGGCGCGGTGCTTGCAGCGCCCGATCGTTGCCCGCATCGCGAGGCTCCCCTCTCTGCCGGCACCGTCACCGACGGCTGCCTCACGTGTGCGTACCACGGGTGGACATTTGGTGACGAGGGCCGCTGCGTGCGGGTTCCGTCGGCCAACGAAGGTGTGCCCCCGCCACCCCGCGCTCACCTCGAGCCGTTCGGCTGCGACGAGCGCTATGGGCTGGTGTGGGTCTGCCTCGGAACACCGTCGGCACCGATTCCCTGCATTGCGCAGGAGACCGATCCCTCGTTCCGACGCATCAACACGCCCGTCGAGGTGTGGAACTGTTCGGCGACACGCATGGTCGACAACTTCCTCGACATCACCCACTTCCCGTTCGTGCACACCGGCACGTTCGGTCGCGCTCAAGACACGCTCGTACCACGATTCGAGCTACAGCCGCTTGACGACGGGTACTACGGCTACCGCTACGAGGTGATGGCCAACAATTCCACCGGCGCACTGGTCAGTGGCCAGACCGAGCAGGTCGTGCACCGCGTGATGACGTCGGGGTTCAGCATGCCGTTCGTGGTGCGCAGCACCATCCAGTACGACACCGGCCTCGAACACATCCTGCTGCTGCTGTCCACGCCGATCGACGACGTCACGTCGTACTTCACGTTCGTCGTGTGGCGCAACGACGACTTCTCGGTGTCGGCTGAGGAGATCATCCGCTTCGACCTGGCGATCGGCGCGGAAGACAAGCGGATGCTCGAGCAACTCGACGGCGTGCTGCCCCTCGATCAAACGACCCTGGTCAGCGTGCAAGCCGACAAGTGCAGCGTCGAATGGCGCCGTCAACTCGCCGACTTCATCAACGCCTAGTCGAGTGTCCCAGCGCACCCCGTCGAACACAGAACACTCGACTCGGGTGAGTAGCGTTGGGCCGTGGCAACCCTCGTTGTTTCCGTCGTCGGTGACGACCGTCCCGGCCTCGTCGATGCAATCTCCGGTGTCGTCGAATCGCACGGCGGGAACTGGGAGCGCAGTCAGATGGCGCGGCTCGGCGGGAAGTTCGCAGGCATCGTGCAGGTGAGCATTTCCGACCACGACGCCGAGGAGTTGCGCGACGCGCTTTCAGCGCTTGGCCACGAGGGTGTGTTGCAGGTCAGCGTCGATCTCACCGGTGCAACACCCGCGCCGACCGGGCGCCGCTTCGTGCTGCACCTCGTCGGCTCCGATCGACCCGGTCTGCTGCATTCCGTCTCCACGGCATTGGCCGCGGCTCGAGCCAGTATCGAGGAGCTCACCACCGACACCGTCAATGCTCCGATGTCCGGTGGTCCGCTGTTCCAGGCCACGGCCACGGTTGCGCTCCCCGCGTCGGTCGGCATCGAGACCATCCGCACCGAGCTGGAAGCCTTGGCAGACCATCTGATGGTCGACATCGACGTCGAGGACTGATCGCCGAGGCTCAGCCGGCCGGCTCGTCAGATCGCGGCGGGGGCGTCGACGCCCAACTCGAACTTGAGGTATTCCTCGCCGGTGTCTTCCCAATCCTCGAACTGGATCACACCCATCTCCTCGAAGCGGCGGCGCAGCCACTTGTCATTGCGGTCGAGCAGGCCGAGCTTCTTGCAGTTCGGCACGATCTTGGAGAACAGCATCGACTGGAAGACCTGGCGGGTCGGGTCCTCCAGCACCAGCGGCACGACGTCGCGCACCTTCACCTCCATGCGCTCCCACACCTCTTGCTGCATGAAGCGGTCGCGCATACGGATGGCGGCTTCGAAGGCGAACTCCTGGCGGTCCTTCATCTCGGCATCGCTCAGTGAGTCGTAGACCTCTTTCAACGACAGCACGCCGAAGGCCACGTGGCGGGCCTCATCGCTCATCACGTACCGCAGCAACTGCTTCAGCAGGGGCTCGTTGGTGAACTGGTGCATGAACCCGAAGGCGGCCAGCGCCAGGCCCTCGACCATCACCTGCATGCCCAGGTACGTCATGTCCCAACGGCTGTCGTTGACGATGTCGTCGAGCAGCATCCGCAGGTGTGAGTTGATCTGGTACTTGCCACCCAGCTTCTCGTCGAGATAGCGGGCGAACACCTCGACATGGCGGGCCTCGTCGACGACCTGGGTGCTGGCGTACAACTTGGCGTCGTACCACGGCACGGTCTCGACGATCTTGGCGGTGCACAGCAGCGCGCCCTGCTCGCCGTGCATGAACTGGCTGAGGCTCCAGTTGCGGCTCTCGACGCCGAACTCGAGCCACTTCTTCTCGTCCCACTTCTCGACCGGCGTGCCGATGTAGACCGATGCGTCGATGCCGGTACCGATCAGTGCCTGATCCTCGGCGACGGTCTTTTCGATGTCGACCTCGGTGTCCCACGGCAGATCGGTGGTTGCGTTCCACTGCCCGACCTTGGCCTTCTCGTACAACTTGCGCAGGGCCGGGCGGCTGAGCGAGTAGTCCCACGTGAAGATGGTGTCGGCGTTGTTCTTGACGATGTGGGCGACCTCGTGGGGGTCGTGGGTGGGGATCGCCAGGATGGCGTCGATGTCGTTGATCTCGGCTCGGCCGATGATCGTTTCGTTGTCGTTGTGGGTGACAGTCATGGTCAGCTCCTCGTGAGTGATGGCGCGAAGGCCGGCAGGATGAAGGTTTGGATGAAGGTTCTGGCCGAGTCGGGCTCACCGAGGTCGACCTGGTCGGAGGGTGCAAGGAAGTAGCTGATGACCAAGCGGGCCAGCAGCTCGACCAGCCGGGCGCCCTCGCGGCGCGGCAGGTAGCCGTCGACCAATGGCACCAAGAACACGGTGGCCACCCGGATGATTCGAGGAAGGCCGTCGACGGTGAGTTCGCCGAGGATCTCGCCGGGCTCGGAGGCCAGCATCATCGACAGGTGTTGATCGCCGCGCAGTTCCGCCATGGCATGCACGACACAGCGCACCAACAGATCCTCGAAGTCGGAGGCGCCATCGAGATGGGCGCTCAGCCGGGTGAAGAAGTCTTCGATGTCGCGGACCCGCAGTGCCTCGAACAACACGTCCTTGCCGCCGGGGAACATGCGGTAGAGGGTGGCTCGGGAGACGCCGGCCTCGGTGGCGATGTCTTCGATGGTGACCTTGGCGAGCCCCCACCGCTCGCAGCAGAACTTCGCCGCGTCGAGGACGCGCTGTTCTGCCGGGTCGAGACTCATCGTGAGACAGTAAGACACTTTGTGTCTCACTGTCAAGGGGTCAGGCCAACCACTCCCACAAAAGGCCTGATCACAGCCGCCCGGCGTCGATGATGCGTTGCACGAAGGCCTTGGTGCGGTCCTGCTGCGGGTTCTCGAAGATCTGTGACGGAGGCCCTTCCTCGTGGATCACGCCTTCGTGCAGGAAGCACACCTTCGACGAGACCTCTTTGGCAAAGCCCATCTCGTGGGTGGCCAGCATCATCGTCATGCCGTCGGCGGCGAGGTCACGGACGATGTTCAACACCTCGCCGACCAGTTCGGGATCGAGCGCCGACGTGATCTCGTCGAGCAGCAACAGGTGAGGCTCCATCGCCAACGCCCGCACGATGGCGACGCGCTGTTGCTGACCACCCGACAGCCGGTCGGGATACTCCTTGGCCTTCTCGTCGAGCCCGATGCGCTTCAGCAAGGCGATGCCGCGCTCCTCAGCCAACTCCGTCGACAGCCCGAGCACCTTGACCGGCGCCAGGCAGACATTGGCCAAGACCGTCATGTGCGGAAAGAGGTTGAAGCTCTGAAAGACGATCCCGACCTCTCGGCGCAACGCGTCGACATCGATCCCGCGTCCGCTGACCCGGTCACCACCGAGTCGGATCTCTCCACCGTCGACGGTCTCCAGTTGGTTGATGCACCGCAGCATGGTCGACTTGCCGCTGCCGGACGCCCCGATCAGGCACACGACCTGGTGCAGTTCGACATCGAGGTTGATGCCGCGCAGGACCGGGTTGGTGCCGAACGTCTTGTGCACATCACGAAGTTCGAGGAACGCCATGTTTATCGGCCTGCCAGTGTCTTGGCTCGTTGACGGCGGATGAGTGCATCAAGCCAGCGGGTGAACGGGATGGTGACCAGCAAGAACAGCAATGCGGCCATCGAGTAGGCGGCCAGCGTGCCTCTGGAGTTGTTGATGAATCGGGCCCGGCTGACCACCTCCAACATGCCGAGCACGCCGATCAGCGCTGTGTCCTTCTGCAGACCGATGAAGTCGTTGAGCAGTGGCGGGATCACCCGGCGCACGGCCTGGGGCACCACCACATGGCGCAACGTCTGGGAATAGCTCAACCCGAGCGACCGGGCTGCAGCGGTCTGGCTCCAATGCACCGATTCGATGCCGGAGCGATAGACCTCCGAGACGTACGCACCGTAGGTCAAGCTGAGGGCGATGATGGCGTACTGGACGTCGGAGAAATCACCGACGATCGGCACCTTGGCTTGAGCGAGTCCGAGGCCGACGATGTAGATCACCAGCAGCGACGGAACCCCTCGGAAGACATCGACGTACACCGTCGCCAGAAATCGGATCGGTCGGCACGCGGGCCCGGGCAGCAAACGCATCACGGCGACCACGAGCGCCCACACCAACACGATGGCCTCGGCGATCATGAACACCTGCACGTTGATCCAGAAGCCCTTGAGTAGCGACCACCAGGCGCTGCCGTCAGTCATCGTCGACCAGCCGAAGAACACCCGCGAGACAGCGTGATGGTTGGCGAGGAGCAGCCAAGCAACGAAGGCGACGATGTACACGGTCAAGCCGATGCCGACCGCATACCACGCCCAGTCGCGGGCACGTTCGCCTTCGCGCCGCGCCGATTCGACCTCGCCTTGCTTGGCGAGGCGCGCCGCTCGCACCGAGTGCATCATGGCCGGCACGCCCGCCGGCGGGAACAACAAGGCAACCGTCGCAGCCTTGCGATAGGTCAGTACCCGGCCCACTCGCCGCATGCCGAGAGGGCCGGATACCACCGGATTGTTCAATGCAGGCTCAGGCGGCCGGAACGTCGATGAACGGAACGGTCGACGGGTCGCCGCCCAGGTACTTGGCGATCAGGGCGTTGATGGACCCATCGTCGATCAGACCCTGGATGATCGGATCGAAGATCGCCTTCTTCCCATTGCCCTTGCCGTAGATGGCCCCGTATTCCTCGCCGGTCTTGAATTGAGCCACGACCTCCTGCTTGCCGCCCGACTGGGCAGCCTGGCCGAGGTTGATCGGGGTGTCGATCATGACGCCGTCGACCTGGCCGGCCGCCAGCGCGGCATATGCCGAGGCGAGATCGGGGAACGCCTTGACCTTGTCGAGTTTCCAGCCGGGGACTTCACCCGAGGTGACGTAGAACTCGGCGGTGGTCGAAGCCTGTACACCGATTGTCAGCTTCTTCATGTCATCCCAACTGGCGACAGCAGTGCCCTTGTTGACAAGGAGGCCCTGATCGCTCTTGAAGTAGCCCACCGAGAAGTCGACGACCTTGGCTCGGTCCTCGGTGATGGTCACCTGCGACAGCACGAGGTCGTAGCTGGTGGGATCGATCTGTCCGGCAACGATCGCGTCGAAGCCCTCGTTGCGGAACGACATGGTCAGGCCGCACCACGACGCGATCATGTTGGCCATGTCGTATTCGATGCCACTCTTGATGGCGTCGGGATCGACCTCTGCCTTGGTGGTGCCCCAGAAGTTCGGGCCGGGCAAGCTGGTGACGACGCTGAGCACGCCGGCCTTCACCGGCTTGCAGTCGTTGGCAGCGGCAGGGGTGGTGCCTGCCGGCGCGGCAGTGCCCCCCGGCGCGGCAGTGCCGCCCGCAGCGGGGGTCTTGGTGTCGTCGCCACAGGCGGCGACCAGGAGACCGGCGGCCATCAGGCCGGCGATCAGTCGAGTTGTCTTCATGAGTGGTGTTCTCCGGTTGTTCACGTCTGGGCGGCGGAGGCCGCGACGGACACGGTAGTCCAGACCGCGCCGACGCCGAATCCCCATCACGGCGCACCAGCCGTAACAACCTCATGGTTTAAGGTGCGCTCACGATGGACACCACTGCGGCTGACGACGTCCTCGAGCCGCACGAGCGAGCGGCCTACGGCCCGTTTCTCCTGGTCGCCTTCGTCGGCCTGGTCGTGTGCACGAACATCGCCAACATCGTGTTCGCCCGCTGGGTGAAAACGGAGCCAGAACAACTGATCATGCTGTCGTCGCGCAATCGGTACCTGATCGGCGCTGTCGGCGCGGGGATCTCGCCCGTCTCCTACGCCGTCATTGCCACGATTCGCCTCACCTTGGCAGCCGCTGTGTGCCACTTCCTCGGTCGGGCGTACGGAGATCACGCCCTCCGGTGGTTCACGCGGTTCCTGGGGATGACGACCGAAGCCGTCGACCGCTTCGAGCAGCAATACCGCACCGCAGAATGGGTGCTCATCCCCATCTTCGTGGGCAGCAACATCGTCTTCGTGCTCAGCGGGACCGTTCGCGCGCGCTGGAGGCGGATCGTGCCGTTGCTCCTGCTCGGGATCGCCGGGCGCCTGGCATTGCTGTGGTGGCTCGCCAAGCAGTTCGAGTCGGAGGTCAAGTCGGCGATCAACTTCCTCCAACGCTTCCAGTTGCCGATCATCATCGGGTCCGTCGTGCTGGTCGTGCTCACCAACGTCGCCAACATCCGCCGGGGGCGAGGCTAGGAAGGCCCGGCGATGTTGCGAAGCCGAATGCTTCGTTTGGTGCGGTACCGAGCCAGCGGCGTTGGGCGCGAAAACACGCCCGGGATTGCCGAAATCGCACCCAATGACCCTGGTTGGGCGCGAAAATACGCCTGGGAGTACCGAAATCGCGCCCGACCACCCTTGATGTGACCGCGGCCCAGATCGGCAGGCCCGTCGAGAACGTCGCATCGGGCCTCGTACTCGGCCCGGCCCGAATATCGCCGAGGTGCCGGACCAATACCGAGAACGGGCTGGCAGTCAAGGAACTGGGCAAGCGCCCCGGCGAGAAGGCTGGGGACGTTGCACCGGCCTCTGGTAGACATCTCGCCATGGCTCAGACTGCACTCGGGGGAAACCCTGTCAACACTGTCGGCGACCTTCCCTCGGTTGGTTCGACCACCCCGTCGTTCACCGTCACCAAAGCAGATCTCTCCGACATCACGCCGGCTGATCTCGCCGGCCAGCGCGTGGTGCTCAACATCTTCCCCAGCATCGACACACCGACGTGCGCTGCAAGCGTCCGCAAGTTCAACGAGCTCGCCGCCGGCCTCGACAACACCATGGTGCTCAACGTGTCGGCCGACCTGCCGTTCGCCCAAGGCCGCTTCTGCGGCTCGGAGGGGTTGACCAACGTCGCCAACGCGTCGACCTTCCGCGGCGGCTTCGGGTCGTACGGCGTGACGATGGCCGACGGCAAGTTGGCAGGTTTGATGGCCCGTGCGATCATCGTGCTCGACGAGAGCGGCACCGTGCTGCACTCGCAACTCGTGCCCGAGATCGCCCAGGAACCCGACTACGACGCCGCGGTCGCTGCCCTCGGCTGATCACATACCGAGGAACGCCTCGAGCCCCAACGTCACGCCTCGGTGGTCGGCGATGTGCTTGCAGGCCAGGATCACGCCGGGGACGTAGCTGACGCTGTCGTAGCTGTCCTGGCGGATCGTCAGGGTTTGACCCGCGGCGCCAAGGATCACTTCTTGGTGGGCCACAACGCCGCGCATCCGCAAGGAATGAATGTGAATTCCGCCAGGGCCCTCACCCCCTCGCGATCCGGGATACGCCTCGTGCTGGGTCTGATCGGCCGTCCACTCCCCCGAGGCCGCGGCCATCCGTCGCGCCGTGGCAATCGCCGTTCCCGAGGGAGCATCGATCTTGCCCTCGTGATGCATCTCGATGATCTCGGCGCTGTCGAAGTACGGCGCGGCCAACTCGGCGAATCGCATCATCAGCACCGCGCTGATCGAGAAGTTGGCAACGATCACGCAGTTGCTACCGCTGAACTCGGTGCGGAACCCTTCGATCTCGGCGTCGCTCAGACCGGTCGTGCCGACGACGGCATGCATGCCGTGCATCGCCAGCCACGGCACGGTCACTCGCGCAGCGTCGGCGTTGGTGAAGTCGACGACCACGTCGCAACCGGCATCGGCGAGCGAGCGCAGATCACCGGTGAGGGTCACCCCGTTGCGCACTTGCCCGGCCGCGCTGCGATCGATCGCGGCGACGAGCTCGAGGTCGTGGTCGAGCTCGACCGCCAGGCAGACCGCGCGGCCCACCCGTCCTCCGGCACCGACGACTCCGACTTTGGTCTGCGACATGCCGTTGACCGTAGCCGTCTCAGGCGGTGGGGCCGACGGTGACCACGATGGGGTCAGACGTGAAGACACGATCGATCGTGCGCTTCACCGCCGTCTGATCGACGGCTGCCCAGCGATCCACCTGGTCGGCGATCGGGCGGATCGAGCCGGTGGTGATCAACTGGCCGCCGTTGCGGGCCATCCGCGCCCCGGTGTCTTCGAGACCCAGCTCGAACGCCCCGGTGAGATACCCGACGGCGACATCGAGCTCGTCGTCGGAGATGCCGTCACTGATGAGGCGGTCGAGCTCGGACCGCATCAGCGCGATGACCTCGTCGCCGTGCTCGGGCTGCGTGCCCGCGTACATCTGGAACGCGCCGCTGTCGGCGTAGGCCGAGACGCCGGAGTACACCGAGTAGGCCAGGCCGCGACGCTCGCGGATCTCCTCGAACAGACGGCTCGACAGGCCGCCGCCGAACACGTGGTTGACGACGTCGAGTGCTTCGCGATCGTCATCACCGCGGGCCAGCGAACGACCACCCATCACGATGTGCACCTGTTCGGTGTCATCGTCGATCGAATCGTGGGCACCGACCGCCTCGGGCGCGTCTCGGCTCGGACGGTGACCGGTGGTACGAACCTCGGCAAACGAATTCGAGATCAGCTGCAGCGCCTCGTCGTGGTCGATCGGCCCAGCCAGCGTGACGACCATCGAGCCGGCGTGGTAGTGGGACTCGAAGAACCGCCGAACATCGGCCGCGGTGATCGCCTGCACCGTCTCTCGATCGCCAGCGGTCTCCCGACCGAGCGGATGCCCGGCGAAGAGCTGGGCGGCGAACATTCGATGGGCGACGTCGTCGGGCGAGTCGTCGTCCATCGCCAGTTCCTCCAGGATCACCAGGCGCTCGCTGTCGACATCGCTCTCGCGCAACGCCGGCCGGATCAACACGTCGCCCAGCAGGTCGACACCGAACAAGGCGTGCCGTGCCGGCAGCCGGCAGTAGTAGGCGGTGTACTCCTTGGCGGTGAAGGCGTTGAAATCACCGCCGACACGATCGACCGAGCGGGAGATCTCCTGCGACGTGCGGGTAGGAGTGCCCTTGAACAACAGGTGCTCGAGGAAGTGGCTGACACCACTGAGCTCGGCCGGTTCGTCGCGCGAACCGACACCGACCCAGACGCCGGTGGCCACCGACAACGCGCCAGGCACGTGTTCGGTGGCCACGGTGAGGCCGGATTCGAGTTGAGTGATCCGCAAATCGGTCAAAGAACCGAACGCTTCAATCAGCGATGGCGACGCGGGCCGCGGTTGCGGGCACCGCCTCGGTCGTCACGACGTGGGCCGCGGTCGCCGCCGCGGTCTGCAGCACCGCCACCGGCTTCGCCGCCGGGGCCGAGATCGCCGAGCTCGCCGGCGAGCTCTGCATCGAACGCGTCGTCGAAGCTGACGGCAACCGGACGGTCACCGACCGCAACGGGATCACCCGAAGGAGTCGCAGCGCTCGAAGCCGCGGGCGCCGCAGGAGCGGAGCCACCGTCACCGTTGGGGAACGGGTTCCACGAGGCGCCGGGGGTCAAGCTGACCTTGCCCTTCTCGTCGATCTCCTCGACGATGACCTCGATCTCCTGGCCGAGCGTCAACACATCTTCGACGTTGTTGATGCGCTTGCCCTTACCGAGCTTGGAGATGTGCACCAGGCCGTCGCGACCGGGGAGGATGTTGACGAACGCACCGAACTTGGTGACGTTGACCACCCGGCCCATGTAGGTCGCACCGACGTCGGCCTTCGGCGGATCGACGATGGCGAGGATGCGAGCTTTCGCTTCCTCCATCTTCGAGGCCTCGACTGCGCCGATCGTGACGATGCCGACCGAGCCGTCGTCGTCGACTGCGATGTCGGCGCCGGTCTCTTGCTGGATCGTGTTGATGACCTTGCCCTTCGGCCCGATGACCTCACCGATCTTGTCCATGGGGATGGTGATCGAGATGATCTTCGGTGCCGTGGCGGCAACTTCGGCACGGGGCTCGGCGATGCAGGCGTTCATGTTCGCCAGGATCGCGGTACGAGCTTCCTTGGCCTGGTCGAGCGCGGCAGCCAAGACGTCGGCGGGGATGCCTTCGATCTTGGTGTCGAGCTGCAGGGCCGTCACGAACTCCGATGTTCCGGCGACCTTGAAGTCCATGTCGCCGAACGCGTCCTCGGCACCGAGGATGTCGGTGAGCGTGGTGTACTTGCCTTCGGCGTAGACCAGGCCCATGGCGATTCCGGCGACGGCGGCCTTGATCGGCACGCCGGCATCCATCAGGGCCAGCGAACCCGAGCAGACCGACGCCATCGACGTCGAACCGTTGGAGGCCAGCACCTCGGCCACGAGGCGCAGCGTGTAGCTGAACTCTTCCTGGCTGGGCAGCACCGGGATCAGTGCACGGGCGGCGAGCGCACCGTGGCCGATCTCACGACGCTTGGGGGAACCGACACGACCGGTCTCACCGTTGGCCCACGGGGCCATGTTGTAGTGGAACAGGAAGTACTTGTGGGTCTCCGGGCTGAGGGTGTCCATCAGCTGGTTCATGCGCGGCATGGCCATGGTGACGACG
>JANMNE010000011.1:0-4286 GCA_031373785.1 Ilumatobacteraceae bacterium
GGCGGCAAGCTCCGCGACGATCCCTCCGCCGGGCTGGTTCTCACGGGTGACGCGACGATCGTCGGGCTGACCGATGTGCGCGACGATCGCCTGGTCTACCGCCTGACGGCTCCGACCCTGCCGGGACGCCGCGACGAGGTACGCCGGGCTTGGAGAGTTCTGGCCCTCGATGCGTTCAACGAGGGTGAGCTGCGCGCCCCACCCGGCCCGCCGACCATCGCACACATCATCACCACGGTCCCGCCGGGCGGTGTCGAGCCGGCGTAGTCCCACCTGGTGCCTCGACTGCCAACCTTTGCTCGGTATTCGTCCGGCACCTCGGTGGTATGCCGGCCGGGTCCAGAACGAGGCTCTGTGCGACGTTCTCGACGGGCCTGCCGATTTGGGCGCCGAAGATCTCGTTGCCTGGGGCGAGGAGCGAGCTTGGCGCCCAGATCGCCAGCTCGGTGCGCTGTTCCCCGAGCCACAACGCTCAGCGTCAGCTCCTTGAGCGACAGTCGGTTAGCGGGCTGACAGAGAACTCGGTGTCCCCATCTGACGAATCGGTTGGTTGCAGATCGAAGGCGCTTCTGCTTCCCAACAAGGCTGGATCGGGGCATCCGTCGAGCAGGGCGAACGTGCCTGTCACGACACCTAGTCGGTGACCACCACGGTGGTTCCGATGCTGGCGAAGTCCCACATGAACAGGGCGTCGGCGGTGGCCTGGCGCACGCAGCCACCCGATAACGCCTGACCGAGCTGGGCGTCGGATTGCACCGGGACCCCGTCTCGCTTGGGGATCTCGTGGAAGCCGATGTTGTCGCCCAGCGGACCGTGCGCAAAGCGAACCATGAACCTCATGCAGATGTTCGGGTGGTCGATGTTGCAGGTGAACGCGGAGCGCGAGAACACCTGGTAGGTCCCAGGGTCCGGCTGGCCGAACCGTCCCGACACCCGATACGTGCGCACCGTCATGTTGCTGCCGTCGACGATCCAGACGCGCATCTGGTTCTTCGAGTAGACGACCCGACGCCCGACGCCCGACAGATACGGCACGCCGGTGTCGGGCGGAGCCACGACCTGGGTGGTTGTCGGCTCCTCGGTCGGCGGCGGCGGCAGCGTGGGGGTCTCTTGGATGCTGCTGCCGCGTGTTGCCGCAGCGATCGCATCAGCGGCTGCGGCAACGTTGCTGGCAATCGGGGCGTCGACCGGTGCGTCGACGACCGTGGTCGTGGTGGATGGCGGTGTGGTTGCCGAGACGACAGAGGGCAATGCCGCGGCGGTCACCCAGAGCGCCCCAACGCCCACCAACAGCGCCGCAACCCGAACCCTCGACTTCACGTCGAGCAGGCTAGTGGGGCGTTCTCACATCCGTCGAGGGGGCCAGACGCACGTTCGTCATCAACGCCGGGCCCTCCGAGAGGGTGAACTCAGTGACGCCTCCGGCCTCGGCGAGGTCGGTACGGCAGGCCTCGACGGCCGCCAGCGCGCTCGCCGGGCCCTCGATGGTCAGTTCCTCGACCGCTGCTCGCTGGCTGAGCTTGGCTTCGGTCTTGGCCCGCCGAACTGCGGCCAGCACCTCGCTGACGGGCACCAGCAGCGAGACATCGCCCAATGAGACCAGCGGTGCGGCGTCGGGCCACGACGCGGCATGGACCGAGCCCTCCTGCCACCAACTCCAGACTTCCTCGGCGACGAAAGGGAGGAACGGGGCGAACAGGCGGTGGATGATGTCGAGCGCCTGGCGCAACGCGGCCCGGGCCGAGTGTGCGGCGTCGTCGCCCTGCGTGCCGTACGCGCGACCCTTGACGAGCTCCACGTAGTCGTCGCAGAACCACCAGAAGAACGCCTCGGTGCGCTCCAGGGCCCGGGCGTAGTCGAACTCGTCGAGGGCGCGGGTCGATTCGTCGATGACGTCGGCGAGACGGGCCAGCATCGCTCGATCGAGCGCAGCCGTGGGAACTGCGTCGGCCGGAGGGGCGCCGAACCCGAGCACGAACTTGGTCGCGTTCAGCAGCTTGGTGCCCAACTTGCGGCCGATCTTCATCTGCCCCTCGTCGAAGGCGGTGTCGACGCCGGGTCGTCCGGAGGCGGCCCAGTAGCGCACGGCGTCGGTGCCGTACTCCTCCAGGAGGTTGATCGGCGTGACCACGTTGCCCTTGCTCTTCGACATCTTCTTGCGGTCGGGGTCGAGGATCCACCCGGAGATCGCCGCGTTGGACCACGGGAGGCAGCCATGCTCGTGGTGGCTGCGGACCACGCTGCCGAACAGCCAGGTGCGGATGATGTCGTGCGCTTGCGGGCGCATGTCCATGGGGAACACGCGGGCGAACAGATCGGGATCGTCGATCCACCCACCGGCGATGTGTGGCGTCATCGACGACGTGGCCCAGGTGTCCATCACGTCGGGATCGCCGACGAAGCCGTCGGGCTTGCCGCGCTGGTCTTCGGTGAACCCCGCTGGGCAGGTGACCGACGGGTCGATCGGCAACTGCGCTTCGTCGGGGGTGAAGATCTCCTCGTACAGCGGATTGGCCTCGCCGTCGAGGCGGTACCACAGCGGGATGGGCACGCCGAAGAAGCGCTGCCGGCTGATCAACCAGTCGCCGTTCAGCCCGCCGACCCAGTTCTGGTAGCGGTTGTGCATGTATGCGGGATGCCAGGTCAATTCCTCGCCACGTGCCAGCAGTGCATTTCGCAGCGTCTCGTCGCGACCGCCGTTGCGGATGTACCACTGCCGGGTGGCGACGATCTCCAGCGGACGCGTCCCGCGTTCGTAGAACTTCACCGGATGGCTGATCGGGCGTGGCTCGCCGAGCATCTCGCCCGACTCGATCAACAACTCGACGATCTTGCGTTGCGTCTGCTTCGGCGCCAACCCGGAGACCTGCGCGTACGCGACCCGTCCCGCGGGTTCGGTGATCCACTCCGGTGTCTCGATGGCCATCCGGCCGTCGAAGCCGATGAGCGCCCGCGACTGCAGGTTCAGCTCGCGCCACCAGGTGACATCGGTGGTGTCGCCGAAGGTGCAGATCATGGCGATGCCCGTGCCCTTGTCGGGCTCCGCCAGGTGATGGGCCAACACGGGCACCTCGACCTCGAACAGCGGGGTCCGCACAGTGGAGCCGAACAACGGCTGGTAGCGAGCGTCGTCGGGATGGGCGACCATCGCCACGCAGCTGGCCAGCAGCTCGGGTCGAGTCGTGTCGATCAACAGGTCGCCGGCACCGTCGCTGCGATGGAAGGCCAGCTTGTGGTACGCGCCGGGCACGTCCCGGTCTTCCATCTCGGCTTGAGCCACTGCGGTGCGCTCGTCGATGTCGTACAGCGTCGGCGCGTCCTGCTGGTATGCCTCACCCCGGGCCAGGTTGTGCAGGAACGCCAGCTGGCTGACCCGCTGGGCGCGTGGACCGACGGTGGTGTAGAGGAATGACCAGTCGATGGAGATTCCGAGCCGTCGCACCAACTGTTCGAAGACCACCTCGTCAGCGTGGATCACGCCGTGGCAGAGGCTGACGAAGTTGGGCCGGCTGACCGGGATCGCCCGATGATCCTTCGGTACGTCGCCGTTGAAGGGCGCGGCGAAGTCGGGGTCGAACGGCAAGGTCGGATCACACCGCACGCCCGTGACGTTCTGCACGCGGCGCTCGGTCGCCAGGCCGTTGTCGTCCCACCCGATCGGGTAGAACACGCTCTTGCCGCGCATCCGATGGAAGCGGGCGACGGTATCGGTGTGCGTGTAGCTGAACACGTGCCCGATGTGCAGCGACCCGCTGGCGGTCGGCGGCGGCGTGTCGATGGCGAATACCTGGTCACGGGTCGCGGTGCGATCGAAGCGGTAGGTGCCGTCGGCTTCCCACCGCTGCATCCAGCGGGCCTCGACGCCGTCGAGTGACGGCGTCTCAGGAATGTTCTTCGTGTGCTCAGACATGGTGCGCCAAGGCTACCGACCACCTGGCAGACGCCGAGGCCGAGATTCGTTCGAAATGTGACCACATAGTCTGATAATGTGTACACATGGAAGTGGGCGTGCGGGAGTTGAAACAACATCTGTCCGACTACCTCGACCGAGCTGAGCGAGGCCAGACGATCACCATCACCGACCGAGGTCGTCCCAAGGTCATGCTCGTACCGCTGCCGGGTGGTGGCGATCGAGTGGCCGAAGGGATCGCCGAGGGCTGGATCACGCCCGCAGCGAAGCCACGGTCGCTTGCGGCTCGGAAGCGGTTTCGATCGGTGGAGCCGATCATCGATGTGCTCGATCGCGACCGCGGCGACTGACCGCACCGATGACGACCTACGTCGAC
>JANMNE010000165.1:0-9642 GCA_031373785.1 Ilumatobacteraceae bacterium
CTGGCCACGACGTAGTGGCGCTCGGCGCCCCGCGCCAATTCGAGCTCGCTGAGGAACACGTTGCGCGACCACGGCTTCGGATACGAGACCTGCTCGATCTCCATCACGTCGGGGAGGTGACGACGACGCAGCGGTTCGATCACCAACTGGTCGTCGGCCTCGCGCCACAAGAGCCGCGACAACACGCTCATCGCCCACCTCGCGATGCCGAGGCTCGGGTCGACCAGTTGATCTTGGCATCCGGCGCACGGAGGTACAGCGGCTGGATCTCCCACGGGTTGACCCATTCCTCGCGCAGCGCCCTGGCATGAGCCAGTTGCACCAACGGCGCGGCCGACGGATGGGAGAGGAACTGTTCGGCGAAGTCGCATCGAACCACCGCGGCGATCTCCTCGCGATAGCGCAGGGCGCCATCGCCGACGCACACGCTGTCGTGACCGCGCGCCATCATTTCACCGATCAGGTCGTCGACCGATCCACACCGCGGCTCGCCGATGCGCTGCACGCCACCAGGCACCGGTCGGTAGAAGGCGGAGAAGAGCTCGCCCTTTCGCGCATCGATCACCGCGGCGACCTCGCGCCCGCTCTGGCGAAGGGGGAAGGCCAGGAGATCGAGCGAACTGATCCCGATCATCGGCACGCGCAACGCCTGCGCGATGGCCTTGGCGGCCGCTAACCCCACTCGCATGCCGGTGAACAGACCGGGTCCGACATCGACGGCGATCGCGCCGAACTCCGACATCTCGATGTCGGCCTGCTTGCACACGAACTCGATCGAGGGGATCAGGGTCTCGGCGTGGCGACGACCTCGGCAGACCTCGAACATGGCGAGCACACCCTCATGCCCACCGATTGCCACGCTGACCTGTTCCGTCGCGGTCTCGATACCGAGGATCAACATGCGTACGCCGCCAGTCGCCGTTCGATCTCGGCCCAGCGGACCGCCCACGTGCGACCTGCCGCGCTGATCGCGATGTCGCGGGCGTTCTCGTCGGTCTCGTCGAATTCGAGCCGCACCACGATGTGGTCGCCCAACGAGCCGGCGACGACATCGCCCCACTCGACCAACACGATCCCGTCGGATTCCAGCAACTCCCCCAACGCCAGATCGGCAACTTCGTGGTGGGTCGTGAGTCGATAGATGTCCGCGTGATGCAGCGTGACACGACCCGCCGGATAGCTGTGGATGAGCGTGAAGGTCGGCGAGGTGATCGGCTCGGAGACACCGATTGCTTCCCCGAAGCCCTGGGCGAACGCCGTCTTGCCGGCACCCATCTCGCCGGCCAGCACGATGAGGTCACCGCGACGCGTCAACCCGGCCAACGACGCGGCGATCGCACACGTCGTCGCCAGCGAGTCAGAACGGAGATGCAACATGGCCGCCGATGATGTTAGAGGCTCAGGCCGAGGTGTATCGCCGGTCGATGCGCGCCGAGATCCCGCACACCACCTCGTAGCCGATGGTGCCCAGTCGGTCTGCCCAGTCGGCGGCGGTGATCGACTCGCTTCCCTGACGGCCGATCAGCACCGCTTCATCGCCGACCGAAGCGCCATCGGAGCCGCAATCGACCATCAGCTGATCCATGGTGACGACCCCGACGATCGGTCGGCGCCTGCCGCCGATCAACACGTCGCCGCCGGTGGCGAACAACCGGCGCGGCACACCGTCGGCATATCCGATCGGAAGGGTGGCGACGATCGTGTCGGTGTCGAAGCGGTGTCGCAACCCGTAGGAGATCCGCTCGCCGGCACGCACGGTCTTGACGTGCGACACGCGGGCACGAAGCGACATGGCCGGGCGCAGCACCTTCGCATGCCCGTCGAGCGCCGGGCCGGGCGAGATTCCGTAGATCGCGATACCCACGCGCACCATGTCGAATCGGGTGTCGGGCAGCGCAAGGGTTGCTGCGGAATTGGCGGCGTGTACGAGGGGCGCCCGGAACCCCGCCGCATCAAGGGCGGCCGCCACGTCGTGGAACGCCGCGATCTGTGCCGCGTTGAACGGATCAGCAGGCTCATCGGCGATGGCCAGATGCGTGCACAAACCCGCCAGGTGAACCTCCGGCGACCCGTCGATGGTCTCGGCGAGGTCGATCGCCTCGTTGGTCGCGGCGCCAACCCGGCGCATGCCGGTGTCGATCTTCAGGTGCACCGGGTGGGCGCGCCCTCCTGCTTCGGCAATGGCGACGAGCTGGGCCTGCGAGTAGACGGTCAGCTCGAGGCCGGCGCGCACTGCGTCGACCAACTCCGATGCCGGTTGCTCGCTGAGCACCAGGATCGGACAGTCGAATCCGGCGGCGCGCAAGGCCACGCCTTCCTTGGTCAGCGCGACACACAGGCCACTCGCCCCACCAGCCAACGCGGCGCCGGCGATCGGTGCGGCCCCGTGGCCGTACCCGTCAGCTTTCACGACGGCCCACACCGCTGCCGGGGCAGCAGCGACGCAGAGCACTTCGACGTTGTGCCGAACCGCGTCGAGATCGACCTCAGCCCACGCCCAGCGGCTCACAACAGCTCTTCCAGCACCGCCGGGATCAGATCGGGCAGGTCGCTGGCGACCAAGCCGTGCCGCTTGCCGCGCCGCCCGGCCTGACCGTGTACCCACGCGGCCGCTGCCGCCGCGTGCAGTGGACGCATGCCGGCGGCCAGCAGCGCCCCGATGATCCCGCTCAGCACATCGCCGGTGCCAGCGGTCGCCAGGCGAGCATCACCGGCCGTCACGACCAGCGCCGCGCCATCGGGGTCGGCCACGATCGTGGCGGCGCCCTTCAGCAACACCGTGCAGCCGCTGTCGGCGGCCAGGCGTCGCGCCGCGACCATCCGATCGGCTCCCGGCTGACTGCCCGACAGCAAGGCATACTCGCCATCGTGCGGCGTCAGCACGGTCGGTGTCGTGCGGCGGCGCAACAGCGTTGTCGCGCCTTCCGAGCTCCATCCCAGCGCGAACAGTCCGTCGCCGTCGATCACCATCGGCAGCGGCGCCTCGACGACGAGCCGGCGCACGCTCGCCCCCGTGTCGTCGGTCCGGCCGAGCCCAGGCCCGACCACGATCGAATGAAAGCGATCCAACGACCCCAGCGCGGCCTCGGCCCACGCCACGCTGGGCAGCGGTCGCTGCACGATCTCGATCGGGGCATCGCCCAACGTCATACCGGGGACCGAGAGGTGCACCATGCCGGCGCCGGTGCGCATCGCCGCTTGCGCCACGAGGCGGGGCGCGCCCGTCATGGTCGAGTTGCCGGCGATGACCCGCACGGCGTTCTGCCACTTGTGGGAGTAGGCGTCGCGCTCCGGCCACCACTCGACGATGTCGGCTCCCTGCACGAGGTTGGCTCGGGCCCACCCGATGTCGAGGCCGATGTCGGCCAGCTCCAACTCCCCCGCCAGCGCGCTCCCAGGCGGCATCAACAAGCCGGGCTTCAGCGCCGCGAACGTCACCGTCCGCTCGGCGGCCAGCACGTCGCCGGCGTAGTCACCGGTCAGCGCGTCGACGCCGCTCGGCACGTCGACCGCCAGCACGGGTGTGTCGCCAACATCGGGCGGCGACCACGTGCCGCGGAAACCGGTGCCGTACGCGGCATCGATCACGAGATCGGCCGCCGGCAACACCGCCGGGTACGACGGCACATCGAACACCCTCACCCGCACGCCACGTGCTGCGAGGTGACGTGCAGCCACTCGCCCGTCGGCGCCGTTGTTGCCCTTGCCGCAGAGCACGTTGACAGTACGGCCGTACGCACCACCGAGCATCCGCAGCGCTGCCCACGCCACTGCACCGCCTGCTCGCTCGATCAGCACCTCGGCCGGCAGCCGGGACGCTGCGTCGATCGCAGCCATTTCCTCCGGGGTGACGATCGGCAGCATGGCGACGAGGCTACGTCGTCACGAGGCAACGACGTAGGCGATGGCCACCTGGTCGGTGTGGGTGATCGACAGGTGCCACGTGGCGATGCCTCGTTCGCTCGCCAGTTCGGCGGCGCGGCCGGTGACGTTGAGATGCGGCTCGCCGCTGTCGCGCCGGTCGACCCACACGTCGTGAAAGCCGAATGCACCGAGACCGAGGCCCATTGCTTTCATCACTGCTTCCCGCGATGCGAACCGCGCGGCGAGCGACGGCACCGGGTCGATCTTGGGTGCGACATAGGCAAGCTCGTCGTCGGTGAACAGCCGGCGTTGCATCGATGGCGTGCGCTCCAACGATCGGCGGAATCGCTCGATGTCGACCGCGTCTACGCCGATCCCGAGGATCATGCGCGCCATTGATCGGCGGCATCGGAGATCGGCGCGATCAGGAGATCTGCGACAGCGATCTCGCCGAGCAGATCGTCGCGGAACACACCCTCGGTCTCCGACACCCAGTCGACCAATCGGTCGTACCGATCGTCGTAGCCCTGCAAGACCCCGCGCATGACGGAAGCCGGCAGCCGATCGTGGAACCGCACGTGCAACAGGGTGATGCCGATGCACACCCCGGACTTGACCTCCGGCACGAAGATGACCGTTCGATTGTCGCTGCGACCGCGCGCCACCAGCACCTGCCGCTCGACGGCGACCCGTCGCTTGGTGCCGACCAGTTGTGGATTGCGCTCGACTCGACTGGTGACCTCGCTCGACAGCCCACCTCGATCGACGATGGAGATCTGGGCATCGACCGTCGGAGTGCCGTCGATGCGGTAGCGGGTGAATCCCACCACCGCCTGCACGGCGGGATCGAGGTCGGCCAGCACCTTCAGCGTGTGGTAGCTGAGGGCATCGCGACCGGCGCCGGCACCCAGCGTCGCTTGCACCAGCGCTCGATCCAGCACCCCCTCATCGCTGCGGCTGATGCCGACCGTGACCGTCTTGGCCTGATGCTTGATCGCATCGACCGGCCGGGTGAGCTCTTCGATCGCCCGGGTCAACGAGGCGGTGAGATCGTCGATCATCACGCCGGGCGTCGCCACCTTGCCGGTGGCCCGCTGATACGCCTCGAGCGGGAGATCGTGGCGCAGGTCGGCCAACATGGCCGACAGACGCACTGCCGTCGACGCCTCGAGGTGGCCGTCGTACAGACCGGAACGCAGGCCCTCGCCGAAGCGCTCGGCGTACTGGCCGATGCCGCTGCGCACCGTCCGCAACACGTCGTCGCCGCTGTCGGAAGCCATCAGTGCTTGCTCGATCACCTCGCGCGCCTCACGAAGCGGACGCGCCGACGCATCGATCGCCAACGCCGCCTCGTAGCCGAACAGGTGGCCGACCATCGCCGACAAGACGAAGGCCAGAGCCGAATCGACCTTGGGGACGGTGAGGACCGCCGCTGCCGCGGCAAACCGCTCGTCACCCTCGGTCGCCACCACGATCGGCGTGGCCTTGTGGGCTTTGTAGATCGCCACTTCCTTGGCGACATCGTCGGCGGTTCCGCCAACGAGTCCGGCGGCGCAGACCAGGATCAGTGGCTCGCTCGACAGATCGATGTGCTTCTTGTCCTCGGTGACATCGCAGGCGATGGACTTGTAGCAGAGCTCGCTGAGCTTGATGCGAACCTCTTCGGCGGCGACGGTGTTGGGGCCGCTGCCCACGATCGCCCAGTACCGCTTCGGCGGTGCAAATCGGCGGGCGGCGTCGGCGATCACGTCACGTCGCGACAGCACGTCCAGCAACGCTTCGGGCATCTCCCGCAACGACGTCAGCAGGTCATGTCGGCGCTGCGCGGAGCCGACGTTGGCCGACTCGGTGATGGCACAGGCCAGCAACACCCCGGCGGCGACCTGGGCGTAGAACGCCTTGGTCGAAGCGACACTCATCTCGACATCGCGACCATCGCTGGTGTACATCACGCCGTCGGCCTTGTCGGTGAGGTCACTGTTGCGCCGGTTGACGATCCCCAGCACGGCGGCGCCGCGACCCCGCACCAGATCGACGGTCCGGTTGGTGTCGGTGGTCGTGCCGCTCTGGCTGACCGCAACGACCAGGGTGTCGCTCATGTCGAGGCGCATCCCGAAGCCACTCAACTCCGTCGCCGTGATCGGGTCGATGTCGAGCTGGCCGTCGGACAACGCGTCGAGCACCGCAGCCATGCTCTGGCCGGCGACCGCGGCCGTCCCTTGGCCGATGACCCTGATCTTGGTGATGCTGCCATCCGCGAGCCTGGCGCGGATGTCGGCGGGCAAGGCGCGCACCCCGACGGATGCACGGCGCAACCCGTCGACCTCGATGATCTTGCCCCGCACGGTCTTGCGGAAGCTGGCGGGTGCCTCGCTGATCTCCTTCAGCAGGTAGTGCGGCGAGTCGCCGCGGTCGATGTCGCGGGTGGTGACCTGCGCGGTCACGACATCGCTGTCGACCACGGGCATCACTGCACCGTCGTAGGCGAACCGGTGCACGCCATCGAGATCACCGGCGCGAGCACCGTCGAGCACGAACACCTGCCCGCGGCTGCCCGACGGGGACGGTGTCTCGCCATCCATGCGCACGAAGCGGGTGGTCTCCTCGACGACGCCGTACGGCTCGCTGGCGACGATGTAGCAGTCGTCGCCCAACCCGATGTACAGCGCCTGCCCGCTGCCACGCAGCGCCAGGTACAGGTGGTCGGGATGATCGGCGGCTGCGGCGCCGATCGCCACACTGCCCTCGAACTCGGCGACGGTGCGACGGAAGGCCTCTCCGAAATCGACGACACCGTTGGCCACGTGCCGTGCCATCACGGCGGGGATGACCTTGGCGTCGGTGGTGATCGGCCCGGCAATGCGCAGGCCGTGACGAACCTTGATGTCGGCGTGGTTGTCGACATCGCCGTTCAGCACGGCCACCATGTACGGAGCGCCACCCGTCTGCTCGAGCTCCTCGCTGTTCAGCGGGTGGCAAATGGCCTCGCTGATGATGCCGACGCTGGCCCAACGCGTGTGTCCGAGCACCGTGAGCCTGGCATCCGGCTGCGACAGGGCCAGGCGCAGCAACCCATCGGCGCTGATCGCGGCACGCAACGCCTGGGTGTTGTCACCGAGCTCGCCGATCTCGGCGGCAGCCTTGTACACGAACCCGAAGCACTGGCCCGCCACCCGAACCGAGCCGTTCTGGAACAGCGGGTCGGTCTGGCGTTCGCTGAGCATCCGCTGCACGGTTGGATCCGACATCGACAAGCCGTGGTTCCAGACGAACAGGTGGAGGCCGGCCGAATCGCGGCCGCGCACTTCGAGACGATCGAGTGCCGACAACGACTGCTGCACTGCGAGATACCCGGCCACCGCGGCGGCGCTGCTGTCTCGCCCGACCAATGCCTCGACCTCGCGAGCCGTGCGCAGGCGGTCGTGACGAACGGCCCAGGTCGCGTCGCGCAACTCGATCAACTCGGTGGCGATCCGTTCCTGCTCCTCGGGCTCCAGCGCCTCGTCGGCCTCGATTGCAGATTCGGTCTCCTCGACACGAGCATCGAGCTGGTCGAGCCGGGAGGTGACGGCCGCTGCCAGTTCGTACCGACCGATCAACGCCGTCGCCCCAGGAACGCCCTTCAACAGCTCGTCGCACAGGCGCACCGCCGCAGCGGCGTCTGTGAGGCGCTCGGCGGCCACGGCCCGATCGAGGTGAGCCAACAGTTCGGGCGGCTCGGGCACCGGCCGCTGCGAAGGCCTGCTGACGATACCGATGATGCCGCACATGGGGATCCAGGCTACCGAGCAACACGGCGCCCGATCCGTCGGGCCAGAGTGACACAAGTGGGTCGAATCGGGCAGCCCCGGAAGGGTACGTATCGAAAAGGGGCTGCCCAGTTCGAGCACGACCTCTCGCCGAACGCCAGAACGAGGGCGGGAACTCGGCCGCCACTCAGGCTGTCACAGGCTGACCGTCTCAGAGACGGTGGCACCGCGACCGCCGGACGGGATATGGGAGCCACGTCGGCCTACGTTCGTCGATCAGCGCGAGCAAACAGAAGCGCGGAGCCTCTGTGCGCGCACACAGACTTCGGCGTAATCCGAAGACCGGTCCGCCACGGTTCTGTACCGGGAACCAGACACCGCGCCACACCGGCACGCCCACCCAAGGCTGCTCGAGATCGAGATCGAGGGTCGAGACGTCTGCATCACGACGAGACGACACCAGCGGTGGCAGCGGTTCGGGAGCGACGACTTCAGCGAGCAGCTGAAGGCAGTCAGCTTCATCGAATCCAGTCACGCCGATCCCTCGCTCGCAGAGCCGGAAAGCGCTCGAGCCGCCATCAACGGCGACGGCTCCCGGCCTACGTTCGGGTGCGATGCCATCCAAGTCGAACTCAAACCAGTATCGAACGAGATCTGCACGGTCATCGCTCACGCCCTGAGGTGGGCGCCAAGAACTCCACACCAGCCGTGTGGAGTGTCTGACGCCCAACTGGGTGCGTTGAAACACTCCACATGACCATGTCGCAGCCTGTGGCGCCAGGTGTGCGATCTGGACGCCTCACGATGCTGGCAGAACTCAGGCCGGATCGAGCTCGCCGAAGCGGGCCAGCACCACCTTGGCCAGATCGTCAGCCGTGCTCTGGGCCAACGACAGCGTTGCTGCCTCGACCATCACCCGGATCAACGGTTCGGTACCGCTCGGGCGAACGAGGATGCGTCCCTCCCCATGCAGGGACGCATCGGCGATGGCGATCTCGCCGGCCAGTTCGAGATCGACGTGCGGGTGCCGATGGGCGACCTTGACGTTGACCAGCACCTGCGGGTACGAGGTCATCACACCGCCGGCCAGATCGGCGAGCGTTCGACCCGTCGTGCGCACATAGGCTGCCAACCGCACGCCTGCAAGCAGGCCGTCGCCGGTCGTCGCCAGGTGTCGATAGATGATGTGGCCGCTCTGCTCGCCACCGATCGCATAGTTGCCTGCGTCGAGCGCCTCGAGCACCGAGCGGTCGCCCACGCCGGTCGTGATCACGGTGATACCGGCACCTTCCATCGCCTTGTGGAAGCCGAGGTTGCTCATCACGGTCACCACCACGGTGTCGTCGGTGAGTTGACCGTCGTCACGCAGTTGCAAGGCTGCCAGGGCGATCATCCTGTCGCCGTCGACGACGGTGCCGAGGTGGTCGACGGCGATGACTCGGTCGCCGTCACCGTCGAACGCCAGCCCGAGGTCAGCACCGTGAGCAACCACTGCCGCCGACAGCGATGCCGTGTGCGTCGCACCGCAGCGGTCGTTGATGTTGCGGCCGTTGGGCTCGGCGTTGATCACGATCACATCAGCGCCCAGGCGACGGGTCACCTGTGGCGCAACCTCGTACATCGACCCGTTGGCACAATCGAGCACGATTCGCAGACCCTGCAGCGAATCGTGGGGATTGGTCGCCACGAGGTAGTCGCAATAGTCGGCGATCGCCACGGACGCAGCCGGTGCTGACAGCGTCTCGGCCTGATCGGTCGGCGGACCAGCGGCCTCGGCTACTGGTCGCAACGCAGTCTCGATGGCCTGCTCGATGCCACCGGTCAGCTTCAGGCCACCGGCGGCGAAGATCTTCACCCCGTTGTCGCGGTAGGGGTTGTGGGATGCCGTCAACATCGCCGCCGGAGCACTATCGCGACCCGACAGGAACGCCAGTGCCGGTGTGGGCAGCACACCGACGCGCAGCGGCTCGGCGCCAGCGGCGCGCAGACCGTCGACCAACGCCTGCTCGAGCGCTGGGCCCGACTCGCG
>JANMNE010000078.1:0-9047 GCA_031373785.1 Ilumatobacteraceae bacterium
GGATTGCCTCGCTGAGCTCGCGGATGGTCAGTCCGTGGATCACGACTCCGTCGCGGTGGATGTCGCGCCACAGCTGCTTGTTGCTGCGTAAACGTGATTGTGCCTCGCTGGCGCTGACCTCGAGGATCTGGACTGTGTTGCCGGCTGTGGCCGTTGCCTCGTTGCGCCAGTTTTCGATCGACGCTGACCAGTCTTCGTCGTCCTCGCTGGTTACGTCGGGACGAACGACGACGACATCGACATCGCTCTCGCGTCCAGCCGCGCCGCGGGCGAAAGAACCGAACACGATCACGCTTGCGGGTGGAATCGGTAGGGCGGCCGCTCCAGCTCCGATGGTTTCGAGAACGGAGTTCCGCGAGCGAGCAAGGTCGATGACGGCGCGCGCGCCGACGTTGGAACGGACGAGTCTGAACTGTGACGAAGGCGGCACTTCGCGTCGCTCGACAAGTCCAAGCTCGACCAAGCCGGGAAGCACCCGTGAGGCCTGAGCGACGCTCACGTCGGCGAGACGGGCCAAGGTCCGCAGACTGAGTTCGGCCGTCGTACCAACGAGCACCGCGAGCACCCGGCCCTGCACACCGGGAATGACCGCTTCGACAGGATGCACGAAATCCATGAGCGAAGACTACATGTTGTGTTGCATAAAAGAAACAACTGTTCCTAATACCGGACATGTCGCGGACGACTCGATGGTGTGTCGGGTGGACCTCAGCCGCGCAGGCTCGCTCTCTGCCAGCGCGACGGATCTCGCCGCATCCAATCGATGAGCGTTTGGCCTTCGGCTGGCATGCGCGCATTGCCGGTGAGCAAGTCGATTGCCAACTGCGCTACAGAGGCGGACGGGAAGTCGGCGTTCGGCCAGCCGCGCTGGAACACGATCGGGTCGTAGGGCTTGGCGAGGATCACGTTGGCGCCGATCGTCGTCGGCAGCAGTCGAGTGGTCTTGGCGAATCGCTCGGGATCGTCGGTGAACACGACGGCGACCTCGGGTGCAGCGGCCGGCGCGATCGACGACGCCACGAACGAACCCGTCACCGCCCATCGGCGTGCCTTCGCCGCAGCGGCGTCGCGGAGCATCTGATCCGGGCCGGCCGCTGCAATCCACGTCGATGTCTCGTTTGCGTCGAACAGGGAGTAGGTCGTTGCCAACTGGCGGAGCAGCGGTTCCCACTGCACCTCCGTCACCGGGCCAAGCGGCCGGCGGGAGATCAGCCGCTCGATGGCGAGTGTTGCAGGACCCGTGAGACGTAGCCGTCGTCGATACCGAGCGCCGACGAGAGGTCGCCGGCCGTGTACGGGGGAGTGACTTCGATCAAGTTACGCAGACTCGTGGACCGCGCAGCGTCGGCCCGCTCATCGGCTTCGGATTGGGGTCGTGTGCCCCGACCTGACGCAGCGAGTAGGCGCCGGCGCCGGCATTCGCAACTCCGAGAAGAACACGATGTCAATATGAGTCGTCACTCATGATGAGGAAAGAGTCATACTTGGCCGGTATGGGAGATCGAGGTCACCGTCACCGATCGAGTTGACGTGCTTGCAGAACGTGGACCGGATCTTGGTCGGCCGATCGTCGATCGAATCCACTCGTCCAGACACCAATCGGATGAAGGAACTGCGAGCCGCTAAGGGTGGTGCGTCGCGGGTCTTGTTCTGTTTCGATCCGCGACGGCAAGCCATCCTGCTGCTCGGTGGCGACAAGCCGGGTGCTTGGAATGAGTGGTACGAGTGGGCGGTCCCGCTCGCCGACGACCTGTACGACGAATACCTCCACGAGCTCGAAAAGGAAGGATTGATCTGATGGCACGAACCAAATTCTCCGACCTCCGCGACGCAGTCGTCGCGAAGCCCGGGGCTACCGAGCGGCTCGCCGCGTTGCGCGTCGAGACACTCGAAGAGATCCGTCTCTACGAGCTTCGACACGGCGAAGCAATCAGCCAGGTCGAACTGGCCGGCCGTCTCGATGTCACCCAGGGAGCGATCTCCAAACTCGAGCACTCCGAGGACGTACGTGTCTCGACGCTGCGCCAGTACCTGGAAGCACTCGGCGCACGCCTCGAACTCGTCGCCGTGTTCGACGACGACGCCCGCCGCGTCCCAGTGCACCTCGGCAAAGGCTCCGCAGCCTGACCCGTAGGCGGCCCGAACTTCCTGATCCTCGTACCAGGTCTATGCGTTCAAGAGGTCGAGGTCGACGAGGTCGTGGTAGTCGACGCGAAGGTTCACGCGCCGCGCTGGGCGCGGCGGTCGGCGAACCTCTGCTGGATTTCGTCCCAGGTGAGTTTGCCTGCGTCGCCGGAGTCGAGCATCGCTGCTCGTCGTTGCGTCTCAGCGGACCACAGGTGGTCGATCTCGCCTTCGTCGACGGCTTCGCTGTCAAGGCTGGCAAGCAGGTCTGAGGTGATCCGCGCTCGCTCTTGGGCGGGGAGCGCGAGCACCTCCGCGCGCAGGTCATCGGCGGTCTTGGCCATGTCGACATCGTACCCGAGCCCGCCGCGCCGCTGATCTGCGCTGAGCGTCAGGGCAGACCTGCGCGGTCGAACTCTTGCTGGAGTCGCGGACGCCGCCGGTGGATCTCGCGCAGACCGGTGATGAACGCGTCGACATCGGCCAGCTGGTCGGTCCCGGCGGCGAGCTTTCGCATCGTAGCGAGGCGTCGTGCTGCCAGCCGGTAGTGGCGGGCGTCGGTGGTGACGAGTTCATGTTCGACCAGCCGCTGGTGGACCGGGAGCACGGCGAGCGGATCGATCTTCTCGTACGCCTTAACGAGCTCGACCCAGACGAGGTCGTTGTCGAGCCCGAGCGCGTGCGCCTGCTCCCAGGCGAGGCGAGGATCGTGAAGCGTGCTGATCGAGAAGAGCACGGATTGATCTGGCCTGGTGGCCAGTGTGGCGATGACCTCGTTGTGGAGGTCGGGCCACGAGGTGCCGGCTGCGCGGTGAAGACGGGCCGCAGTGGTTGCCGATGGCCACCGCCGGAACACTTCTGCTCGCGCTGCCAACAGCTCGGCAGGGCGGTGTCGTTCCAGCAGTTCGCACGAGTAGTCGGCCGCCTTCAGTGACTGGTGCCCGGGACCGTGGTCGGTTGCCTGGCGAGCCCAGTCGATGGCGAGGTCGATCTCACCGATCTCCTCGAAGGCCGCTGCGGTGTCTTGCAGCCACGCGGCCACCTTGCGGTCGCGGGCATGGGTGCGGATGATGGCGTCGATGTCGCGGTCGAGCACCGCGAGACGTCGGTCGTTCCAGTCCAGCACCCAACGCTCGTGACGATCGGGAACCGACCAACGATCCGACTCTGTCGGTTCCGGCACGAGTGTGGCACGCACCGCATCGAGCCGTCTCCGGTACGCCTTCATGCCGAGATCCCCCAGTGCGGCGGCGTACGCGACGGGATCGATCTCAAAGTAGTCGACGTCACCGTCGAACTGGAACTTCATCATCCAGTCGACCAACTTGCTCGGAGCGACACCGGCCGACGCTGCGACCGTCGGATGCAGCGCGAGCAATCGACGGCACGCGCCGCCGATGATCCCGCTGGAATCGTCCGCGCGGGCGATCACCTTGACCGCGCTCGCCAACGCGGCCTGCACCACCGCATACGCCGCAGCTGGGTCCGCCCTAGGGAGCGCAGCTTCGAGCACATCGATCGCCTCGTGCATCTGGCGACCGTGCTCGTCCGCCGCGCCCCACCGGCTCAGATCCGCCCGTGTCCGGACAAGTGGAAGGACAGTGTCGGCCAACGAAGTCATGAGCGGGAAACGATCGTAGTCGCCGTCCTGAACCGGCCGATCCACCTCGACCGTCACAGCGCTGCCACACGACGTGAATCCATCGTCCGCGCTCGGCGGCGCTGGTGGCAACGTCGACTCGCGATGAGCCCAAGGTGTGCCCAGGCGTCGACGCATCGCCGGTCGATGGCGAGCAGTTCATCAAGGACGCGGATGGCGTCGCGGTGAAAGCCGGCGTGGTGGAGGTCGACCGCTTCGACGATGGGGTCGCTGTCCTAGCCGTCCTCGTCCACCCCGGGCAACGCCGGATGCCACCCTGTCACCGATCGGCAATTCGAGGGCAATCAGGAGAGACGCCCGATCGTTCTCAGTCCGTTGCTGGTTGGGCGCGGGAAGCGGACCGTGGGCCTGGCCCTGCCGATTGCGTGAGTGCTCGCACGGTGGTGTCGACGACGCGCTGGGCGAGATGATCGAGGTGTGTTCGATCGGCGTGTTGGAGTGGTCCGTTTGCCGTGAGCTCGGTGAAGCCTTCGACCGCAGACCAGATGATCCATTCGGCGTCGACTCGTTGGTCTTCGGTGAGGGCTCCGGACGTCAACATGTCGTCGAGTGCGGCGACCAGGAGCAGGTGCGGTGGCGGTGGTGGATCGCTGCCTGACAGCACCGACACGGCGTCGCTCGAGGCATGCTGCGAGTAGCAGGCAAGATCAAGCCATCCGGGTTCGCTGAGCGCGAACTCGATGTAGCCGAGCCCGAAGGCCCGGACACGTTGGACAGGCCGTGCGGCTTCGACGTGGGTTGCGTCGCTGTCCATTCGATCGATGATGTGTTTGGCGAGCAGCGCTCGTGCCTCGACCGCGACAGCGACGAGGAGTGCGTCGTGATCGGCGAAGTGCCGGTATGCGGCATTGGCCGAGACGCCGACGGATCGCGTGATCTCGCGGAGGCCAAGCGCAGCGACGCCGCCGCGACGACCAAGCCGTACGCCCTCCTCGATGAGGGTCGTGCGGAGGTCGCCGCTGCGCCTCGGGCGCCTCTCCAGGAACGGACCACGACATGACAACGAACGGTCTGAAAGATGATCTGCATCACTACCTCCGCAACGCCCGCGAGGCCGTGGTGTGGAAACTCGACATCTCGACGAATACGGCGGACGCCGTCCGATGACGCCGACAGGTACCAATTTGTTGGGTCTGGTGAAGCACCTCAGCGGCGTCGAAATGCTCTACTTCGGGTTCGTGTTCGATCGACCGGTCGACGATCCGCCCGGATGGTTTGGACCGCAGATGGAACCGAACGCGGACATGTGGACCAGGACCGACGAGGCGCGAACAGAGGTCCTTCAGACCTATCGACGGGCATGCGCGCACGCCGACGAGACCATCGCCGCGTTGGACCTCGACACCGTCGGGTTCGTCCCGTGGCTTCCCGACGGTCGCATGACCCTTCATCGCGTCCTCGTCCATGTGCTCGCAGAAACCGAGCGCCACGCTGGACACGCCGACATCGTCCGCGAACTCATCGACGGCGCTGTCGGTCGAACGCCGCAAGCAGAACAGATGAGCCCAGGCAACGCCGATGAGCCACCACGAGACGCGCTCTGGTGGGTCGAGTACAGCGCCACCATCGAACGGAACGCCCTCACGGCGGGAGGTCGGATCCACCCGTGAGTACGCCACCGGCCCCGCTCGACCACGCCTTCACGGCCCCAATCGAAAAGGACGGCCGGCGAACATGTCGAGTTCCACCTCGATCGACGCTGCATGACCTGAGGAGAGCCATCGCGATCTGAGGGGGAGTACCCGATGCGGCCCCGGACGCCTTAGGTCGACGATGCCCTCATGCCCTCATGCCCTCGCCGACCGACCCGAAGGTCTCGTATCTCGCTCGCAGTATCCGCACGGGCGCAGCTGTGAAGGATCTCGTCGCCTTCGACGGCTCGGTCCTCGTACATGGCGAAGACTCCTCGGTCGAGGGACGGGCCCGACGGCACCCAGACGCCTCGTCCAGTGATCTCCCCACCACGACATCCAGCCACCCGAGAGGAACACAATGAACCCCACCACACACCCGCAGCGCCAGACGCTCCCCGCACCGGCAACAGCAGCGACGATGCGGGCCATCGTGCAAGACCGATACGGCTCCAGCGACACCTGGCAACTGGCCGACATCGACCGCCCCGGGATCAAGGCTCACGAGGTGCTCATCCACGTGCACGCTGCCGGACTCGACCGTGGAACCTGGCATGCGATGACCGGCCGCCCCTACCTGATGCGCATCATGGGCTTCGGTCTCCGATCGCCAAAGAACCGCGTGCCCGGACTTGCCGTCGCTGGGACCGTCGCCGCCGTCGGCGCGAACGTGACTCGGTTCATGGTCGGCGACGAGGTCTTCGGCGTCAGCCGAGGGGCCTTCGCCGAGTACGCCGCCGCCCGCGAAAACAAGCTTGCTCACAAGCCGTCAAACCTCACCTTCGAACAGGCTGCCGCCGTTCCGGTCTCAGCGACCACGGCCCTCCAAGGGCTGCGCCTCGGCCGGATCGAAGCCGGTCAGAAGGTCTTGATCATCGGCGCATCCGGAGGTGTCGGCACCTACGCCGTTCAGCTCGCGAAGGCCTACGGCACCGAGGTCACCGGCGTATGCAGCGCGGCCAAGGCCGACCTCGTCCGGTCGCTCGGCGCCGACAACACGATCGACTACGCCACCGATGACGCCACCGACGGATCGCGCCGCTACGACCTGATCCTCGACATCGCCGGCAACACCCCGCTCCGACGCTTACGGCGCGCCCTCAACCCAACGGGCAGCCTCGTCATCGTCGGCGGCGAGAGCAAAGGCAACCTGACTGGAGGCTTCGGAAGAAGCCTGCGAGCACCCCTGGTGTCGATCTTCGTGCGTCAGCGGCTGACCATGCTCGCCTCCAAGGAGCACCACGCCGACCTAGTGCCATTGACCGATCTCATCGACTCCGGAAGGCTCACGCCGAGCATCGACTCGACCTACACGCTCAACCAAGCGCGGGACGCGATGCGCCAACTCGAAGCGGGCATTGTCCGCGGCAAGATCTCCATCACGTCACCGGGAAGTTACCCGTTGAGCAGCCGACGGAGCCGGAGTACGGTCAGGCTCTAGGGCGAAGGGGGGCCGACGATGGCCGAGAAAACGACTGACGACAAGCTCGAGGCGGCGACCGTACGGGGCGGGGACGGAACCGCCACGTTCACGATCCCTACCACCGCAGGGCCGGCACGGCGCGAGGAAGTGCAACGCACCGGGCCGCACGACCGCAGCGAGGACGGTGACCAGGATGGCCTTTCCGACGACTACGAGCGGCAACACGGCACCGATCCGAATCACTACGACTCCGACGACGACGGGGTTTCCGATGGCGATGAACTGCTCTGGGGCACCGACGCTCACAATCCAGACTCCGACCGGGACGGCGTATCTGACGGGGACGAGAGGACGTTCGGATCGAACCCGCTCGAACGCGACACCGACGGCGACGGGTTCGACGACGGCACCGAGTACGGGTGGGGTTTCCCGAACGCGGCGAGCATCCCCACCCCATCGACCGCTACAGCAGATGACGTCGATGGTGACGGCGTCCCAAATGTGATCGAAAAGGAGATCGGCACGTCGCCGGTCGTCGATGGATCCAAGCTGGCAGGCGGCCCCGGTGACTCGGCGCTCGTCCGGGAGTATTACGAACAGCTCGAGCAACTCAAGGACAGCCGTGACACGATCGGCGACGCCGCGGAGCGGGAGCGGTTGGGTCTCGAAGACACGCCAGAGGAAATCGAGCAGTACCTTCAGCAGGCCGCAGAGGATCTCTTCTCTGACAACGTCGTCGTGCGCCACCGGTCTGAGCTGTCGTTCGAGGAACACTTCGGAGAGCAGATGTCGCCCGCCACGACTGCTGAGTATGACCAGTTCGTCAAGGATGCCGAGAAGGCCCAGATCGACCGCGACCCCAAGGCGTTCATCGATGCCCAGCGGGCACTGGGGATCGAGCCGACACCCGCCGACATCGAGGACTTCATCAACCCGAGGCCTGAAGACATCGTCGGTGCGGGACGCCAGACCCAACTGCTCGGCCAGAACGTCCCAGAAGATTCGGCGCTGGCGAAGGCGCTCGACTCGGTGTTCGACGGCATCATGCCTGGAGCGATCACCCCGACCAACACGATCCCGGTCTCCGGCTCGTCGGGTGGTTCCACGATGACCTCGCCGATCTCTTCGACCAACCCCTCGAGTCCGAATGGTCCCTCGCCCGCAGGCGCGGGCGGCGACCAGACGGACGTGAACTCGCCGTCAGATTGGCCAGTGGATACGGGCGATTCCGGGTCGGAGATCCCAGGCTCGTCAGCGACGAATTCAGGTACGGGCGAAGGCCCCGGCGTCGCCCGCATCTTCGGTGACACGACGTCGACTGCTGACGGCTCGCGAAGCGTGGCGTGGGAAGACACCAACGGAAATCGTTGGCTCAACACCACCAGCGCGGACGGAACATCGTCGACCCAATACCTTGGCACCAGCGAGACAGGTCTGCTTCCTCAAGGCACCGCTGCCCCCACCACTCCACCACCGCCGCCCCCACCTGCGGCCGCTCCCTCAGAAGACGAGGACGAAGAAACGGAGGAAGCGGACGAGGGGGAAGAGGAGGAGGAAGAAGACGAGGAGGACGAGGAAGAGGAAGAAGAGGAAGAGGAAGAAGAGGAAGAGGAAGAAGAGGAAGGCATGGTGGATCCCGACGCCGATACCGGACGAGGGAGCCCTCTAGCCGGTACGGACATCGGCCCGCTGCAACCCGACTACGGATCTTCTACCGGCGCCGGGGTGACAGATGGAGGTCGTGGTGACCTCGGGCTCGGTGTCATCGAGGGGGAGATTCGAGTCCGTAATACGGCCGGCCCTGACGTCGATCCCGACGCAGATACGGGAGCAAGCGGGCTGGTTGGCATCGGTGGAACCCTTGTCCCCGACTATGGATCCTCGACCGGAGCGGGTGTGACCGATGGTGGGAGAGGCGACCTCGTGACTGGACTCGGCCCGATCGAACCACCAACCGACGACGGCATCAACCCCTACGCCAGCGACGCCGAATCGTTCGGCGGGCGCGGGACCGTCGGATCGGATTTCGACGCTGAGATCGGCGGCTTCGAACAGCTTGGCGACGCCGCCCTGGACATCGAATTCGATGCTGGCGGCCTCGAAGCGACTGAGCAGGAACCGACTCCGGGCTTCGACGAACCCACCGACGACATGTTCGGGTGAGGGCGAGGCGGTCCCTGCATTGAGGTCTCCTCGGCGGCTTCTTGAG
>JANMNE010000112.1:0-7709 GCA_031373785.1 Ilumatobacteraceae bacterium
CGAGTGCAGCGCGCCGACCAGTACTCGCCGAGGCCAAGCCGTCTGAGCGAGGTGTTCGTCGTAGACTTGTCCGCGTGGAGCAACTGCCCGTGATCGAGGATCGGCGCGGAGTCGACATCTCCCAGATCCGCCGACAGTTGCGCATGTCGGTGCCGGAACGCGTCCGCGAGATGGTGCACGCTGCCAACGTCTTGCTGGACATCCAGCGAACCGCGCAGGCTTCGCTCCCTCGTCAGAACCGCTGATGTTCGACCCTGTTCGGATCTGTACGATCCTGAACGAGGAGAGCGTCGACTACGTCGTGGTCGGAGGGTTCGCTGCAGTAGTCCACGGCTCGTCGCTGCCGACGCGCGACATCGACCTCGTCCCATCGCGCAATCCGAGCAACTTGGACCGGCTCGCTCGAGCATTGAAACGGATGAACGCGATGATCCGTACGGAAGGTGAACCTGTGCCGACGGTGTTGGACGGCCCGTTCCTGGTCAACATGCCGATGATGCTGAACCTTGTCACTGATCTCGGGGAGCTGGATCTCACGTTCATTCCATCGGGCGGCCTCGGTGGGTTCGACGAGTGGGACGCTCATGCGATCGCCGTAGAAATTGCCGAAGGTCTGGAAGTTCACATCGCAGCACTGGACGACATCATTGCGTCCAAGCGTGCGGCGAACCGCCCGAAGGATCAGCGCTCGTTGCCGTACCTGGAGTCGCTTCGCGATCAGTTGGGTTGAGCAGCGCAACGGCGGCGTGCCGACCTCAGACGCTGACGGCGGGGTGCTCGGCGGAGTCGAGGGCTGCCTCGAACGCGCCTGAGTCAGACACCCACCCGACCAGAAGTTCGATCACGAGCAATGTGGCGTCGTGGTTGGTGCGTGGGAGGCCGGCGCCGATTGCTTCGGCTGTGCAGTCCTCCAGCAAGAGGCAGTGGTAGTCGCGGAACATCGCGTCCTTGATCGTGGACTCGACGCACACGCTGGTGGTACACCCGGTGAACACCAGAGTCGAAATCCCTCGGGACTTCAAGATGGCATCGAGGTCGGTCTCGAAGAACCCGCTGAAGCGGTGCTTGTAGACGACGAGGTCACCAGGCTCGGGTGCGAGCTCCGGCACGATCTCGGAGTTCCAAGTGTCCCTGACCAGAACCCGACTGGGGGTCCCGTCGGGGGCGGCGACGTGCTCGCCTGCCTTCATCCGCAGATGTTTCAACCAAGTCGGAGCACCAGGCGCGCCGGAGTCGGAGAGATCTGGTTGGAACGCCATCTTCAGATACACGATGAGTATCCCCGCCCGTCGTGCGGCTGAGAGCACCCTTGACGTGGGTTCGATGGTTCCGCGGATGCCGGTCAGATCGATCCCGGCACGTCCGAACATCCCCGCTGGGTCTCCGAAGTCGTTCTGCATGTCGACGACGATCACAGCAGTTGTGCCCGTCTCGAACGTGAATGATTCCGGTCGCGCTGTGACTGTCATTCGGAGGTGTTGCGGATCCATCGGTACGAACCTACGCCGTTACTCCTGGTTGCGCCAGGTCAGCGGGTCGCGGCCGAGTTCGTCGAAGCGCTTGGTGATCCACAGTGGCACATCCATCGGTTCGCCGTTTCGCAGGCCACCCACGTGCTCGCCGTCCTCGGCCCACACGTGACACGTGTTGACGTTGGCCATCAAGGCTCGGCGACTTGCTTCCGCGGTGTTCAACGGACCGTCACCGTTGGCGCGCGCCTGGGCCATGTTGAACGACCAGATCGATTGGATCGCGACAGGGGCCATCGCCTGCAACAGCGCGGTGGTGTGCGTGCACCCCCGCGGTCCGCCGAACAGCTCACGGATCTTGTGGGTGAACCCGCGGGCGATCGACAGCCCGACCAGGTTGCCGTAGTGGTCCTCGATGCGCTTGCACGTGGGATGCGGATGCGTCTCGAGTACTGCCTTGGCTGCGACGATCTCCAACGAGGGGATGGTGATCGTGAGGTCGACGATCATGTGGTGGATCGTCAGCGGTTCGTCGTCGTCGGCGATGTACAACCCCGGCGGCTTCTGATCGCGGACCGAGCCGCGCAGGATCAACCGATCGGTGCCATGTCGATATGCCCGCACCACGTACGCCCGCTCGTGGATCAGTTGATCGTCCGCGTCGACGCCATCGGGGTGCGGCGCGATCGCATCGAACGCCGGCGTCATGCCGAGGTGGCCTCGGCCATTGCCTCGATCAACGTGTTCCATGCGAGGGTCGCGCACTTGATGCGCACCGGGAACTTGACGACGCCTTGGAGCGCTTCGAGGTCTCCGAGCTTGACCTCGGTGTCGGGCACCGGGTCGCCCTCCGGCGCCTCTTCCTCGATCGACATCATCCCTTTGAAGCGTCGCACCAGTGCACGCACCTCCGCGATCGACTTCCCCTTCACCGCTTGGCTCATCATCGACGCCGAGCTCTGCGAGATCGAGCATCCCTGGCCACCGACTTTCACATCGGTCACCGTGTCGCCATCGATCTGGAGGTACACGTCGATCTCGTCGCCGCACAGCGGGTTGTGACCGACGGCGTGCGCTGCCGGTGGCGGCAACTCGCCGCGATTGCGCGGCGTGCGGTAGTGGTCGAGGATGATCTCGCGATACAGGTCTTCGAGGCCCGGCATGATGTGTGCTCCCCTCTTCGGCTCAGAGCCCGAAGATATCGCTCGCGCCGTCGAGTGCATCTGCCAGAGCGTCGACGTCGTGGTGGTCGTTGTACAAGTAGAAGCTGGCCCGGGCGGTGGCGTTGACTCCGAGCAGTCGCATCAGTGGCTTGGCGCAGTGGTGGCCGGCACGCAGGCAGATGTTGCGCTGGTCGAGCACCTGGGACAGATCGTGCGGATGGATGTTGCGGAACCCGAAGCTGAACGTCGCACCGCGGACTTCGACGTTGGTCGGGCCGTGCAGGCAGATGTCGTCGCCGTACCGCTCGGTGAGCGTGGTCATCGCGTAGGTCGCGATCTCCATCTCGTGACGGCGGACGTTGGCCATGCCGAGCCCCTCGAGGAAGTCGATGGCCGCGCCGAGACCGATGGCCTCGACGATCGGGGGAGTGCCCGCCTCGAACTTGGCCGGCAGCTCCGCGGGGGTGAATCCGTCGAGCCGGACGTCGAGGATCATGTTGCCGCCGCCGAGGAACGGGGGCATCGCGTCGAGCAGCGCCTCGCGGCCCCACAGCACACCGATGCCGGACGGGCCGCACATCTTGTGGCTGCTGAACGCCACGAAGTCGGCGTCCCAGGCCTGCACGTCGGTGACGTTGTGCGGCACGTACTGGCATCCGTCGACGATGGCCAGCGCACCAGCGGCGTGGGCCGCATCGCAGAGCTGGCGCACCGGCGTGATGGTGCCGAGCACGTTGCTCATGGCCGTGAAGGCAAATGCCTTGGCGCCATCGAGCAGGGCCGGAAGGTCGGTGAGGTCGAGCACCCCATCGATGGTCAACGGGACCCAGCGCAGCTCGATGCCGCGCTCGGCCGCCAGCATGTGCCAGGGCACGATGTTGGCATGGTGCTCCATCTGGGTCAGCACGACCACGTCGCCGCGTCGCAGGTTGGCCCTGCCCCAGCTGTAAGCCACCAGGTTCAGTGCTTCGGTGGCGTTCTTGGTGAAGATCAGTTCGTCGGCGCGGGGAGCGTTGATGAACCGCTGCACTGACTTGCGGGCTCCCTCGTACGCGTCGGTCGCCTCGGCAGCCAGCAGGTAGGCGCTGCGGTTGATCGGCGCATACGACGTCTCCATGAACCGGGTCATCGCGTCGATCACCGAGCGCGGCTTCTGCGAGGTGTTTGCCGAGTCGAGGTAGACCAGCGGCTGCCCGTTGATCTCACGCTGCAGGAGTGGGAACTGCGCCTTGACGACGGCGGTGTCGAGTGTGGTCGTGCTCATCGGAATGCCTCGTACCCGTCGCGTTCCAGTTGCGCCGCCAGTTCCATGCCGCCGCTGGCGACGATACGGCCGCCGACCAGGATGTGGACGTGGTCGGGCTGTACCTCGTCGAGCAGCCGCTGGTAGTGCGTGATCAGGACCACGCCCATCTGTGGCCGATCGCTGCGAATCTCGCGGATCCCCTTCGCCACGGTCCGCAACGCATCGATGTCGAGGCCGCTGTCGGTCTCGTCGAGGATCGCCAGCTCCGGCTCGAGGATGGCCATCTGCATGATCTCGTTGCGCTTCTTCTCGCCGCCACTGAAGCCTTCGTTGAGGTACCGGTCGACGAACGACGAGTCCATGCCGAGTCGTTTCATCCAGTCCATGGTCGCCAACCGCAACTCGAGCACGCTGAGGTCGATCCCCTTGCGCGCCGACAGGGCTTGACGCAGGAAGTTGATGACGGAGACGCCGGGAATCTCCTGCGGATATTGGAACGCCAGGAACATCCCGGCCTTGGCGCGCACGTCGGGCGGCCAGTCGGTGATGTCGTCACCTTGGAAGTAGATCCGGCCCGAGGTCACCACGTATTCCGGCGAGGCCAGCAACGTGCTGGCCAAGGTGCTCTTCCCCGAGCCGTTCGGGCCCATGATCGCATGTGCCTCACCGGCGTTGACCGTCAGCGACAGGCCACGAAGGATCTCGTCGCCCGCCGCGAGGGTCGGCGTGCCGTCGGCGGCGTGGGCGGCCTCGTGAGCTGCGTATTCATTGGCCGCTGACTCGGTGAGTGCCGGTTTGGCGTGCAGATCGTCGATGCGGAACAGCTCGTGGGCGGCTGTGGTCATGGCGACCAGTGTATTTCCCCTATGGCGGTAGTGGAAACCCCCATGGCCCTCGATCCGGTGTTTCGCGCCACTTCCCCGCGGTCACGACCTCAAGGCTCGCCAGATCGCCGGGTACGAGGCGTATTCGAACGAACTGTCGACGTAGCCGGCGTCGCTGAGCGCCCGGTGGAACCGGGGCAGGTTGCGGAATGGGACACCGGAATCGACATGGTGAGCCAGGTGCCAACCGATGTGGTACGGCACGAGGATGAACCTGGCCACCAGGTGCTGTCGAACGGAGTGGGTGGTCTGGCGGCGATCCTTCGACCGCTGCATTCCGCCGTGTTCCGCAATCGAACGGAGACGGTTGACCACCCGCCACACGGTGAGGTACGGCGCCAGCCACAGGACGGGGTACAACCACCAGTGTCCGGACACGATCGCGGCCGCCAGCAGCACTGCTTGCACGGCCAGGATCTTCCACACCGTGCGGCGCGACCGGTGATCCCTGGAGCGGATGTTGCCGAGCAGCTGGCGCATCAGCTTGAACCCGGTCTGGCCCGTCGCGTCCCGGATCAGCTTGCGCCGGAAGCTGGCCGGCCCGATCGGGTAGCCCGCGTACAGCGCCATGTCGGGTTCGTCGGGCCCGAACTCGTCGCGGTGATGCGCCATGTGCACGCGGCGATAGGCGTCGGTCGAGGTGAACGCAGGAAAGCCAAGTACCCATCTGCCGACCCAATCGTTGGTTCCCTTGTCGGCGAACAGCAGGCGGTGGGCGGCCTCGTGCATCAGCGAGGCGAACTGGGCGAAGGCCCTGCCCATCAGCAGGAACGTCAGCGGCACCGTCCACACGTAGCGCACGCTCAGCCAGACCAACGCCCCCGTCTGGATGTAGAGGGCGACCACTGAACCGGCGTTGCGCCACGAGGCGATGCGGCGCAGCTCTTCACGGAGCGCCGGTGTCGGTCGACCGTCGCTGCGAACCTCGGCCGTCTCGTGGGCGACGGGGAGCGCCGTCGGAACCATGGTCACCATCGGTCTCAATGCTACGACCGCCGGCGTCACCTGCCCAACAGATCCTCTTTCCAGGCGCGAAACTTGGTGTGCCGCTGGCCGCTGGGCCCGGTGCCGTCGCCCGAGTTGTCGGGGAAAAGCCGGAACGTGTGCTGCATCGCGAGATCGTCGTCTCGGCACGCCCAGTATCGGGCATCGCCTCCGGCGGCTGGGCCGGCCCGCCACAGCAACCACGGACCGATCCGCCGCTTGTACTCGGCTTCAGGATGGTTCGGCAGGTCGGCGCCGAGGATCAGCAGTTCGTCTGGCGCCTCGACCCATGCCGACGCGACGATGTTGCGGTCGCGGGTCGGCGTGGCCGGGAGTGCGACGGTGTGGATCGGGGTGTGATCGGCCGGGCGTTGGTCGTAGCGCAGCGCCGGCGGTTGATGCTCGTGCGTCATCGTCGGCGCGCCCACGCCATCGCCGGCCGCTCGATCGCGAACCAGCTCGCGGCGGCGCAGGTCGCCGCCAGTGCGGTCGACACGACGATGAAGGTGGCCGGCCGCGACGTCCAGTGGAAGAGCGCGACCAGTTGTTGCATCGGCCAGGCGTACAGATACAGGCCGTACGACAGGTCCACGCCGCGCAGCACCCGGGCGATGGGGCCGAGCAGCGCTGCGATCGGCGGCAGGATCACCGCCATCGACGCCTGCGTGATGTGCTCGCTCAAGAATGCCGAACTGCGCCCAGCGACGATCGCGACCACGAGGGTTGCCAACGGGATCCAACCGAACAGCCGAATCTTGTGGGCCCACGCGGCGACGAGCGTGCCGGTGAGAAAGACGAACAGGAAGGCGGCGAGTTGTCGATCCGCATACGGGCTGACGAGGAAGCTGGTGAGGTCTACGCGCTTCGCATAGCCGATGGCGAGGGCGAGGGACAGCAGCCAGGCGATGGTGATCGTGCGGCGCCCGCCGTACCGACGCGCCACCACCGCCACGATGCCGATGACCAGGTAGCAGCGGACCTCGTACGGCAATGTCCACAGCGAGCCGTTGATGAAGCTGCCGCCAGTGGCGACGCCGTACGGAGTATCGGTCGTGAACACGTCGGCGATGCCGTGCGAGAACGACACCGGCAAGGTGGCGCCGCGGCCGACGTACGCGAAGGGCCCGTCGGGCCGCAGGGTCAGGAATCCGCTGAGGGCATGGTGACGATGCACCCAGCCGATCAACGCCACGACGAAGGCGCTCACCAGCATCGCGACCCACAACGCAGGAATGAGACGGGCGAACCGTGCCTTCGCGAATGCTCCCGAGCGGCGTCGCAGCGCACTGCGTCCCACCATCAGACCGCTGAGAGCGAAGAACCCGCCGACCGCAAAGCCGCCGAGCGTCAGGACCTTCGGTGCGAGGGGTGACAGCGGCTCATTGCCGAACCCGCCGAGTGGCCAGGTGTGGCTGACGAGCACCAGGAACGCCAGCACCAAGCGCACCACATCGAAGCCCGCCGAGCGGGTGTCGAGGAAGTCGTCGAGCGTCTGCGAGTGGCGTGACGTGGGGGCGGCAATGGTGGCGGTGTCACCAGCCACGTGCAACCCAACTGGCGAGCTGCGGGCGCTCGCGAGCGATCGTCGTGTCGACCCCGTGGCCGGGCATGACCACCGTGTCGGCCGGGAGCGTGAACAGCGAGTTGTCGATCGAGCGGATGATGGTGGCGAAGTCGCCGCCGTCGAGCTTGGTGTTGCCGGGCCCGCCGGGGAACAAGGTGTCACCGCTGAACAACACCGGCGCGCCCTGCACCTTGAAACTCACGGAGCCGGCGGTGTGGCCGGGGTTGTGGATGGCCTCCAGGCGCAAACGGCCGACCTCGATGATCTCGGCATCGTCGATGAACACGTCGTACCCGACGTCTTTCAGGCGGGGCGCGTCGGCCGCAGTGACGGCCACTTCGTAGCCCGCTTCACGCATGGCCGGCACGGCCTGGATGTGGTCCCAATGACCGTGCGTCT
>JANMNE010000116.1:0-5326 GCA_031373785.1 Ilumatobacteraceae bacterium
CACGGGTACCGTCGTGTCCGCCCCCGATCTCACCTTCTCATCGCCATGGCCGCAATTCGCGGACGAGTCCCTGCAGGCGGGCTTCCCGTCTGTGTGCGCCGTACCGCTGCGTCTCAAGGACTTGATCCTCGGCTGCCTGAACCTGTTCATGTCCGAGCCCGTCGCCCTCTCGGACGGCGAGATCGCATTGGCGCAGGCTCTCGCTGACGTGGCGTGCATTGCCATCGTGCAAGACATGGCAAATCGGGAGGCCGCAGTTCGCGAAGGTCATCTGCAGCACGCTCTCAACAGCCGCATCGTCATCGAACAGGCCAAGGGCATGATCGCCGAGCGCAGCGGGGTCGACATGGACGATGCGTTCGCCCGGCTGCGTGGCTTCGCCCGCGGCAACAATCGCGGCCTCACCGAGGTCGCCGAGGGGCTGGTCGGTGGCTCGATCAGCATCGACGCGATTGTCGGCGGACGGCGCGTGCCGCCGCCACCGAACAAACGTCAGCTCTGATCCTCGGGACAGAGTTTGCAGTCGGCGGTTGTGCCGCGAGCACGACCGGTGTACGGTGCATTCACGAGCAATTTGCTCCAGCCGCGTGGCTCCAGACCCTGGTTGCGCCCTCGCCCACGAGGAGAACCAGCGTGCGTACCAGGGACACACGGGCACAGTGCGCACCGACGTCTGTCAGCTCGATCGACGACGTTCCAATCAAACTCCGAGTCTCCAGAGCAGGCACCGCTCGGGTGGTGCAGATCTCCGGCGAACTCGACGTGGTGACCCGGGGCATGGTTCGCCGGGCCTGCCTGACGGGCCGGCGCCGAGCCGTTGTCGTCGAGCTGGGCGACACCACGTTCATGGATTGCAGCGGCTACGGCAGTTTGGTCGCCGCCCGCCGGATCCTGCAGCGACACGGTGGTTCGTTGACGCTGCGAAATCAATCGGGGCAGCCGGCCGAGCTGCTGGCGATGATCACGAAGCTCGAGTCGCACAACTAGCCGAGACGCGGACCGCTGGCTACATGTCGATGGCGTTGCGCGTCGTCTCGATCAACTCGGCGAACTCGGCGAGGTCCCCGTCGCCGATCGATCCGTAGATCGGCACCAGCATCCGCGACGTCAGGCGCTCCGCCTCGGCACGCACCTCGCGGGCGCCTTCGGCGTCGTTGAACGGCCCTGTCCAGCCGAGATGCTCGGCCCAGACCGGGCCGCTGCGCGGCGGGGGCGCCGGCGACGCGAGCACGGCTTCGAGTGGGGTGATACCGCACGCGTGGATCGCGACGACGTGCGCCGCGCCACGTAGTTCGCGCAGGACATGCATGGTCAAGGCGACCCGGGCGTTGACGTCGTCGGGCTGTGCCTGGGCGCGCCACCCGGCGAAGACGGTGCCGATGGATCCGTCCGCGCCATCGGCGATCTGCCTGCCGAGCTCGTCGAGTCGGGCCATGCGTGGCCGGTCGAACCTGGCGAGCTCCGTCGAGCCCCACTGGCAGCACAATGCGGTGTATGCATCGGCGACCTGACGAGGTGTGATGCCCGCGGGAAGTGACTCCCAAGCGGCGCGCACGCGGTCACGCGCCAGGAATGCCAGACCCGCCGCAGCGACGTCGGCGTCGCCGTCGCCGAGTACGCCGGCGCGTCCGACGATCCACAGATCGGAGCCGGATTGCATCCCGAGGTCGGCGGCGAGACGATCGGCCATCGGGCCGGTCATCCACCCGCGCACGAACTGCTGGATGGGCTTCAACACTCGCTCGACCTGGTCGGCCGCGGTCATCGTTGTCATGTGAACTGTTCCTCCGAAGGTGGTGGCGGGGCTCAGGTGCGGGCGACGGGCGAGACGGCGTCGTGCCAGCGGATCGAGGCGGCAAGATGCTCCGCCGGTGTCGCGTAGCCGCCGCCCATCGTCGAGACGCGCAGGTGGGTGGCCCCGAGATCGCGGAACGCGGTGGCCGTGTCGACCCACGTCTGCGGATCATCATCGACGCGAATGCGCATGCCGCACTCGATTCCGAGCGTGTTCGGGTCGCGTCCGGCCGCCGTTGCGTAGCCGCGCAACCGACCCAACGCCTCGGCCAGCTGATCGCCCGGCGGGAACTGTGGCATCCACCCGTCGGCCAGGCGCCCGGTTCGTTCGAGGACCCGTTCGACGAGGCTGCCGACGAACGACCCCATCCAGATCGGGATCGGACGTTGCACCGGCAACGGGTTCAGTCCCATGCGGTCGAGGTGGTGCCACGTGCCGTCGAAGGTGACCAACTCCTCGGTCCACAGCAGGCGCAGGACTGCGATCTGCTCCTCGATGCGGCGGCCCCGGTTGGAGAAGTCTTGCTCGAGGGCTTCGTACTCCATCCAGTTGCGGCCGATGCCGACGCCGAGCCGCAGACGGCCTCCGGACAACAGGTCGAGCCCGGCGGTCTGCTTGGCCAGCAACACCGTCTGGCGCTGCGTGCTGATGACGATCGACGTGGCCAGCTCGATACGGGAGGTGACTGCGGCGAGGAACGTCAGCAGGACCAGTGGCTCGTGACACGGCACGTCGAAGGTGTGGAGCTTCTCGCCATCGCGCTGCCGGTCGGGATGTCCGCCGGCGACATGATCGTTGGCCAGCACGGCGTCGAACCCGGCGCCCTCGAGGGACTGGGCCATGTCTTTGAGGAAGGAAGGATCGTTGCCGATGTCGCTGGTGATGAGCATGGTCCCGAGCCGCACGACCAGGAACGTAGCAAGCGGACCGCTCGGTGGGCGAGGCGCTTGTTCCGGTCAGCGGTCCAGCAGGTACACGTGCTCCAAGCCGTCGACGTCGTCGTATGCCTCGCCCTGGAACACGAAGCCGAGCGTGCGCACGACGGCCAGTGATCCTGCGTTCGCAGGCAACACGCTGGCGACGAAGTTCGAGATGCCGTCGGCGTTCGCTGTATCAGCGCCCGGACGCCCCACTGGCCTGCATCCCCGTCTCGCGCCCTGTCGTCGAGCCGGATCCGCAGGAACGCATCGTCGTGCACGTCTGGCCACTGCGGTTCCAACTCGGCGTCGAGCAACTGCGCGGCGGCGTCGAATCGACGATCGATGAATGCCGTCAACAGCGCTTCGTCGAGCAGCACGAGGTCGACGCGAGGTGAGACAATGATCCCCGCCTGGCTCACACCGCTAGCTCGAGGACTCCATCGGTGAGCCGAAGCGGATCACGTTGTGGTCTGGGTCGATGAGCACACCTTCGCTGCCCCCACGCAGTGTCTTCGGGAGATCTGACGACGGCTCCCGCGTCTTGCCGTTCTCGGGCGAGCGCGTCCGCGTCGACGAGTCACTCATCCCGACCGACCAGTGTTGACGTTGCCGAGGAGGCCGAGGAGTTGGCCGACGTCGTCGACGCAGTGCACACCCAGCCGGGTCAGAGCCGGGCGAGCGTCGATCGGCAGGCCTTGCCCGGTGTCTTGGTTGAGGATGCCGCCCATGTAGATCGTGCCGGTCCAGCGTTCGCTGCGGGCGCCGACGGCGAGGCGTTGGCCGAGCGCCAACGCGTTGCCGTTGTACACGCCGAGCACGATGGCATCGGCATCTTCCTCGCTGGCCGCGCGGACGATGCTGTCGATGGGAGCGTTGGCGCCGAGCAGGATCACCTCGGCGCCGGCCCTCGGCAACGCCCGGGCCAATGCATCGCGCACGAGATCGTGGACCTCCAAGACGGCGAGCACGACCCGCATGCCGTCGAGGCGTGGCGCGACGGCACTCAGGCGCTCGGTCAGGTCGCGGACGTGCGACGCCTTCCACGGTTCCAACCGGGCGATCTCGGGTGGGGCGGCAAGGTCGACACGGCGTTCGAGATCGCCCATCGACGTTCGTCGTAAGGCGAGCAGCACCTGCGCGGCATCGTCTACAGCGACGCCGTCGTCGTCGAGCGCGGCCAGGGCCCGGTCGCGGAACTCGATCGCGTACGCCGCGGTCGCTGCGCCGAGCTTTTCGAGATGTGCCCAGTCGTGGAGGTCGGGCGACGTGCGCACGTCGCGTTCGATCTCGTGCGCGAGGAGGTGCACCTCGACGATCTCCGCGGCGCTCGGGATCCGATCGGCCTCGGTGAGGGGGACAGGGTTGACCGCATGGCCGGTGGGGCGCCGCAACTGCAAAGCGATATCGCACATCAACTGCGCGGTGACCGCTGCCAAGTTGTGCGACCGGTCGCCCGGTCGGTGATCGACGGTGTTGCCATAGATCATCGACCCGATCGAGTCGCGACCGCGGAGATCGTCGAGGGCGAAATGCACGACGGCCCGGCACTCGGGTTGTTGGATGGTGTTGCCGAAGCAATGCGCCAACCGGGCCCCGATCAGATCTTCGACGACGAACTGCTCGAGCGCGGCCCAGCCGACGTAGGCGCCGAAGTGCGATGCCTGCGTGGCCGAGCCGTCCTCGAGGTTGGAATGAGCGAGTGCGCCGTGTTGGCGAAGCGCGCCGATCGCAGCGAGCGCGCGCACGGTTTCCTCCGTCACAAGGATCTCGTCGGACCCGCCGAGCAGGTCGTATGCCGTGTACTGACCGACGTTGCCGATCGTGGTGACGCCGGCGGCCAGCGCTCGCAGCGTGTTCTGAAAGCCGGCCGGGAACCCGATCATGTAGTCGCCGAGGTGTGGCTGGATGGGCGCCGCCTCGCCGAGGCGCTGCCATTCTTCGGGCCCGATGCGCGGCCCGGTCTCTTTGACCGTGAGGTGCCGCTCGGTCTCGGGCACACCCATCGCCCGGTCGAGGGCGAGCCCGAACCGGTCGACCGTGTGGCCGGCCTCGGCGAGCCCGGCGTGCACCTCGGTCAGCGCAGTCTCGGTGGCGGCCCACGTCGAGAGGCCGACGTGCATGTGGTACATGACGCGGCCGTCGTTGCGGCAGCGCCGCTTGAACTCGGCTTCCGAGCGAGCCCGATTGGCGCGAAGGAACGCGGTGGGTGGCGGAGCCGATGGCGCAGCCTGGCGACCCTCGGCGATGAGCTGAGCACCGGGGAGGAGTCGGGCCACGACCTCAAAGTAGCCCAGTCGAACGGGCTGGCTCGTGAAGAACCCGTGAAGGTCGGCGACCCAACCGTGAAGGATCCGTGAGTTTCGCTGTCGCCGGTCGGCGGGCGGCGTACAACGGCTGCGTGAACCACAGGCATGACTCTGCCGGCTGCTGTGCGGCCCGATCTCGACCCGACCTGAGGAGGTCAATCCAATGAGTGACGCCATCTTCATCGGGGTGATGATCGTGTTCTTCCTGCTCTGCACGTTGTACGTGCAGCTGTGTGACCGCATGATCGGATCCGACGAACTGGCCAGGCCTGCCCAGGGCACCGACAGCGATCCTGACGGTGAGC
>JANMNE010000121.1:0-9601 GCA_031373785.1 Ilumatobacteraceae bacterium
CACCTGCGCAGGCAGGAGGTTGCCGGCGGTGAACAACAGCAGCAGGGCGACGTTGAATCGGAAGCTGAACCGGCTGACGGCAAACGCCATGAGGCTCGACATCAACAAGATGAGCACGATCGACGGGAGCACGATGAACGCGGTGTTGAGGAACGTCTTGCTCATGTTGCCCTGCTTGAACGCAGCGCGGTAGTTCGAGAAGCCGAGTGAGTCGGGCCAGGAGAAGATCCCCTTCGTCTGGGTCTCGCCGTAGGGGCGCAGCGATGCGTACATGGCTCCGCCGACTGGAACGAGCCAGGCCAGCGCCAAGGTCGTGAGAAAGCCGTACAGGAGCACGCGCAACGGCTTGGAGTAGCCGGGCTTGCGTTCCACCAGGGTCAGTTGCGCGCTCAAAACTCGTTCTCCCGGTAGTGGTTGACGAGGTACCAGACGATGAAGCCGAGACAGAGCGCCAGGAGAACGACGCCGTAGGCCGAGCCTACTCCGACGTTGCCGCCGCCTTCACCCGTCAGGTTCTTCTTGACGAGCACGCCCATCACCGACGTGCCGACCGGCTCCTTCAGGGCCACGATGATGTCGAAGGCGCGCAGCGCCTCAATCACTGTGATCACGAACACGACGACGTTGATCGGCTTCATCACCGGGAAGACCACGCGGCGAAAGCTCTGCCATTCGTTGCAGCCGTCGATCGATGCAGCTTCACGAAGCGATGGGTCGACGCTCTTGAGCCCGGCGAGGTAGAGCACCATGACGTACCCGATGTGGCGCCACGCCATCGCCACGAGCAGCGCGGCAAAGTTCTTCGACAGACCCAGCGGGTTGTCGAGGAATGGAATGTGCAGGGTGAAGACCTTGTCGGCGTTGCCGACGAAATCGATGGGCCTGTCGCGACCCAGGTTGAACAACCCTTGAGCCTGGCTGAACATCACGCTCTTCCAGATGAACCCGACGACCGCCAATGACAAGACCACCGGCAGATAGAACACGCTCTGATAGATCGCTGTACCCCGAACCCCTTTGTCGAGCAGGTAGGCGAGCAACATTCCCACGGCGCTGCAGATCGACAGCCATACCAGCAGCACGAGGTTGTTGAACAGTGCCGGGAACAACTTGTCCTCGAGCACCGTGAAGATCGTCCAGTAGTTGCGGAAGCCGAGCAGCTGCCAGGTGCCAAGCCTGAGACCGTCCCACTTCGTGACCGATAGCGCGATCGTGGAGATGGCCGGTAGCCAGACGAACACCACGTGGATGGTCGTCGGAATCCCGACCATCAACGAGAGCCAGATCTTGTCGGTCCGAGAGCGCTGGCTGAAACGGCGACGACGCCCCGCGGTAGGGGGCGCCGTCGTCGACGCGTCGTTGGACATGGCGTGGTCCGTCTGTGGCCTGCGAAGGTCGGACTACAGGTAGGCCGACTTCTGCTCTTCGATGCTCTTCAGGATCGAGTCGATCTGCGTCGGATCGGCGTGGAAGCTGGCGAAGGCATCGCCGATCACATTGGAGACGAAGTCAGGGCTCGTGTCACGGTCGAGGAACTGGGCGATGTTCTTCGCCGAGCCCACCAACTCGGACGACTTCTTCTGGATTGCGTTGTACACCGAGGCGTCGGCCTTGCCGCTGACCGCGACGTTGCTCGGGTTCACCTTGTTGTAGGCATCGAATGACGCTGCCTGACCGAGGGCAGTCAACAGGGCCTTGGCACCGTCGGGGTTCTTCGGTTTCGCGGCCATCATGAACCCGTCGATCGGCGCGTCGAGGGCATCGGCGCCGATCGCCGGATCGAGCTCGGGGAAGTTGAAGAAGTCGAGGTCGTCGAGATAGGCCTGGTCCTTGGAGTTACTGGCCACGAAGGTACCGAGATAGAACATGCCGGCTTCCTTCTTCTCGAGTGCCGTGGCGGCTTCTTCCCACTTGCGGCCGTTGGGGTTCTCCTGGTGGAACGGCAGCAGCGCGGCCCATGTCGTGAACACGGCCTTGGTCCGATCATCGGTCCAGCTCTCCTTGCCGGCCAGCAGATCGACGTGGTACTGGTATCCGTTGGTGCGCATGTTCAAGATGTCGAACGTGCCCTGCACGGGCCACTTGCCGTCGTTGGCATAGGCGAACGGGATGAGCCCGTCGGCCTTCATCTTCGTGGCAAGGGCGATCAGTTCGTCCTTGTTGGTCGGGACCGTGTAACCCTTCTCGGCGAACAGGCTCTTGCGGTAGTGCACAGCCCATGGGTAGTAGTAGAAGGGCACGAAGTACTGCTTGCCGTCGTTGCCCGTGGAGGCGGTCTTGAAGCTCTCGGCATCGTCGGGGAGGTTGGCCCACACGTCGGAGACGTCGCCGGCAAGGCCCTTGTCGGCGAAGAACCGCATGCGGTAGCCGGCTAACCAGGTGAACACGTCTTCCGGCTGGGCGAGGTAGTTGGTGATGTTGTCCTGGAAGGTGTTGTGGTCGACACCGTTGATCTCGACCGGGATGCCAGTCGCATCCAGCGCAGCCTTCAACGAGTCGTATGGCTTGCCTGCCGTCGGCGCCTCGTTCAGCCCGACCGAGACCGGAGCGCCACCGGTCGCAGGTGCCTCGGTACCAGCAGGTGCCTCGGTAGCAGCAGGAGCGCCGGTCCCCGCGGGTGCGCTCGTACCGGCAGGTCCTTCGGTAGCGGCCGGCGCTGCCGTCTTGTCGTCGCCACACGCAGCCAGGATTCCGGCACCGGCGATGCCGGCTGCACCGGCAAGCACGGAGCGACGCGAGACGATCTTGAACCCGGCGTCACGTGGATTGGGTGAAAATTCGTAGCCTTCTGACACTGGTCCCCCTCAGGATGTGTGGTCGAGTGCGTTCCTGCTCGTGGAGTCGGACGAGCACAGTGAACATGTCATGAACAAGCGACGCTTGTCAAGCCTCGTGTGCGGATTTCGCACAGCAAATGTGGGAAATTATGCCGAATCATCAAATTTGAACAGTTGACGGTCCATTTCCTGTTCGATGCTGTTGACTTTCTCAACATCAGCAGGCAGGCTACCGACATGGTGAAGGGGTCCATGGATACGGCTGCGGCGCGCGTGCTCGCACGTCAACGCCATGAAGTCATCGTTGCCGAAATTCGCCGTCGCGGCGTCGTTCGCGTCAGCGATCTGGCGACGCTGCTCGGCGTCAGCGACATGACGGTTCGCCGCGATCTCGACCTGCTCGACGTGGCCGGGCTCCTGCTCAAGGTCCACGGTGGCGCAACGTTGCGCGTCGAGCGCACGACCGACGAGCCGGGGTTCGAAGCCAAGTCGCTGCGCAACATGGGCGAAAAGCACGCCATCGCCATGGCTGCGGCATCGACCGTGCGACCCGGTGGTGCAGTTGGCATCTCTGCCGGCACCACGACCTGGCAACTGGCGTACCACATCGTCGACATCGCCGATCTCACGGTCGTCACCAACTCGGTCCGCGTCGCAGAGGTGTTGCATCTGGCGCGACGTCCCGATCGAACCGTCGTGCTGACCGGCGGCATCCGCACACCGTCCGACGCCCTTGTCGGCCCGGTCGCCACCGCTACGTTGCGTTCGCTGCACCTCGATGCGGTGTACATGGGTGTGCACGGCATCAGCGAGCGAGCCGGGTTCAGCACCCCGAACCTCATGGAAGCGGAAACCAACCGCGCATTCGTCGCTGCCACCGATCGACTGATCGTGCTCGCCGATCACACCAAGTGGAACGTCACCGGTCTCAGCAGCATCGCCTCACTTGCGCAGGCCGAGACGCTGATCACCGATACCGGCATCCCTCCGGCCGCGAGGTCGACACTCAGCGAACACATCGGTCATGTTCTGGTCGCCGATCCAATGTTCCACGACAATGATGCGACCATGACCGAATTGAGGAGGAGGGCGTAGTGGCCACCGTGACGTTCACCAAGGCCACCAGGATCTACCCTGGCATGGGCCATCCAGCCGTCGACTCCCTCGATCTGGATATCGCCGATGGCGAATTCCTGGTACTGGTCGGTCCATCCGGCTGTGGCAAGTCGACCACGCTGCGGATGCTCGCAGGCCTGGAACCGGTCGATGACGGCACGGTGCACATCGGTGACGTCGACGTGACCATGTTGCCGCCGCGCGAGCGCGACATCGCCATGGTCTTCCAGAGCTACGCCTTGTATCCACACATGACCGTCGCCGAAAACATCGGCTTCCACTTGAAGATCAAGCGACTCCCGAAGGCAGAGATCGCCGAACGTGTCCGTGAGGCAGCGCGCCTGCTCGATCTCGACGACTACCTCGACCGCAAGCCCGCGAAGCTGTCCGGCGGGCAACGCCAGCGCGTGGCCATGGGACGTGCCATCGTCCGCCAGCCCCAGGTTTTCTTGATGGACGAACCGCTGTCCAACCTCGACGCCAAGCTGCGTGTGCAGACCCGAACTCAAATCGCCGCGCTGCAACGCCGACTGGGCGTCACCACCGTGTACGTCACCCACGACCAGGTCGAAGCGATGACCATGGGCGATCGAGTCGCCGTGTTGAAGGACGGGGTGCTGCACCAGTGCGCGTCGCCCAGGGAGCTGTTCACCCGGCCGATCAACACGTTCGTTGCCGGCTTCATCGGTTCTCCGGCGATGAACATGCTGCAATGCACAGCGACAGCGCACGGTTTGGCATACGGCGACATGGCGCTGCCGCTCGAGACGTCCCAGCGAAGTGCTTTGACGTCGGACCAGGCGACAGTCGGTGTGCGGCCGGAATCACTTCGGATTGCCGATGAAGGCTTCGCAGCAACGATCGTGGCCATCGAGGAACTCGGTTCCGACTCGTTCGTGTATTGCACGCCCGTCGGTCAGCCCGACGTGTCACTCGTCGCCCGCACGGACGGCCTCAACGCCTCCCGGCCGGGCAGCACGGTGCTGCTGATGCCCGATGTGTCGGCGATGCATGTCTTCGACACCGCGAGCGGTGCTCGGCTCGAGGCCTGAACCGATGATCGTGCCCGCCGACCAACGGATCGACCCGTACCTGGGCACCGTCGTGCACGTCGTCGGCGCGCGCCAAGCTCGTCCGAACCTGCCGTCGACGGGGTGTCCGTTCTGCGTCGGCGGGCTGGAAGCACCGGACCCGTACGAGGTCCACTGGTTCCCCAACCGTTGGCCGGCGATGCAGGGCAACCGGTGCGAGGTCGTGCTGTACACCCCCGACCACGACGCCACGCTGTGGTCGCTCGGCGTCAGTGGGGTGCGCAAGGTCATCGACCTGTGGGCCGAACGCACGACCGCACTCGGCCGCCGCGACGACGTCGACTTCGTGCTGGTGTTCGAGAACCGCGGGCCCCAAGTCGGCGCGACCATCGCCCACCCCCATGGCCAGATCTACGCCTACGACCACGTCCCGCAGCGCCCGGCATCGCTGCTGACGGCCGGATGGAAGCCCGAGGCCGATTGCGGCGATCGATTCGTGGCGAGCTCGTCGGCGGACGCTGCGGGCTGGACGGCGTGCGTTCCTGAAGCATCCACCTTCCCGATCGCCTTGACCCTCTCGCCCAACGAGCAGATCCCCGACCTGCCGTCACTCGACGATGCTGGTCGCAATGCGCTGGCTGCACTACTGGTCGACATCCACGATCGCCTGGATCGCCTCTACGACCAGCCGCTGCCGTACATGATGTGGCTGAACCAACGTCCCACCGATGGCCAGGAATGGCCTCAATCGTGGTTCAACATCGAAATCGTCTCACCGTGGCGCAGTGCCGGGATCGCCCGATTCATCGCCGCCGCAGAAGTGGCCTGCGGCGAGTTCTTCAATCCAGTGATTCCCGAAGATCTGGCTCGTCAACTTCGGGCTCTGGCTCGTCCGGCTCCAGCTCTGCCTCGCCCTGCTCCGGCTCCAGATCCGGCGTCTCCACGACACCGCGATGACGCCACCAGTCGATGACGAGATAGAGCACCGCGGCAGCTCCGACGATCAACGCCACCCACTGGTTGAGGCGCAACCCGTCCGCCTTGTGGGCGCGATCGATGCGCAGGCCTTCGACCCAGAACCGACCGATGGCGTAGCCGACGACGTAGATCGCGAACAGCCGCCCCGGGCGGAGCTTGAACACGCGATCGATCCGCAACAACACGACGCACAAGGCGAGGTTCCACAGTGCCTCGTAGAGGAACGTCGGATGGAAGGTCGTGCCCGGCGCGTACCCAGCGGGAATGTTGTCGGCGTCGATCCGCAGCGCCCACGGCAGGGTCGTGGGTCTGCCGAACAGCTCTTGGTTGAACCAGTTCCCGATGCGACCGATCGCCTGGGCCAGTGGCAGGGCCGGCGCGGCTGCGGAGAGCCCGACCGCCGGTGTGACACCGCGCCGCTTGAAGGCCCACATCGCCGCGATCGTGCCGAAAAGGATCCCGCCCGGAATGCCCAGGCCGCCTCGCCAGATCTGCGGGATCCTGCCGAGGTCGTGCTTGAACAACTCCCAGTCGGTGACGACGTGATAGAGCCGGGCACCGATCACGCCTGCCGACACCGCCCACACCGCCATCGAACTGGCGTCTTCGCGCGTGCCGGCTCCGCTGGCCTCCAGCCGGCGGCCGAGCAGCCACACCGCGGCGATCACGCCGAGGGCGATCATCAATCCATAGGCATGGATCGACAACGGACCGATCGTCAGTGCGCCACTCGACGGGCTCGGGATGCTGGCGATCGAGGCGACCATCACCGGGCGATCACCCGCGTGGCGAACTCGACGGTCGAGGCGAAGATCAGTTCCTTGTCGTAGTCCTGCGTGGCCACGTGGTAGCTGCGCTCGAGCGTGATCCGCTCGATCGGGCCGCCGTACCGCTCGACGAGGTACTCGGCCTGGGCCGGCTCGACGACGTGATCCTGCGGCGAGTTCATCAACAGCAGCGGTATGCGCATGCCGGCGTATTCGTGACTGTTCGGTTCGGCACCGTCGAGCAGCAACGACAGCAGCGGTTCGAGCGGAGTTCCCTCGTAGGCGTTCTCGTGCGCGTCGGGGTCGGCGATGTCGCTGCCGATGCCGGGGATGACCGGCGTGCCACCGGCGACCATCGCCTGCAGCATCTCGATCACTTCGGGCTGCTGGGGCTGCGTGACCGGATTGATGCATACGAGGCCGGCGATCTCGGGATGGTCTGCGCCGAGGCGCAGCGTGAGCGCACCGCCCATGCTGAGCCCGACGACCACGATGTGCGAGGCGCGTTGGCTCAGCCGCTGGTAGGCGGCCTCGGCCTCACCGATCCAGTCGGCCCAGCGGGTCGGCAACATGTCGTCGACCGACGTGCCGTGGCCCGGGAGCAACGGCAACTCGACGTGGAATCCGGCATCGGCCAGCGCCGTCGCCACCCCACGCATCGAGGCTGGGTTGCCGGTGAAGCCGTGCAGCACGACGGCGCCCTCGTGGCCGGTGCCGGTGTGCGACCAGGGCTCGGCCCCGTCAATGATCGGATTGGTCATGGCGTCGATTATGGCAGCGGGATGCCGATTCAGACATACGGGTCGTTGGATGTCAGCGGCTCGTCCCACCAGTCGCCCGGTACCGGCGACGTTTCCCAGTCGGGGAACGGGTAGATGCAGTTCACCGGGCACGCCGGCAGGCACTTGTCGCACCCGCTGCACAACTCGGGGATGATGATGACGTCGGGCCCATGGTTGAAGATCGCCCCGAACTGCCGGGGGCAGGCCCGCAGGCACGCGTCGCAGTTGATGCACTCCAGCATCTCGATGCGCAACGGAGCGTTCTGCCATTTGGGGCTTCTCGTCCGCGTCGTCACCCGATCCGTACGAGCCCCCGACATGCCGCCGATTGTAGGTCTAGCCGCCCGTCGGCGGAGTCTCGACCGCGTCGGCTGCTGCGCGCCGAGCGACGACCTCGATCAGGGCATCGACGACGCGGGCCTCGAACTGCGTGCCCCTGCCGGCGATGATGTGGCTGACGGCGTCGCTCGACGACCAAGCATGCTTGTAGCTGTGCGCCGTGATCAGGGCGTCGTACACGTCGGCGACGGCCACCAGGCGACCGCTGAGCGGGATCGCCGCACCCGCCAAGCCCGACGGATAGCCGCTGCCGTCCCACCGCTCGTGATGCGAGATGGCGATCTCCGCAGCCAACTGCAGCAGTGTCGACCGGCTACCGATGAAGACCCGGGCGCCGACGGTCGTGTGCGTCTTCATGATGGCGAACTCTTCATCGGTGAGTGCGCCGGGCTTCTGCAAGATGGCATCGGGCACGCCGACCTTGCCGACGTCGTGCAACCGACCGGCCAACCGCAGGTCTTCGGACCACCGACGATCCTCACCCAACTGCAGGGCGAGCTCCGCGGCCAACTCGCCCACCCGTGTCGAGTGCTCGCTCGAGTCGGGGTCGCGGTACTCGGCGATCGCCGCCAGCCGCTCGAACGCTTCGTAGTGCTGCTCTTCGAGATCTTGTGTCCTGGCGGTGACGAGCTCTTCCAACTCGGTCGTGCGCACCCGCAACAGTTCGGCCTGGTCGCGGGCCGCGAGGGTGTCGTGTGAGATCTGCAGCGTCTTGATCCGCAGATCGGTGTCGCGGTTGAAGATCTGTTCATGGATGCGATTGCACGCCTCACGGTGCAACAGCGCCTCTTCGAATCGGCCGAGCGACTTGAGCACCTCGGCCAGCAGACCGTGGGCAACGAGCTCGACATCGGAGAAGTCGTTCTGCTGGGCCAGGGCGACGGCCTTCTCGAGCACCGTGATGGCGCCACTCGTGTCACCGATTGCGATGCGAACCCGGCCGCGGGCGATCTGCACCGCCACCAACGCCATCGGTGATGTGCGCGACAGCTGGCCGGCGATCCGGCTCAGCGACTCGTCGGCTTCGTCGAGGCATGCATCGGCCTGGGGCAGGAGTTGGAGCTCGGCGTAGGCTTCGGCAAGGTTGGCGAGGATCTCGGCGACGTGCTCGGGGAGGTGCTCGCGTGCGATCTCCAGGGCGGCCTCGCCCAAGCTGACGGCGAGTAGGTTCTCCTGTCGCTCGGCGCGCACCTTGGCCATGTTGGCCAACGTGATCGCGTCGAAGCCGCGGCGCGGGCTCTTGCGGTTGGCCTCGAGCGCGGCCTCGTAGGTGACCAACGCCCGGTCCGTGTCGCGCAGGCTGTGATGTACCGCGGCGATCGTGTTGAGCAGGTTGCCGAGATCCGAGAGGTCGGCGGTCGGGCGATAGATCTCCAGCGCCTGCAGCAGGCTCTCGAGCGCCTGCGAGTAGTTGCCGGCCTGATGGTGCACGATCCCGACGAGGTTCAGCGCCCAGACCTCGACGACCGGTGCCGCGCACCGCCGAGCGAGGTCGCGTGCCTCGAGGGCCAACCCGAAGGCTTCGTCGAGCTGTCCGAGCTGGTAGGTGACGCTGGCCAAGCGGTACAACGCCTCGGCCTCACCCGGTTGGTCGCCATTCGATCGGGCCAACACACGGGCCTGTTGCACCAACGATCGGGAGCGGATGAGATCGTCGGTCTCCGCCGTGCGCGCCTCATCGAGAAGGTCCCGGACGGACTTACCGCTACCCGCCCCTTCCTTCAGAGATGTCGCGGACATCGCCAACGATCGACCAACCCTTCGGTCCTCCTCGGACCACGTGAGAACGACTTGTGTACGCCACGTCGGCG
>JANMNE010000136.1:0-5706 GCA_031373785.1 Ilumatobacteraceae bacterium
GGGCTAGACCCGTTCGTTGCGGCGCCGAGCCAGCGCTCTCCTGTCGCCTCTCGCTGCCCGAGGTGGACCAGCTGCGAGCTGCATTCAGCCGACTGTTCGGTTGATCGTGGACGCGAGTTTGGTCGACGATGCTGTCCGCTGATCGGAACGAACCGACCGGCTCAGCAGCAGTCGTCGCAGGTCTCGCCTCGCCAGGCTTCGCGGCCTTCGTTGACGGCGAGTACGGCAATGGCAAGCGCAGCGAGTGGGTCGGCCCACCACCAGCCAACGCTGGCGTTGAGGAGGAGACCGCCGAGCAGGATGGCGGAGAGGTAGGCACAGAGTTTGGTCTGGTTGCTGTCGGCGACGACGGTGCTGCTGCCCATCGCGCGGCCGGTGCGTCGCTTTGCGCCCGCGAGGATCGGCATGACGACAAGGGAAGCGATCGCCAGGCCGATACCGACCGGCGCGGACTCGGGCTGGGCGCGGCTCGAGAGGTCGACGATCGCTTGGACGGCCACGTAGACGGCGAGCCCGAAGAAGCTGACGGCGATGAGCCGCAGCGCTCGACGTTCGCGGTCTTCAGCGAGGCCTTGGAGCTGCCACAAGATCACCACCGCGGAGAGCACTTCAACGGTTGAGTCGAGCCCGAACCCGACCAGTGCGATGGAACTCGCAGCCGCGCCGGCAGTGATCGCGACGACGGCCTCGATGACATTCCAGGCGATCGTTGCCCACGCCAATTGGCGGGCGCGTCGCGAGAGCGCGGTCGAGGTGAGCATGGTCGTCACCAGCCGACCGCGCCGGAGCCACGATGGTTGTCGGGCGCGGCCTGCAAGGCGGAATAGGGAGTCCCGAGCGGCGCAAAGGAATTGATGAATTGACTGATGGATTCGTCGAACGTTGGATGCTTCAGAACGGCGTCCGGGCCGAGTTGGACCACGACGCTGAACCGCACGCCGTCGGCGATCCATTCGAGTTGCTCGATGGGTGGCTGGCCTTTCGTTGCCGTCGAGTCTTGTAGGAACCGAACGATGGCATCGCCGCTTACAGCCGAGACAACCGTCGCATCATTGTCGGGATCGTCGTCGGTCAGCCGCGCTGTGACCGTTCCAGTCAACGCCTTGGTGATTGAGATCTGTTCACGAAGCTCACCGCCAATCAGGCTGTCGTCGGCGACCTCAGCAACGATCACTCGGCCGAGGACCGGGTCGGTCCCGCTGACACCAAAGTCGGCAGTTGACACCGCTCGGACATCGAGTCCGGATGGAAGCATCGGTTTGAAGCCGATGGTCGCTATCGGGAGTTGGTCGAGCTTCGAGCCTGGTGTTGCCATGCGACCACTAGGGTGCGTCCATGTTCGGATGGGTAGCAGCTGGTAGCAAACCGACGGATCCTCGAGCGAGAACAGATCGTAATAGCACGTGCAAGCAGTCCTGCCGACCGCCTGATCGGGGCTGACGGACGTAGGGGGCGGAAGCGGCGTGCACACCGATCCGTCAGACATTGCAACCGCGTCGGAACTGACGGGGTCTGTAACGGGAACAGTGGTCGAGGACTCCGAAGCGGAGACCGGGGCCAAGGCCGATTGATTTGCGGTGTTGTCACCACAACTGCTGATCATGGCAATCGTTGATACGACCAGAATGCTCGTCCGACGGAATGGGGAATTCAACACGTCACGGCTCCAGTTGTCACAGTCGCGTCGACCAAGGTAGCGGACCGCCGTGGGCTTTGACTGCTCGTCCACCCGATGAACCGACCCGAGGCAAGTACCAAAGGTCGATTCAGCGGATACCAGTGTCACAACTGATCTCCGCAACAGCTTCGGCATCAGCGCGCACCTCAACCTCGACGGGCGCGCACACCGGGAAGGCGTTGTCGCCAGTGTCGACCGTGACGGTGTAGGTCCCCACTGGAATCTCAGCCGCAAAGGCACCGCTGGCATCGATTCTCGCCGAGCTGACGACGTGCTCACCCTGCGCGAACTGAACGCTGCCTTGCACTGGCTTCGGTTGGCAGTTGGGATCGCCGGGTTGCTCGACGGGGCAGGTGGGGCCGGCGAGTGCGTGGCCGCTGACTCGGCCGTTCGAACCGCTTCGAGGGCTGGTGGTTCCGCAGCCCACGATCAGCGACACGGCGGCCACAACGATCACACAACGCATGTCGACTTGGACGCCACGGCGACAGCCACGGTTCCCGCCCCTAGCGAAACCAGGGTCAGCGGTTCGACGATCCAACGATGCGGTCCTCAACATGTGCACCTCCCATCGTCGGCGTGATTCAGGCTTCTCCGTTGCGCGCGCCGTCAATCATGTCGCTCAATCGACTTGCAATGAGGCGCTCGCGTTCCTCCGTTGCATGTTGATAGCCCAGGGCCGCGCGCGCTGAGGAGTGCCCCATTCGCACCATCAGTTCCTTCGCGCTCGCGCCAGTCATCGCAGCGAGCGTATTGCCCGTGTGGCGAAGATCGTGGAAGCGAAGGCCCTCAAGCTGTGCTTCGCGGGCCACTGCGTGCCACGTCGTGTTGAAGTTCGCTCGTCGCAACGGTCCACCCTTTGAGCCGACGAAAACGACGCCGTCGGGCCCCGGTTCGGCGAACTGCTCGAGGTGGTCAACGAGCGCCGGAATGATTGCGGCGGGAATCGACACGGTGCGCCGGCCGGCGTACGACTCTGGGTCGCCGAGGATCCGGGTGCCGTTGGCCAACTCCGAGGCAGAAGCGACGACCGTCACGGTGGCCTTGTCGTCCTCGACCGCCGTCCCCAAAATCGTCTTCAACAGTCGGTAGCACTTCGCCGCGGTCTTACCCAGATCGTCCCTGCGTTCAACAACTTGGCATGCCATGCCCGCACGACTGGCGGTGTGAGCTTGGCGAGCTCGACCGGGCCGAGGGTCGGCAGCAGATGATTGCGGAGCTGACCCTCGTACAGCTCACGAGTCCTTGGCCTCAAGTTTGGGCGGTGTTCCAACCACGACGCGGCGTACGACTCGAACGTCACACGACCATGCCGCGGATCGATGTAGCCGCCGCGCATCTGGTCGACCAGCGCTGCCCGGAGAGTGCGATCTGCTTCGGCCTTCGTCGCAAACACACCGAGCGCCGTCCGGTCGCCTGCAGGCGAGTAGGCACTTACAAGCTGGCTATGCGGGTTCGATTCCCGTCACCCGCTCCGCGTCACCGGCTCCGACACGCGACGTTGGCCGGCCTCCGCAGAGACCGGCCTACGCCACATTCATTGCGAGGTGAGAAGCCTCGCGGACGGCTATCCCGAAACGGTGAACGGTCCGGCCGTACCTCCGCGGTTGGAGTCGACGTAGACCGTCAACGGATTGGTCGGCGGCACGTTCACACGGAGCCGGAAGTCGTAGACGCCACCGACAGCCGGCGCAACCGCAGCGGTGACCGCCGCCACGCCGTAGACGAGACCGCCTGCAGACCGCACGGTGACGATGGCCCCGACCGTCGTGGTCGTGCCGATGACCCTGAGGTCACCGGGCTTCCACTTGGCCGAGGTGATCGTCACGACATCCGAGGCCGGCGTGAGGACCACGTCATCGGTCCGCACACCGTTCGCTGTCGTGACCGTCAGTCGGAAGGTCAGCGGGATGTTGGCCATCGGGAACTTGTACAACGGGAGCGTGAAGCTGGCGTTGATGGAGTTCGGAGTCACCACGGTGACCTTGTCGACACCGACCGGCATCGGGGTCGATGTGCCGTTGACCAGCTGCGTCCAGGCGTACGTCGCCGGAGTCGTCGAGCCGGCGCCCGACAGCGTGACCACGGTGCCCCGGACGAGGCCGGTCCGGTCGGGGCCTGCGTTGGCGACCACGAGGCCTTGTGGGGTCAATGGGCCAAGTCGTGCCGACGCCGGACCGAACGCCGGGTTGATGTTGTTCTTGGCACTCACCGTGAACCAGTACGGCGTGTCGCCGGTGAGGCTGGTGATGTTGGCCGTCAAGACGTTTCCAAATGTGTCCGTCCTGAAAGGTGCCGGTGCGGCTGCGCTGGTGAAGACATCCACCTTGTAGTTCAGGATGGAGGTCGCCGGGAGAACCGGGTCGGCCGCCGCCCAGTTGAGCGTCACCTGATTGAGGCCGACGGATGACGTCGTGAACGACGTCGCTGCCGGTGTCGGATCGTTGGTGATCGTGTACACCTCGGTGACGACACTCGAGACGTTGTTCGACGGATCGAACGCAGCGAACATCAGCGTCGACGTGGTACCGATGGAGATCGGAACCGTGTAGTGGGTGGCCGACAGGCTGGTAGTCGGGTCGGACAGGTCGGTCGTGTAGAAGATCTGCGAGCCCACCTCGTTGGCAGTCAACGTCACCTGCTGGGCGGTGGGATAGCTACCACCGTTCGGGGAAGCCGAGACCGTCGGCGGCGTGACATCAGCCGCTGGGATCGCGTGGATTGCCGGGAAGGTCTTGCCCACGCTGCTGATCGACACGATTTCGATGTCGTAGATCTCGCCGGCCAACAGTCCGGTGAGCGTTGTGTGGTTGGCGCCTGGATTCAGGATGCGCCTACCGATCTCGATCTGCTCGCTGGTGGCGCTGATCGTCTGGGCGACGGCAGTCACCTCGTAACCGAGGATGGCGGGCGTGCCGGGGTTCGTCACGGCCGGTGTCCAGTTGACGTTGATCGCGGTCGGGTCGGCCGGAACCGGTGCGGCGACGGCGTTGGTCGGCCCTGGAGGACCGGACTTCAGCGGGCCGTTCGGGCACCCGCCCATTCCTGGTCCGCCGAGCTCGCCGTTCTCGGAGATCGAAACACCCTGCCGATTGCCGGCCGCGTCGACGAGTTCCCACGCCATCGCCCGCTCGCCGAGACCGGCATTGGCGGCGATGGTCGCGTTGGCCAGGGCTTGGGCTCCCGAGAGGGTGAAGTCGTACGTGGCCCGGAAGGTGTTGGGCCCGTCGAGGTCGTACTGCAGCATCGACGAGTATCCGCCGTTGGCCGCAGGGATGAGAACACCGGGCAGAACAGGCGCGACAGGAGGAACAGCACGGATATCGCGCTTACCGATGACCGTGTCGACGAGAGCGGGCTCGATGATGCGCTGCTCCATATTGGCTCGGTCGACGAGCGGACCGATGTGGCCTGTGACCACGAGGGTGGTTCCGTTCTGGACCCCATCGTTGGCGTAGATGTCAGGGACGGTGGTCGCGTCGTTCGCCGCGGGCGCGCCCGTGGCCGGATTCGCCGGGATCTTGATCGACACGACGTCGCCGGCCTGGATGTCGGGGGTCACCTGTAGCGGGGTGCCCGCCCCCCAGCAGATCCCGCCGGGGTGGTTGACTTCGAAGATCACTGCGAGGGGATCATTGTTGGGGTTGTTGACGGTACCGATCGCCGATCCGACAACTCCGACGCCAGGTCGGGTGACCTCGACCAGTGCTTGCTGGCCGTGATGACCGATGTATCCCACGAAGTTGACGAAGTCACGATTAGGGAAGACGCCGATGTTGTTGGGGTCCACCGGGAGGTTGGCTGTCACGGCACTCGCAGCCGAGGGGCCGCCGATCAGAACGGCCGGCACGCCGACCAGCAGTGCGCTGGCAATACCGGCCAGCATCAACGGTGCAGGGCGCCTTCGTCGATTCGGCGCGCGTCTGTTCGAGGTGTTCCACAAGTTCATCATCCGTCCCTACTTGGTCCCCGAGATTGAGGCCACAAGCCCTGCGCTGGGGAATACACGCCAGGCAGCCTGCTTCCAG
>JANMNE010000151.1:0-14899 GCA_031373785.1 Ilumatobacteraceae bacterium
GGCGGTGACGAGACCGTGGCGCCGATCCCTGGATCGGACATCGTCCTCACACTGGATCGTTCATTTCAATATCAGGTCGAGAACGCAGTGCTGAAGCGGGTCGAGGAACTGAAGGCTGTCGGCGGCACGGCGGTCGTGATGGGTGTGCACTCCGGCGATGTCTATGCCAGCGCGAACGTTCGGCGAACCAGCGACGGCACGGCCGAGATCACCTCGGCCAACCTCGCCGCCACCGACGCCCACGAGCCAGGCTCGGTCGCCAAGGTGTTCAGCCTGTCGGCTGCGGTCAACGAAGGCCTGGCCACACCCGAGACCACGATCAGCGTGCCCGGCTTCTTGACGTACCGGCCGATCAACAAGAGCGACGAGAAGTGGAAGTTCAAGATCCGCGACGCCGAGCCGCACAACGAGGAGGCGATGAGTCTCCGCGACATCATCGTGCACTCCTCGAACATCGGTACCGTGCTGATCACCGAGGGTCTCGGGACGCTCAAGTTTGGCGACTACCTCCACCAGTTCGGGTTCGGCTCGACCACCGGCCTCGGCCTGCCCGGCGAGAGCTCCGGCATCATGAAGCCGGCCGCCGATTGGCAGGCGACGGAGAAGGTCACGCCTCGCTACGGCTACGGCTACGCGGCCACGTCGTTGCAGCTTGCGGCAGCGGTCAACACCATTGCGAACGCCGGCGTGTACGTCGCCCCTCGACTCGTCCTGTCGACGATCGACTCCAACGGGCAGACGCACGACGCTCCTGCATCACCGTCGCATGAAGTGGTGACGCCACAGACTGCGGCCACAATGACGTCGATGATGAAAGACGTCGTCTGCTACGGCACGGCGAAGTACGCAAAGGTCCCGGGCATGTCGGTGGCCGGCAAGACCGGCACGGCGCTGTTGAAGCCGACCGCCGACCCGGCGCAGAAGGCCGGGCAACCGGCCGCGGACCCGACGACCGACGCCACGAACGCGAGTGGTGAGATCAATCCTCCCGCAAACACCGACTATCAGGCCGACGATGGCACCAAGGAGTACTTCTCCACGTTCGTCGGCTACTTCCCGGCCGACAACCCGCAGGTCACGATCCTGGTGTCGATCGACCGGCCGGATCCGACCAGTCAGGACCGCCTCGGCGGCAAGGCGGCCGGACCGTTGTTCTCGACCTTGGCGACCATCGCCATGCATGAGCTCAGAGTCAGCCCCTCACCGAACGACAACGGCTGCCAAGACAGCGCAGGATGACGTCGATGTCTCGCATGCTTCGCGAGGTCGTCGAGCAGGCGGGGCTGGAGCGTTTCGTCGTGCACGGCGACGACCTCGTGGACGTGGTGTCGGTCGACTTCGACTCGCGCCGCGTGCGGTCGGGTTCGTTGTTCTGTTGCCTCAGGGGTGCGAAGTCCGACGGGCACGTCTTTGCCTCCACGGCGCGTGAGGCAGGCGCCACGGCCTTGCTCGTGGATCACCGCCTCGACGTCGATGTGACGCAGATCGTGGTGCCCGACACTCGGGTCGCCATGGGTCTGTTGGCCGCAAGCTTCTTCCACCATCCTGGACGCTCGATGACGCTCGTCGGAGTCACCGGCACGAACGGCAAGACGACGACGACCAGTCTGATCGCTTCGATCCTGTCGGCGGACGGCCGTGCCGCGGGCATGATCGGAACCCTGACCGGTGTTCACACCACGCCCGAATCACCGGATCTCCAAGCCCGGCTGGCCGAGTTCGTCGAGCAGGGCGTCGTCGCCGTGGTCGTCGAAGTCTCGTCGCACGCCCTCGAGTTGCGGCGCGTCGCCGGCTGCCACTTCGACGTGGCGGTGTTCACCAACTTGGGTCGCGATCACCTCGATCTGCACGGCACGCAGGAGCGGTATTTCGCGGCGAAGGCGCGACTCTTCCAACCTGATCTGGCACGCGTGGCCGTCGTCAACACCGACGACCTGCACGGTCGCTTGCTGTTGGATGTCGGCGCCATCCCCACCCACGGTTTCGGCCTCGCCGATGTGGCAGACGTCGATGTCACCGCGACCGATCACAGCTACACGTGGCGGGGGGAGTGCATCGAGGTGCCGATCGGTGGCGACTTCAACGTGATGAACAGCCTGGCTGCGGCGACAGCGTGCGCACAGTTGGGTGTCGAACCGGCCACCATCCGAGCTGGGCTTCACGACGCCGCACCGGTCCCCGGCCGGTTCGAGGCCGTGAAGGCCGGCCAACCATTCGCCGTGATCGTCGACTACGCACACACCCCGGACGGGTTGGAGCAAGCCATCGGCGCGGCGCGTCGCGTTGCCGGCGACGCCGACGTGCACGTCGTGTTCGGCTGCGGTGGCGACCGGGATCGCGACAAGCGTCCACTGATGGGTGCAGTCGCGTCGCGGTTGGCGGATCACGTGGTGATCACCTCCGACAACCCCCGCTCGGAGGACCCGCTCGCGATCATCAATGCCACGTTCGAGGGGGTCACCCCCGACTACCGTGGCCGCGTTGTGATGGAACCAGATCGCCGACGGGCCATAGAGATCGCTGTACGCCGGGCGCGCTCGGGCGATGTGGTGTTGGTCGCCGGCAAGGGTCACGAGCAGACCCAGACGATCGGTGATCAGGTGTTGGAGTTCGACGACCGGGCCGTCGCCCGCGAGCTGTTGGAAGCCCTCCGATGATCGCCGTCATGATCGCCGGCGCAACCGCGATGATCCTGTCGTTGGCGGGCACGCGCTATCTCATCACCTTCTTCCGCAACCGTGGCAAAGGCCAACCGATCCTCGGCAAAGAGGACCGCGGCCCCGAGCACCACATGCACAAGCAGGGAACTCCGACGATGGGTGGCCTGGCCATCGTCGTCTCCGCGTTCTTCGGCTGGGTCGTCGCCCACTTCCGCCACGGACTCGTCTTCTCCAACCAGGCGGTCATCGCCTGGGTCGGCATCCTGGTGTTGTCGTGCATCGGTTTCCTCGACGACTACATCAAGGTCAACAAGTCGCACAATCGCGGCATCTTCTGGAAGAAGAAGAGCTACGTCACGCTGGCGATCTCGATGGGGATTGCCTGGTGGCTGGTGACGGCAACCGGGGTCAGCGAGACGATCTCGTTCACGCGGTACAACTGGCCCGGCTGGCATGTTCCGTGGCCGGTGTGGGTCGTGTTTGCCGGTGTGACGATCTGGAGCACATCCAACGCCGTCAATGTCACCGATGGCCTCGACGGCCTCGCCGCCGGTGCCGGCCTGCTCGCGTTTCTGGCGTTCACGATCATCGCCTACTGGGCGTTCCGTAACCCCGACATCTACGGAGTCACGACCGCGCTGGCCCCTGGCAAGGGTGTGGTCAACCCGCTCGACCTCGCCGCGCTCGCCGCGGCCTTTGCGGGCGCGTGCGGGGGGTTCCTGTGGTTCAACGCGGCACCGGCGCGCATCATCATGGGTGACGTGGGGGCGTTGGCAATCGGCACCGCCCTCGCCTTGCTGGCGTTGACCACCGACACCCAGATCCTGCTCGTGCTGATCTGCGGCATCAACGTCGTCGAGGCCGGGTCCGTCGCCATCCAGATGCTCGTGTTCAAGGCGTCCGGCCGCAAGCGTCGCCTCTTCCGCATGTCGCCGATCCATCACCACTTCGAGCTGCTCGGCTGGCCCGAGACGACCGTGATCATTCGCTTCTGGTTGATCGCCGGTGTCTGTGTTGCGACGGCGTTGGCAATCTACATCGGCGACTTCACACGGCTGGAGTTCCGCAGCCGATGAGCACCACAGCGCTGGTCTATGGCATGGCCATCACGGGTCAGGCCGTTGCAGCTGCACTCCACGACCGTGGCGTGCAGGTACTCGTTGCCGACGACGTGGCGACCGATGCCAAGATCGCTGCCGCTGCCGAGGTCGGTTCCGAGCTGGTCGAGCATCCCGACGCCGCCACGCTCGACTCGTTGGTCGCCAGGGCCGACATCGTCTGCCCAGCACCCGGCATCGCCGAGACGCACCCGGTCATCGAGGCGGCGCTTCGTCTGGGCAAGCCGATCCGCAGCGAGCTCGACCTTGCGTACGAGTGGGAGCAGCAGCGCGGCGGCGGACCACGACCGATGCTTGCGGTGACGGGAACCGATGGCAAGACGACCACCACGATGATGGCTGCGGCGATGCTGCGATGCGCCGGTCTGAAGGTTGCCGCGGTCGGCAACACCGAACTGCCGCTGATCGCCGCGCTCGACACCGATGTCGACGCGTTCGTCGTCGAGTGCAGCAGCTTCCGCCTCAACTGGATCGATCACTTCCGGAGCGAGGCGTCGGTCTGGTTGAACCTGGCTCCCGACCACCAGAACTGGCACGTGTCGATGGCGGCCTACGAACACGCCAAGACCCGCATGTGGCAACACAATCGGCCGAGCGATATCGCAGTCGGATACGCCGCAGATCCGGTCGTGATGCGCAACCTCGTCGCTGTCGCCGGCCGCAAGCTGACCTTCGGCACCGACACCGCCAATTACCGCCTGGTCGGCTCGCAACTGACAGGCCCGTCCGGCCCGTTCGCCGAGCGGGGCACGATGACACGCGATCTACCGCACGACGTCAGCAACGCCCTGGCAGCGGCCGCAATCGCGATCGAGTCGGGTCTCGCCAGTGGCCAGGCCGTGGCCGAGGCACTGGCCACGTTCGAGCACCCGCCGCATCGAATCGAACCGGTCGGCGAGTTCGCCGGCGCCCGGTGGTACAACGACTCCAAGGCCACCACCCCTCACGCCTCGATCACGGCCATCCGCGGTTTCACCAACGTGGTGCTGCTCGCGGGCGGCCGCAACAAGGGGCTCGACCTGGCCAGCATGGCCGGGGAGCACGAGCGGGTCAAGGCGGTCGTGGCACTCGGTGAATCTGCCCCGATCATCCGCGAAGCGTTCGCCGCATGGTGTCCGGTGGTGGAGGTCACGACGATGAGCGCCGCCGTCGCTGCGGCAGCGCGCTTTGCCGTTGCCGGCGACACCGTGCTGCTGTCACCGGCGTGCGCCAGCTTCGACTGGTATCCGGACGGCGGCTACCCCGCACGCGGCGACGACTTCAAGCGACTGGTCCACGACTACTTCGAAACGGGTGCAGCATGAGCTCATCGACCACCGTCATCGGTGACCGGCGAAGGCAGGCGCTCGAACGGGCCGCTGCGTTGCGCCGGCACCCAACTCGCCGCATGGCGTCGAAGCCGCTCGGGCCGCCGACCGTCGCGTTCTACGCGATTGCCGTCGTCGTGGCCGTGTTCGTGATGCTCGGCCTGGTGATGGTGCTGTCGGCCTCGTCGATCAACCAGTTCCATCAGGGGCAGTCGCCGTACCGGATCTTCAACAAGCAGGTGATGTGGGCAGCCCTCGGGCTGGTGGGCCTGTACATCGGCATGCGCGTGCCGTACCACTTCTGGCGTCGCTTGGTGCTGCCGGCATTGGTGTTCTCATGCGGGATGATGCTGCTTCCGTTCATCCCCGGCATCGGTGATCGGGTCAACGACGCCAATGCGTGGGTGTCAATCGGCCCGTTCTCGCTGCAGCCGTCGGAGTTCTTGAAGCTCTCGGTTCTGCTCTATTGCGCCAACCTGTTGGCGAAGCGCAGAGACGAGATGGCCGACCCGGCGCGAACACTCGTACCGGTGATGATCGTTGCGATCGTGGGCGCCGGATTGTGTCTGGTGCAGAGCGATCTCGGCTCGGCGATCGTGCTGGCTTCGATCGTGTTCGTCGTGGCCTTCATCGCCGGCGCGCCACTTCGTCCAATGGCGGCGGCCGCAGCGATGGGCGCGGTCGGCGCCCTCGCGTTCGTCGTCTCCAGCCCACGCCGGCAAGCACGATTCACGGCCTTCCTCGACATCGCGGCCCACAAGGACCACCTCAGCTACCAGACCTATCAGGCGATGATCGCCCTCGCCCAGGGCGGACTCGCCGGAGAAGGCGTCGGCCAGGGCAAGAACAAGCTCGGCGACTTCTTACCGCTGGCGCACAGCGACTTCATCTTTGCGGTCGTCGCCGAGGAGTTGGGGATGATCGGTGTGGTCGCCGTGCTCGGCGGGTTCCTGATCCTCGCCTACGCGGGCGTGCAAGTCGCATTGGCGACGCAGGACCGGTTCGCCAGCCTGTTGGCGGGTGGCATCGTCATCTGGTTCGTGGTGCAGACGATCATCAACGTCGGTGGTGTCACCGGGATGATGCCGGTCACCGGTCTGACGCTGCCGTTCTTCTCTGCCGGTGGCAGTTCCCTCTTCGTCACGATGACCGCAGCCGGTCTGCTGCTCAACGTGGCCCGCAACGTGAGGTGACTGTGTCATGACCAACCCCGGCGTCACCTTCGCCGTGGTGACGGGTGGCGGTACCTCGGGGCACGTGCTCGCTGCACTCGCCGTCGCCGACGCACTCGTCGCCCGCGGCCACGACCGTCGCGCGATTCACTACGTCGGCACGACGCGCGGTGTCGAGCGGCGCTTGCTGCCTCCGACCGGCTACGACCACACGATGTTCGATGTCGTCGGGCTGCAGCGGTCCCTCTCGGTCCGAAACCTGGCGTTCCCTCCCAAGCTGATCCGGGCGACGTGGCAGGCGCGAAAGCTGATTCGCACCTTGTCGCCACAGGTCGTGGTCAACGTCGGCGGGTATGCCAGCGCGCCGGCGACCATCGCTGCGATGCTGTGCCGCGTGCCCATCGTGGTGGTGAGTTACGACCGTCGGCCTGGCCTGGTCTCGAGGCTGGTGGCGCGGCGCGCCGCCGCATGCGCGGTGGCCTTCGACGGGTCGGCGCTGCCGCGGGCGCACCTCACCGGGGCGCCAGTGCGCCAGGAGATCCTCGCCATCGATCGCGAGCGCGATCGGCACGATGCCCGGGCGCAACTCGGCGTGCCGAACGACCGCTTCGTCGTCGCCGTCGTCGGTGGCTCGCTCGGCGCCAAGCGGCTCAACGAGGTGACCGCGGAAGCGGTGGGGTTGCTCTCTGACCGGCAGGATCTCGCCGTGTACCACATCGTCGGCGACCGCAATCTGGCGGATGCCGCGCCCGGTCGCGACGGTGACGCGGGCATCATGTATCGAGTGCGTGGATACGAGGACCGAATGCCGCTCGTCTATGCCGCGGCCGATCTGATGATGACGAGGGCGGGCGCAGCAACGATTGCCGAGCTTGCTGTTGTCGGCGTGCCGGCGCTGATCGTCCCGTGGCCCGGCGCGGCGGAGAACCACCAGGTCGAGAACGCGCGAGAGCTCAGCGACCGCGGTGGCGCGATCTTGATCGAGGAACGCGACCTCACTGCGCAGCGACTGACCGGCGAGATCGCGACCCTCATCGCGGACCCCGCCAGACTGGCCGAGATGTCGAATGCCGCGGGCCGGATCGGGTCACGGCATCGCAGCGGTGCGCTCGTCGATCTGATCGAACAGGTCGCGTCATGAGCGGTTTGCCGAGCATCCCGCTCGACCTGTCCACCCCGAAGCGCTTGCACGTCGTCGGTGTCGGCGGGCCGGGGATGAGCGCAATCGCAATTGCCCTGGCCGAGATGGGCCATCGCGTCAGTGGCAGTGACCTCCGCGAACGGCCGGTGCTGGAGCGGGTGCGAGCCGCGGGCGTCGATGTGCACGTCGGGCACGACCGCAGCCTCATCGCCGGCTGTGTCGCAGTGACCGCGTCGACCGCGGTTCCGGCCCGGAACATCGAGCTCGACGAGGCGGCCAACGTAGGGATCGCGGTGCTGACCCGAGCGGGCATGCTGTCGTCGATCTGTGCCCAGGCGAAGTCGCTCGGTGTGGCCGGCACGCATGGCAAGACCTCGACGACGTCCATGCTGATGTTGATCCTCGCCGCTGCCGGTCTGCGGCCGTCGTTCATCGTCGGTGGCGACGTGACCGACATGGGCACCGGAGCACAGTGGACCGGGGGCGAGTGGCTGGTCGTCGAAGCCGACGAGAGCGACGGCACCCACCTCGAGCTGCCGCTGTTCGGCACGGTGTTGACCAACGTGGAGGTCGATCATCTCGACTTCTATGGAACCGAGGAAGCCATTGTCGACGGATTCGAGCAGTACCTGTCGCAGATCGTCGGGCCGAAAGTGCTGTGCATCGACGACCCGGTCTGCGCAGCGCTGGCCGGCCGGCCTGGCGCCATCACCTATGGAACGTCGCTTGAGGCCGAATACCGCGCCGTCGACGTGCGGCCGGACCACGGGTCGAACTCGTTCGAGGTCACCCACCGCGGGATCGCGCTCGGCACGATCGAACTGCCACTGCGGGGCATCCACAACGTGCGCAATGCGCTCGGCGCGTTGGCGATGGCGTGCTCCGTCGGCGTCGAGTTCGAGGTTGCGGCTCGCGCGCTGGCGAAGTTCGGTGGTGTCGCCCGTCGTTTCGACCTCCGCGGCGTCGACGGCGGCGCCGCGTTGGTCGATGACTATGCCCACCTCCCGACCGAGATCAGCGCCGTGCTGTCCGCAGCGCGTTCGAGTGGCGATGGATGGCGGCGAGTGGTCGCGGTGTTCCAGCCGAACCGGTTCAACCGCATGGCGATCATGTCGCCGGCCTACCGCGATGCCTTCGTCGACGCCGATCTCGTGGTGCTGACCGACATCTACGCGTCGGGCACGGCCCCGATTCCCGGTGTCACGGGAAAGCTCGTGGTCAACGCCGTCCTCGATGCGCATCCGGCCACGCGGCTGGCGTGGATGCCACGCCGAGGTGACCTCATCGACTACCTCGCCAAGGAACTGCGCGACGGCGATGTCTGCATCTCCATGGGATGCGGCGACATCGCCTCGCTGCCCGACGAGCTGCAGCAACGCCGGGCCGAGCTGAGGGCGTCGGCCAATTGAGCATCGCCGAGCGTTTGCACGGCGCGGCCGACGATCTCGGCTCGCTGGCCAGGATCGACGAGCCGCTCGGCCTGTTGACCACCTATCGGGTCGGGGGAGCCGCGGCGATCTTCGTCAATCCGAGATCGCTCTCCGAACTCCACGACATCGCCGGTGTCATCGACCGGTACGACTTGCCGGTATTGGTGCTCGGCCGTGGCTCGAACCTGTTGATCTCCGACGCCGGCTTTGCCGGCGTCGCCCTCAGCCTGGCCGACTGGGCGGACCGCATCGAGTTGGATGGCGTCGACGTTCAGTCCGGGTCCGCCGTTGCGTTGCCGGTGCTGGCCCGGCGGACGGCCGCAGCGGGCCTGACCGGCTTCGAATGGGCGGTCGGGGTACCCGGGTCGATCGGGGGTGCGGTGCGGATGAACGCCGGTGGTCACGGCTCCGACATCGCCGCGTGCGTCGTTCGGGCCGAGATCTTCGACCTGCGCACGCAACGGTGCACTTGGCGACCGGTTGAGTCACTCGGGCTGCGGTTCCGTGGCTCGAATCTGGTCGATCACGAGGTCGTGCTGAACGCCCACCTGCACCTGGCGGCAGGCGACAGCGCTCGCTCGGAAGACGAGATCGCCCACATCGTGAAGTGGCGTCGTGAGAACCAACCAGGAGGCCAGAACGCCGGCTCCGTCTTCGTCAACCCGATTCCCGGCCAGCTCTCGGCAGGAGAGTTGATCGACCGCCTCGGCCTCCGCGGCTTCCGAATCGGCAGTGCGTTCGTGTCGGAGAAGCACGCCAACTTCATCCAGGCTGTCGACGGCGCGACCGCCGCCGATGTGAAAGCAGTGATCGACGAGGTCCGCGCCCGCGTTGCCCGCGAGACCGGCTTCGAACTGCGCAGCGAAGTGCGCCTCGTCGGTTTCGACGAGGCCGGGGCAACGAGCCGTGGAGAGCCGTCGCATGGCTGACGAGCGAACGACGCCGACCTCGAAGGGCTCTGGGCGCAAGGGCAACGACCGTGACCGCAAGCCGGCCGAGCCGACCACGCCGGCCACGGGTCCGGAGGATGTCCCCGACGTGGTGCTGGAGGAGTTGCTTGCCGCGTTCTCGGCCGAGGATGCCGAGGCAATCGACTTCGACGATCCGTCGATCGATCGGATGCTGGGGCTCGGCGACAACCCTGACAACACCGAGGGCGACGTCGTCTGGGGCGTTCACGAGGACGCCAACGATGCGGGGGACGCGACCGCTCCCGCGGCAATCACCGATGCGTTGACCTCCTCCAACACCGTCGCCCTGATTCCGGCAACCGACGAGACGGCAGCGACCGAACCCCCCGTGCAGCCGGCGAACACTCCGGCCGGCGACCCGGCGCGCAAGGTGATCGTGATCGGCGACAACGATCGCCCCGACGCGCTCTACCTCGACGAGGAGTCCGGCTCCCGGCTGCGCGACATCCATGCGACCGACGACGACAAGTCGGGTGGCCGATCGACGATCGTCATCAAAGACCTCGACGAGACCGGCAGCATCGAGGCACTACCGGCCCGCTCGACCGGCTCCATGGATCCCCGGGTGCGTGCGAGACGGATCGCCGTCCGCCGGGCCAAGGGCCGCAAGCGGTTGATCTGGGTCGCAATCGCCGCGGCGATCCTCGTCGTGCTGGTCGGCGCGATCGCGGTCCTCGCATCATCGCTGTTCGACGTGCGAACCATCGACGTGCAAGGCGCCGTCTACACCGACCCGGTGCAACTGTCGGGGATCGTCGACGAGTTGAAGGGCGATGCGATCCTGCTGGTCGACACCCGTCAGATCGAACGCCAACTGGAGAGCATCGCTTGGGTCGAATCGGCTCGGGTTTCCACGCAGTTCCCGCACCGCGTCTTCATCGACATCCGCGAGCGCAAGCCGATCGCCACCTTTGCCGGCTCCGACACCAAGTTTCGGGTCATCGATCGCGACGGAAGGGTGCTCGACATCGTCGACGGCGTGCCGATCGACTACATGCTGATCACGGGAGCCAACCCCGATGTCGAGCGCGGCCAATTCGCCGGTCGGCCGTTTGCGTCGGCGGCGCAATTGGCGATTGCGCTCCCCCCCGAGATCCGCGCCCTGACCGAGTCGATCGGCGTCGATGCGACCGGTGGAAACCTCTCCTTGCAGCTGCACAACGACCTGACCGTGCGGTTGGGCCCGGCCGCCGACCTCTCCGGGAAGCTGGTTCGCCTGCTCTCGCTGGTGCAGGGCGGGCTCGATGGGATATGTGGCCTCGACGTTTCCACCGCGGATATCGCTCCGACGAAATGTGGATGATCGAATGATGTCCACCGCTTCTGCCCTCGGACGTGCGAGACTTGGCGAAATGCCTCGATCCATTCGCCAATCATCACTACGGAGGCTTCCCTGATGGCAGGCGCACCTCAAAATTATCTCGCAGTCATCAAGGTGATCGGCGTCGGCGGTGGTGGCGTCAATGCCGTCAACCGGATGATCGACGCCGGCCTCAAAGGGGTCGAGTTCGTTGCCGTGAACACCGACGCGCAGGCGCTCCTCATGAGCGACGCCGACGTCAAGCTCGACATCGGGCGTGATCTCACACGCGGGCTCGGCGCCGGTAGCGATCCCGACGTCGGTCGCAACGCTGCCGAGTCTCACCGTGACGAGATCGAAGAGGTCATCAAGGGTGCCGACATGGTGTTCATCACCGCTGGCGAGGGTGGCGGTACCGGTACCGGTGCGGCACCGATCATCGCCGAACTGGCGCGCAGCATCGGCGCGCTGGCCATCGGCGTCGTCACCCGGCCATTCAGCTTCGAGGGTCGCCGCCGTTCGGTTCAGGCCGACGCCGGTGTGCAACGTCTGAAGGAGAAGGTCGACACGCTCATCGTCATTCCGAACGATCGGTTGCTGACCGTCGCCAACGAAAAGACCAGCGTGCTCAACGCCTTCAAGATGGCCGACGAGGTCTTGTTGCAGGGCGTGTCGGGCATCACCAATCTCATCACGACACCCGGCTTGATCAACACCGACTTCGCCGACGTCAAGATGATCCTGTCCAGTGCCGGCTCGGCGTTGATGGGCATCGGCCAGGCCAGCGGCGAGAACCGCGCTGTCACCGCAGCGAAGGCGGCGATCTCCAGTCCGTTGTTGGAGGCCGCGATCGACGGTGCCAGGGGCATCTTGTTGAACATCACCGGCCCGTCGGGTATGTCGTTGTTCGAGATGAACGCGGCCGCCGAGATCATCCACGGCGTGGCGCATCAAGACGCCAACATCATCTTCGGCACGGTCATCGACGACGAGTTGGGCGACGAGGTCAAGGTCACGGTCATCGCCGCCGGCTTCGACCGCTGGGATGGTGGCGCCCCCGCCGCCCGACCCGGAGCCAAGCCCGGCGACAAGCCGACCGCGTCGTTGAAGGATCTCTTTGCCGAGCAGCCAGCCGATTCGCTGGACGACGATGACGACGATTTCGATGTGCCGTCCTTCTTGAAGTGACGCAGCTTCGATGATCGAGCTCGGCGGACTCGCCGAGCGACTGGAGCGGGTACGTCAACAGATTGCCGATGCCGGCGGTCAACACGTCGACATCCTTGCGGTGACCAAGGGTCACCCCGTCGAGGTCGTCGAGGCCGCGCTCGCCGTCGGTCTCACGGCTGTCGGCGAGAACTATGCACAGGAGCTCGTGGAAAAGTTCAGCGGTCGATCGTTCGGTGTCGTCGTGCATTTCATCGGGCAACTGCAGACCAACAAGGTGCGCCAGATCGTCGATCTGGTCGACGTATTCGAGACCCTCGATCGACACTCACTGGTGGTCGAGCTTGCCAAGCGAACCCCGGGCGCCCGGGTGCTCGTGCAGGTCAACACCACGGGTGAAGTCGCCAAGGGAGGCTGCGCGCCCACCGATGTCGAGTCACTGGTGACCGAGGCGGCCGCGGCCGGTCTGGTCGTCGACGGGCTGATGACCGTCGGACCGACCGTCGGTGGCCCCGAGGCTGCCCGAGACGGGTTTCGGCGGGTTCGCTCGCTCTGCACCACCCTCGGCTTGGCGACGTGCTCGATGGGGATGAGCGATGACTTCGTCGTCGCTGTGCAAGAAGGGTCGACCCGCGTGCGACTGGGCAGCGTTCTGTTTGGCATGCGTCCAGCTACCAGCCCGCGAGTACGGTAATCTCAGGCGGAGGAGGACCAAGGATGCCGATCTGGAGAAACGCAATGGATTGGTTGGGACTGGGGCCCGACGATGCGTACGACGATTACGACACGGCGCAGGAGCCAGAACGTCCTCCCCGATCGCCTCGCCACCAACGCGAGGAGCCGGCGCAGCGCGGCCAGCGCGGCTATCAAGGCGACTACGAGCCGGATGGTACGGTTCGCACGATGCCGGCACGCCCCAGCTATCCCACGCGTGACGCGGATCTCACCGGGCGGCGTCCGGTGCCGGCCACCGACGATTCCAACGTCCAGCCACGACCGATCAACGCCCAGCGTCCTGCGCCGGTGAACTCGGCCGATCCATACACCGTTCGCCCGCGACGGTTCGACTCCGCCCAGGAGGTGGCCGACAAGTTCAAAGAGGGACAGCCGGTCATCATGAATCTGGAGGCCAGCGATCGCGAGGTATCGCGCCGACTGATCGATTTTGCCAGCGGCCTGTGCTACGGGCTGAACGGCACGATGGAGAAGGTTGCGACCGGTGTATACCTGCTGAAGCCGATACCGCCCCGCAAGGGTGGCTACGACGGCGGTGAATTCGACCACTGAGTGTCCACTGCGGCGGGCTCGAAGTGCCTAACATCTGAGAATGGACTTCAGCCCTCAGACCGTTCGCAGTGCCGGTTTCAAGACAGTCAAGAAGGGTTATGACCCGGCCGAGGTCGACGACTTCAAAGAGAAGGTCGCCGCGGCAATCGAAACCGCACAGAACCAGGCCACCGCAATGGAGGCTCGCGCTCGCGCCGCGGTGGCCAAGTTGCAGGAAGTGTCGCAGCAGGTCACCAGCGGTACCCCCGCTCCCTCGTCGCCGTCCGCCAGCGACGAGGACTCCGAAACCATCAGCCGCACGCTGCTCTTGGCCCAGCGCACGGCCGACAACACCGTTGCCCAGGCCAACGCCGACGCCGAGTCGATCACCGTCAAGGCTCGTGTCGACGCAACGACCGTGATCGACAATGCCCGATCGATGTCCGACAAGCTGCTCGACGAGGCCCGCGTCGAGGCTCGGCGCTCTGCGGAGACCGAGCGCATCAAGGCCGAGAACGAGGTGCAGGCGCTGCTGGCCCGCCGCGACTTCCTGCTGTCCGACGTCGACCACCTCGAGCATCATCTCGGCGCCCAGCGCGAGCGGCTGCGCGACGCGGCGGTGTCGTTGCAAGACCTCATCGAGCGGGTTCCCGGTGGCCTGGGTGAGATGCGCCGACCGTTGTTGTCGGCGTCGGCCGAGACGTTGTTGTCGGCATCGCGCCCGGCGGATCCACCGGCTGGTCTGCCGACGCCGACCCCCGTGCCGTTGCCGGTCGCCGACGCCGCAACTGGCGCCGACGACCAGTCCGGCACCGACGAACCGGCGGATTCCGACCAATACGCCTTCGACTCGTTGATCGACGCCACGCCTGCCCAGATGGCGGGTGTCGAGAGCGATCAGGACGAGACGGCCATCATGCGACTCGATCTCGGCGCGCTCGACGTCGACTCGGCGACGACACCGAGCTGGTCGGCTGCGGGTGACGACCCGTTGATCGTGGGCGACGAACTGCAGTAATCCATCACCTGCCTCCCCGCTGCGAGGGGTAGGCTTGCCACGGCGTTGACGAGGCAATCACCTCTGAGCTTTCGGAAGAACGGCCACCAGGCTCAGTAGAACCGAACGGTTCCAGCCCGTTACCGCTGGCGCAACCGAGGGGTTGCCGTCTGCGGGCGGCAGCAAACAGGGTGGGATCGCGAGCTGACCGCTCGTCCCTGTGCAATCGAATTCACAGGAGCCCGCAGATGTACCCCGAAGTCGACCCGCAACCTTCCTTTCCGGCAATCGAGACCGCAGTGCTGGCCTCGTGGGCCGACCGACAGACGTTTGCCGAGTCGATCCGTCGGCGCGCCGACGCCGAGGAGTA
>JANMNE010000153.1:0-4140 GCA_031373785.1 Ilumatobacteraceae bacterium
CGGCACTGGTTCCGCACCCCGTCGCGGCCCAGTTGTCGCGGGTCCATCCACGCGACGAGGTGTTTTGAGGCCTATCTTGGCTGGAGAAATGACGTACGACGACAAGCACGACGAGTTCGAAGACGACGAGGAGTTCGACGACTCCGACGCCTTCGTGCGCAGCACGAATGGCTATGTCGGCGACGCCGAAACCCTGCTCCGCCGGGCGATCGACATCATCGCCTCGGCGCCGACAATGCCGTTGTCGTCGTCGCCGCGCATCGACCGCGACGAGATCATCGAGCTGCTGGAAGAGTCGCTGCACCGCTTGCCGGATGAAATGCGCCAGGCGCGGTGGATGATCAAGGAACGTCAGGAGTTCGTGTCCAAGACGCGCCGCGAAGCTGATGAGTTGCTCGAAGCAGCGCGTGTGCAGGCCGAGCGGATGGTGCAGCGCACGGAAGTCGTCCGCGCTGCCGAGACGCGAGCCCGCCAGATCAGCGAGGCCGCCGATGCTGATTCGCGCCGGCTGCGACACGAGACCGAAGACTTCCTCGATCAACGACTCGGAAGCTTCGAGATCCTGCTCGACAAGCTGCAGAAGACAGTGCATGCCGGACGATCGCGGTTGTCGATCGGTGCTCATCGCGCTGACGAGGCCGTCGAGGAAGAGGATCCCACCAAGGGCTTCTTCGATCAAGATCGCGGATAAACCACCCGCCGTTAACCTGGGTCACATGAATCCGCTGTTGATCAACGCGGCCGAACTGCTGCGCCGACCCGGCTCGGAGCGGCGGCTCGAGCTGAGCCCGACCGTGACAGATCTGGGCATCGTCGATCCCAAGTTCGACCCGGAGACCACGGTCGAGGTGTCACTGCGTCTGGAGTCACTGATCGATGGCATCGTGGTCGACGGACGGTTGCGAGCCCCATGGGCCGATTCCTGCAGGCGTTGCCTGGCCCCGGCCAGCGGCGAGGTGGTCTGCGAGGTGGCCGAGCTCTTCCAGCACGTCGTGACCGATCCCGACGCCTTCGAGATCGTCGGTGATCAGATCGACGTGGGCGAGATGGTCCGTGAGAACATCCTGCTCGACGCCCCGCTGGCGCCGCTGTGCCGACCGGATTGTGCGGGTCTGTGCCCGACGTGCGGGATCGACCTCAACACCGCCACCTGCGACTGTGTCACTGCGGCCGTCGATCCGCGGTGGGAGGCATTGAGCCAACTCAAGGTGAATCTGCCCGAGCAGTAGCCGCAACGAGCCAGTGTCCCGCTAACCTCTCGTAGCTCGTTTCGTCAAGGAAGACTGCCGTGGCCGTTCCCAAGAAGAAGAAATCGAAGATGAAGTCGCGTAGCCACCGTGCTGGCGCGTGGAAGCTCTCTGCGCCGTCGCGCAGCGTGTGCCCACGCTGTGCTGCCGCCAAGCTGCCGCACACGGTGTGCCCGGCCTGCGGTTGGTACAAAGACCGCGTCGCCATCGACGTCGGCTGAACCACACCTTTTCGATGTTGCCGATCGCCGTTGACGCGATGGGCGGTGATCGGGCTCCGGCCGAGATCCTCGCCGGTGCGCATGCTGCGGCGGCATTGGGCATTCCTGTCGTGCTGGTCGGCCCGGCCGACCTCGAAGGGCGCGGCGACCTGGAGCTGATCGTCGCTTCCGAGGTCATCACGATGGACGACGATGCTGCTCAAGGCGTGCGCCGCAAGAAGGACTCCACGCTGGTTCGCGCCGCCGAGGCAGTGCGCGACGGCAAGGCATCGGCGATGGTCTCGGCCGGCAACACCGGGGCAACAATGGCCTCGGCACTGCTGCGAATGGGCCGGATCAAAGGCGTCAGCCGCCCGGCGATCGCCACCCCGATCCCGGTTCCGGGGCACAGCCCCAACATCTTGCTCGACGCCGGCGCCAACGCCGAGGTCCAGCCGGAATGGCTGGTTCAGTTCGGCCAGATGGGCTCGGTGTATGCCCGCCATCGCTTCGGCATCGACCGCCCATCGGTCGGCCTCTTGTCGATCGGCGAGGAGCCTGGCAAGGGCGACACGCTGCGCAAAGAGGCCTACGAGCTGTTGTCACACGCACCCGGCATCCACTTCATCGGCAACGTCGAGGGCCGCGATGTGATGAAGAAGACTGCCGACGTGATCGTGACCGACGGTTTCACCGGCAACGTGGTGTTGAAGGCCCTCGAAGGCGGGCTGCGGGTCATTCTCAATGCGCTGCTCGAGGCGTTCGGCGCCGAGGAGCAGTACAAGCCACACGCCGATGCGTTGCTGCCCGCCTTGCTGCCGCTCTACGAGCAGGTCAGCCCCGACACCTATGGCGGCGCGGTGCTGCTCGGCGTCGACGGCCTGTGCATCATCAGCCACGGCTCGTCCAACTCCAAGGCGATGCTGAACGCCATCAAGCTCGCCCACGAGATGGTCGAACACCGCCTCGTCGACGAGATCCGCTCGGCAGTGGCGCTGCACGAATAGCGATCGATTGTCCCGCCCAGCGGTGCCTGAGGCGCTAGGCTCCCGCGCTGCTAACAACACCGAGGAGTGTTCACCCGTGCCTGCCGAGACTGACGTCGAACAGGGTCCGCTCGACCGCAATGAAGTCTTCGAGATCGTCCGCGCCAACTTGGCCAACATCTTGGAGATCGAGCCATCGACCATCTCCGAAGGGCAGTCGTTCGTCGACGATCTCGACGCCGACTCGCTGGCCCTCATCGAACTGGTCGAGGCGCTGGAGGAAGATCTCAGCGAGCGGTCGGTCGGCTTTCGGATCGAGGACGAGGATCTGGTCGATCTGAAGACCGTGCGCGACGCGGTCGACTACGTCTACGCCCGCGTCCGGGAAGCGTGAGCACGACCGACATCGCGGCTGGTCTGGGTGTTCTGAGTCGACGGCTCGGGTACGACTTCGACGATCTGGAGTTGCTCCGCCGGGCCCTTGCGCACCGGTCCTGGTGCGCCGAAGTTGGTGGCCAGCCTTCCAACGAGCGCCTGGAGTTCCTCGGTGATGCGGTGCTCGGTTGGGTCGTGGCCGAGATCGCCTATCGACGTCACGGTGATCTGCCCGAGGGCAAGCTGACCGACCTGCGCAAGAGCGTGGTGAACGCGACGGCGTTGGCTGACGTCGCCGAATCGATCGGGCTCGGCGAATGGCTGTTGCTCGGCAAGGGCGAAGACGCTGCCGGCGGCAGGCAGAAGAACTCGATCCTGTCCGATGCTCTGGAAGCTGTGCTCGGCGCCGTCTACCTCGACGGCGGGGTCGATGCCGCCAAGGCGTTGGTCGCCCGGCTGTTCAGCGATCGGCTCGAGGTCGCCGCAGGTCAGCTCGATCGTCTGGACCACAAGACGGTGCTGCAGGAGTTGACCGCCCGGCTGTACGACACGGCGCCCGTCTACCTGCTGACCGAGTCTGGGCCTGATCACTCCAAGTTGTTCAAGGCAACGGTGCTCGTCGACGGCATCGCCCTGGGCCAAGGCGAAGGCAAGTCGAAGAAGCTGGCCGAGCAACAGGCGGCGTCCGAGGCCTACGACGTGCTCGCTGCCGAGGGGTAGGCCGTGCCCGAGCTCCCCGAGGTCGAGACAGTTCGACGCGGCATGGTGTCGTTCGTCGTCGGCCGTCGAATCGATCACGTCGAGGTCGGCCGTGAGCGGACGGTCCGTCGGACGTCGCCTCAGGCTCTGATCGACGGTCTGACCGGCGCGACCATCACCTCGATCGGACGGCGCGGGAAGTACATCGTGTGCCAACTCGACACCGGTGAAGCGTTGATGATCCACCTGCGGATGAGCGGGCGGGTGCTGGTCAGCGACACCGGCTCACCGCGCCCAGACCACACCCACGTCGTGTTGCACCTCTCCGGCGAGCCGGCGCAGGAGCTGTGGTTCGTCGACCCCCGAACGTTCGGCGAGATGGTGGTCTTCGATCCCGATCACGTCGGTGTCGAACTGCCCGAGCTCGCCAAGCTCGGCGTCGACCCGATCACCGACGGCCTGTCGGTGGCGCAACTCGCCGGCATCCTCCGGGGTCGTGCCCGCCAGCTGAAGCCGCTGCTGCTCGACCAGCACGTGATCGCCGGCATCGGCAACATCTACTGCGACGAGATCCTCCACCGGGCCAAGTTGCGGCCGGACCGGTTGGCCAACACGCTGAAACCCGCTGACGTG
>JANMNE010000156.1:0-1751 GCA_031373785.1 Ilumatobacteraceae bacterium
CGATTGCATCTCGGCTCGATGCGGCGCCAACTTCGGCGTGTCGCACACCACCGAGCAGTCGACATTGCCGATGGTCCATCCATCGGCGCGTACCAGTGTGCCTGCGTGGGCGAGCAACACCAACGAGTCGGCGTCCTTCCATCGCGGGTCGGTGTCGGGAAAGTGCTCGCCGATGTCACCGAGACCGGCGGCGCCCAACAAGGCGTCGGCCACGGCATGGGCGATCACATCGGCGTCGCTGTGGCCGTGCAGGCCACGAACTCCGTCGAACACGACGCCGCCGAGCACCAAGGGTCGCGCTGGGTCATCGCTGAAGCGGTGGATGTCGAAACCCTGACCGACTCGTACGTTCACCGGCCCTCCTTCTCGGCCAGTTCCCGCGCCCAGGCGAGGTCGTCGGGATGGGTGATCTTGCGATTGTTCTGATCACCGGCGACGACCACGACACGCCCACCGCAGAGCTCGACCAACGCGGCATCGTCGGTGGCGTCGCGCCCGCTGGCGTGTGCGGCGCGCAGCACGGAGGCCCGGAAGGCCTGCGGGGTCTGCACCGCGACCAACGCTGATCGCGGCGGGGTCTCGACGACGATGCCATCGTCGTCGATGCGCTTGATGGTGTCGGTCACCGCAATACCGGGAATGGCTGCGTCGGCGCCGCCCGAGATCGCCGCGATCACGGCCGTGAACAGTTCGGTCGAGGCAAACGGGCGAGCAGCGTCGTGCACGCAGATGATCGTCGCCGTCGGTGGGACCGCGGCCAGACCGGCGCGCACCGACTCGCTGCGCGTCGCCCCGCCGGCGACGCCACCCTCGGCTGCCGCGTCGGCTGCCGGAACCACCACGATCACCCCATCGCCGACGACGCGGGCCGTGTCGGCGGCGTGATCGATCACCCGTCGCGACCCGACCTGCTCGTACTGCTTGGGCCGCCCCATCCGTGACCCGGCGCCGCCCGCGACCACGATGGTCCACACATTCTCTGCTGCGGGGAGCGACACGACCGGCGAGGGTAGTACCGTTCGACGCACATGGCTCACGAAGACCTCCTTGCTCAGACCGAATTCTTCGCCGATGCGCCGTACGAGGTGCTGGCACCCATTGCCGCTGCTGGACGCGAGCAACATCTGATCCGCGGCGACGTGTTGTTCCACGAAGGCGACATCGCCGACTCGTTGCATCTCGTGCTGCGCGGCCGTCTGGCCATTGCGATCGCCAACCCCATCGATCACCGCGAGACGGTGGTCGCCCTGATGGAGCCCGGCGATCTGCTCGGCGAGATGGCAATGCTCGACGGCGGTCCACGCTCAGCGATGGCCAGAGCGCTCGAGCCATCGGCCGTCCTCACCATTCCGTTCGAACCGGTGATGGAGGCGTTCCGCGGCGATCCACGCCTGCTGTGGGGAGTCACGCGGTTGCTCGCCCAGCGGCTACGCGTCGCCGACGAGGCGCTGGCCGACAGCGTGTTCCTCGACGTCACCGGTCGCACGGCCAAGCGTCTGCTCGAGCTCTCCGAAGGCGACGACGACTTCATCCTGCCCGTCACGCAAGAGGAGTTGGCCGGCATGGTCGGTGCCTCCCGCGAGCGCGTCAACAAAGCGATTGCCAGCTTCATCCGACTCGGCTGGATCGATCAGCACGAGCGCAAGTACACGATCCTCAAGCGCGACAGCCTCGACATCCGCGCCCGCTGACGCAGCACAGTTACGCGTCGCGGCGCGCGGTGATGACCACGCCGATCGCGGCAACCGCCG
>JANMNE010000182.1:0-3560 GCA_031373785.1 Ilumatobacteraceae bacterium
ACAACGGGGCGACCGTCGACCACCGTCAGGGTGCGAATGATCGACAGCGAACGATCGTCGAAGTCGACATCGGACCACCGCAGCCCGAGTACCTCACTGCGACGCATGCCGGTCGTGGCCAACAATACGAACGCCGCCGACCAGCGGTGCGAACTCGCCACACGGAGGAATCCACGGAGTTGATCGACGGTCCACACAGACAACTGCGGTCGAGGCACGCGCGGCGGATCGACCGCCGCGACGACGTTGTGATCGAGCAGCCCGAGGCGCACCGCGTCAGCCAATGCTTTGTGGAGCACGACGTGAGTGTTGGCGACGGTCTTGGCGGCGAGCGGCCGGCCATCTCGTCCACCGCCCGCAAGCAGCTCGGTTTGCAGGCGTTGCACCTCCGTCGCAGTCAACGAGTTGATCGTAGTGTCGCCAAGGCGATTGACGATGCGGCCGACTGCGATTCGATAGCTGTGCAACGAGGATGTACGAAGGTACGGACGCTGTCGCTCGATCCAATCCGAGAGATAGTCGCTGAACGTGACGCCGCCTGTCGCGAGCGCCGCTGGTTGTGTCGCGTTCAATTCGCTGAGCGCGTTGTTCAACGCGGTGACGGCGTCGCGTTTGGTCGCGAACCCCTGCCGGGAGATCTGGCGACGGTGTCCTGTGACGGTGTCCACACCCGCGTCGAGACGGAAACACCAGCCCCTGCTGCGACGAGACACTGACCCTCGAGCCATGGCTGTCAGAATACTCGTGCGCGTTCCGTGCGCGTCGGCACATTCGATCCTCAGTTCAACGGGCCGAAATGGAGCGTTTTTCCTGCTAGATGCGTGCCCGGGGCGGGATTCGAACCCGCACATACGTTCGTATAGGGAGGTTTAAGTTCGGTCGATTCGTGTTGGGCTGTGGTGTCGCGTGGTGGGCAGTGCCAATGAGCTGCCCGGATTGCTACCCGATCGTCCGTCGAGTAGTGGGTTGTCGTGCCGTTCCCGGCCAGTCCCGTGACACGGTTGTGACACGGCGATTGGTTCAGAGTCCGTCTGGCCGGCCCGAGAGCCACGACCGGTGACGTTGAGCGAGCGAGTCGCGGACAGCTTCCGACGGGGCCAGAACGTCGGCACCGCCGTCGTAGGGGTGGTACAGCCAGTTGCACCTCTGGTCACAAACAATGACATCACTGGTCCAATCGTTGGCGACGAGGGCGAACAGAGCATCGAGTGAGGAATGTGCCCACTTGCAATCGCTGACCCACAAGTGAATCCACGACTCGAAGTCGTCGTCCCCGAGGGACACGCTCCGCCAATGCTGCGCATCGGGGTCAACCGCTGTGACCGCTTGATCGCGTGCGGTCACCTGTGCCGAGCCAGACCACGAGCAGGTCACAACAACCAGATCCGCGTCTACAGCGCTGGCGTTCGAGTCGAGGGCGACAAGATCAGCGACTGTTGAGTTGTGACGATGGAGCAGCTCGGCCATATCGTCTGCGTCGCTCGGGTATCGCTTCGATTCCTCCAAGCTGTGAAACCGAACCCATCGGTCGGGCGCAGACTCTCGAAGCTCGTGGCCGACAGGTCGACACTGTGGCCATCTCGCAGACCACTGAGCTGAGAGTTCCTCAAGGTCGACCACGAGACGAGTCTGCCCTCCATCGCGGGAGGCGGCAAGCACCGGATGCACCGCCTTTGTCAACGCTTCGGACGAGCCCTCGAGCACCATTGGTGCAGATGTCCAGTAGATCGAGATTCGCGCGTCACGAAATCGCGATTCGGGAGGCATGTGTAGGTGGGGACCACAACGCGATGGGAAGGAGCACTGCAATGGAGCGACGACTGACGATGACGGTCGAGGAGGCAGCGGAGATCATCGGTATCTCGCGAACGTCGGCTTACCTGTGCGCGGCACGCGGAGAGCTCCCGACTCGCCGCTTCGGCCGGCGGGTGCTCGTGCTGGTCGCGCCATTTTTCGCGATGCTCGGAGGCGAATCCGGTCGAGCGGACGAGACCGACGAGCGCGTCGGCGAGGAGGGTGCAGCGTGATGACTGACGCCAAATCGCGCCGACGGGAACGTCGCGCCTCAGAGCTGGCAGGCGTAACTTATCTGTTACGCTCATTGCCGTGACCAGGACAACCCGCACGGGAGCAGAGCGATACTTCGCAGCGCGTGCGGAGGAGCCTGGCTTTGCCGACGCCTACGACGAAGCGAGACGAAGAATCGACCAGATCGACAGGCTGGTTCTGGCGCTCGACGAGCATCGCGAGACCATGGGCATCACCAAAGCCGAACTCGCTCGTCGTGCCGACATCGCACCCGAGGCCGTACGTCGACTCTTCAGCACGGACAGCCCAAACCCGACGATCGGCACGTTGACAGCCATCGCAGATGCGCTCGATCTGGAACTGGTCACCCGCAAACGACGTGTCCGCTGAGCGACCGACAGCTCGCCTACAGGTCTGCGGCCGCAGCCTCAGCCACGTCATGCAGCTGGTCAAAGACCTCGCGAGCGTCTTCCCAAGCCGTGCTTTGATGCACGATCCGCTTCGCTTCGCCAAGGCTCGCGTGGAGCACTGCGCGAGTGACCTTGATCGACTCGATCGGCGAGAACCCTTCGGCGCGAAGCTGCGCAAGAATCGAGTCCCACTCGTCGGCCAGGGTGCTCACAGCCGAATTGTACGTCCGAGTCTCGCCGAGGCTCTCCGGTCAACGGCGAGCCGGTTCAGGCGGAGAGCAGATGAGCGCGACGCAGCGCGTCGGCGTAGTCGAGAGGGTCGCCCGGCAAGAGGTCGAGGTGCACGACGACAGGGCCATCGTCGTGTGATGTGATCGAGTGAACTCTGGCGAACACCGGGTCTTCCTCGTCGGCCGTGATAACGATCGCGCCGACCTTGATACGACTCGGATCTCGCGCTTCGCTCAGGAGTGCAAACGGCATGGCGAACTCGCCCAGCTGTTGTGGGTCACATGGAATGTCGATCTCGATCGTGTTTGCGGACATGTTCACCTCCTGTGCTGCCTGAACTCGTTGACAAGCGTAGGCCCAAAGTGTGCCAGGAAATCGGCCGCCGCGTCTGGGCTCGCGGCCGGGAGCACGACGCTGTAGTGCGGAGCGGTGCTCGTCGCGACGAGTTCGTAACCCGCGGACCGCAGTTCGCCCGCTGTGGTGATCGCGTACTTCGACCGCGACCACATGCGTTCGCGCAGGATGCGCTCAACGCTCCAACCCTCGATCGTCAGATCGACGCTGACGGCCACCATTGGCTCGCCGCGATAGGTGAACACCGCCTGCTGCCGCAAGGCATGCTCCACGATCTTTGCAACGGTGATTGGGCCTCCGCGAATGACGACAATCGCTTCCTGCGGAGGCGTCTCCTCACGGATGAGCGGCTCGATGGGCTGACCGTTCGACATGTCAGCGACCCCTTCCGTAGATGCGAGAAGCGATGAGTTCGGCGGCGTCGGCGTCGAGGCCCTGAGCGACGTGCGAGTAGAGGTCGAGAGTGATTGCGATGGTCGAATGCCCGAGGCGTTCAGAGACGATCTTGGGGTGCACCCCGGCCTTCAGAGCGAGCGT
>JANMNE010000187.1:0-3399 GCA_031373785.1 Ilumatobacteraceae bacterium
GCACATCCACCACGTGCAGTTCGACCCGACCGGGTCCGACGGCACCTCCGTCGGGTACAGCTACGAGCACTCGATCCGGCCGTACACGATCGAAGACACCACACTGACGGCCCCGGCCGACGTCGGCGCGACCAGTGTGACGGTCGGCCGCATCGACCCGAAGTATCGCCCAGGCGTGGCGTTCGGTGTCGGTCTCGGGACCGAGAGCATCGAGATGGCGTCGATCGTTTCGATCAATGACGCGACCAAGACGATCGTGCTGGACCGCCCGTTGGCGAATGCCCATGCGGCCGGCGAAGGCGCCGGCATCGAGTGGATCCGCTATCGCTGGTACGCCGATGCCCTGCTCGACAACATCTTCTGGCACGACCATGTCGATGGCATTCATGGCTGGGGTCACGGTGGCGTCGGCATGCTGATCGTCGAACCACGCAACTCGACCTATCACGATCCGACCACGGGCGCAGAGGTTGCGTCCGGCACCGTCGTCGACATCCACTCGCATCCCGAGGTCGATGGCATGGTGCATCCCGAGGCTCCCGGTCTCGTGGAGGGCAGCTTCCGTGAGATGGTGATCTGGACGCTCGACAACAACCCGGTGACGGACTCCACCATCAACCTCCACGCCGCGCCGTGGAGCGACCGTGGCACCGATCCCTCGTTGCGGTTCAGTTCGTACAAGTGGGGCGACCCGGGAACACCGCTGTTGCGGGCCTACCCGGGTGACCCTGTGGTGATCAGGGCGATCCACGTCGGGCCGACCAACGACAGCTTCCGCGTCGACGGTCACAACTTCTACGTGGAGAAGCGGTCGCGCGACGCGGCCACCGGCACGATGTACAGCCGGGTCACCGACACGATCCACAGCGGTGTGTCGGAGCGCTACACGTTGATCCTCGACGGCGGCGCCGGCGGCATCAACAAGCAGCCCGGCGACTACCTGTACCACAACGGCATCGCCCGTCGCTTCCGTCAAGGTGCTTGGGGCATCATGCGAGTGCTGCCGAAGGGTTCGCCCGGGCTCCAGGCCTTGCCGATGTACAACAAGCCGGCAGGGACGTGGGTGCAACCAGCAGTCACCGGCGCTCGACCGCCGGCGACGACGGATCCGGGCAATCCGTGCCCGGCAGGCTCGGTCAACAAGGCCATCGCTGTCAGCGCGGTCGACGTGCCCAACAGCATGCAGGGCACCGCGGGGAGCGGCGGCACCAGCACCAGCGTGATCGGCTCGATCACTGCTGCCTATGTGCTGACGTCGAATGCCGCCACCGCCAAGGCCAAGGGTGTCACCGAACCATTGGTAGTGCACATCAACGTCGGCGACTGCCTGACCGTGAACTTCACCAATCAACGAGCCGTCGATCGAGCCAGCCTCAGCGTTGGCGAGCTCAGCAAGGCCGGCGGTTCGTCGGGCGTCAACGTCGGGTTCGACCCGGAGCAGACGGTCTTGCCGGGCAAGCAGCAGACGTACAAGTTCTTCGCCGAGAGCGTTTCGATCGAAGCGGCTCAGTTCAGCGACTTCGGTGGCGACGCCACCGGCAGGATCGGTCTGTACGGGGCGTTCGTGGTCCACGAGAAGGACGCGTGGTACACCAACCCCACGACCGGTGCGAGAACGATGACTGGTGCCATCGTCGACACCCATGTGCAGGGCCAGCCGGGCTACCGCGACGACACGTTGTTCTTGCAGGACACCGACCCACAGATCGGATCGGACTTCATGCCCTATCCGCTGAAGGTCGACGGCCTGACGTTGATCAACTACAGGAACGCCGGCCGGCGAACCAACGACTTCAGTGGCACGGTGGCGACTCCGGTGCTGCAGGCCTACGTCGGTGACCCGATGCGGATTCACGTGCTGTCGACTCCTGGCTCCGAGCAACCGCACGCCTTCCGTGCAGGCGGTCTGAGCTGGCTGCGTGACCCGTACATGCCGGGCTCGCAGGAAGTCGCCACGCAAGGCCTCGCGCCCTACCAGGGCATCGACGTGCACCTGATCGGTGGTGCTGGTGGACGTGGATCGCAGACCGGTGACTTCTTCTACGGCGACAATCGCCGGCCGTTCACCGAGGGCGGCATGTGGGGCGTCATCAGGGTGCTCCCCACGCCGAGCTGCACGATCACCGCACCGATTCGTCTGCTCGACGGAGCAGCCTGCAGCTGAGGACGACGGGAACGAACCACCTACCGCTTGCCCACCGCAAGCGGCAGGTGGTTCGTTCGTTCGATGTCAGACTGCTCCACTTTCGCGCTCAATGTGATTGGCGCCTCCGGCCCGTATCTGGCGGCGGGTTCAGGGGTATTCGCCAGACCCCAAACGCTGCGACCCGGTTCCCTCGTGCGCGAGTCAGTCGTCTTCGGGCGGCAGGTGCTTGGTGGCCCACACGGCGGCTTGGGTGCGATCGGAGACGTTGATGCGTTGGAACAGGCGGCCGCAGTGTGACTTCACCGTCTTCTCGCTGATGCCCAGTTCTCGACCGATCTGCTTGTTGCTCTGCCCTCCGACGATCAGGCGCAGGATCTGTCGCTCGCGTTGAGTCAACGACGCGCCGGAGTTCGGTTGCGATGAGGCGTTGCGGATCAACTGCGCAGCCACAGACGGGCTGAGGGGAGCGCCGCCGTTGACCGCGGCACGAATGCCGGCGACCAACACCTCGGGCTCGACGTCTTTCACGAGATAGCCGCGTGCCCCGGCGGCGAGTGCGGCCGTGACCTGTTGGGGCTCCTGGAACGTGGTGAGCGCGATCACGGCGATCTCGGGGTTGCTGGCCGCGAGGATCCCGATCGCGGTGATGCCATCAACGATCGGCATCTGCAGATCCATCAACACGACATCGGGTGTCAACCCGCGGGCAAGCTGCAACGCCTCACGGCCATCGCTGGCCAACCCGACCACCTCGATATCGGGCTGTGCGTCGAGCAATTGCGACAGGCCGGTACGGACCAGTGAATGGTCGTCCGCCAACACGATGCGAATCATCGATTCTCCTCCAACTCCAAATGCACGGTAGTGCCTGACCCCGGCGCGGAATCGACAATGAGCACCGCACCCATGTCTTCGGCAAGGTCGCGCAGGAGTTGCAGACCAAGGTGGCCCACCTGCCGTTGCGTCTCTGCCATCTCCTTGTCGAAGCCGACACCGTTGTCGGTGATCAGCAGCTTCACTGCAGTGCCGTTCTTGGTCATCTTGATGTCGACCCTCGATGCCCGGGCATGGGCATCGACATTGCGCAGCGCTTCGCGTCCCACCCGCAGCAACAGCAACTCGTTGGCGGGCGACAGCCGCACTTCAGGAACCTTGACGTTGACGGTGACGCCGCGTTGCCGCAATGCGCTGATGATCGGATCAAGCCCCGGCCCCCACCCATCTTCGGGTACCTCGACGGGGTAGATGCTGTT
>JANMNE010000203.1:0-5619 GCA_031373785.1 Ilumatobacteraceae bacterium
GACTTTCGGGCGTCGACGACGCTGGAGGTGATAGATGAGTTGGAAGGCGATCGGTCAGCCGACGGTCCGCAAGCAGCGCGACAAGTGGGTGGTGCGCATCGACGGCATCGACACAGCGACGGGCAAACATCGGCCGCGACAGCTCGGCACGTATGCGTCGCAGCGTTCGGCGCTCGCCGCGTCCAGAGCCCAACGCGCCGAAGCACGCAGCACCGAACGCGGCACGGTCAGTTGGCTTGTCCGTCGCTATGTGGCGAGCAAGTCCGATATCACGCCGAAGGCACGCGAGCAGTACTCGTGGGCGATCCCGCACATCGAGCAGGGCCTCGGCGCAATTCCGTTGGCGCGACTCGACCGCGATGATGTCGCCGACTGGATCAACGCACTCGCGAGCGCCGGCACCTTGTCTCGACGCAGTGTGCAGATCTGCCGGAACGTGCTCCGTGCATCGCTCGCCGACGCGGTCGAGGAAGGTTTGATCCCGAGGAGTCCGGCAGCACGGGTGGCGTTGCCTCGAACGGTCGCCAAGCCGGTCAAAGAGAAGGTGATCCAGGCCTGGGAGGCGGCGGACGTCCAGAGGTTCCTCGCCGCGGTCGCCGATCATCGCTGGGCCGTCGGCTTCCAACTCGGTGTGCTCTATGGCCTCCGGCGTAGCGAAGTTCTTGCGCTCCGATGGGACGACTTCGATTCGAAGGGCCGCACACTCCGGATCGACGAAAGCCTCGTCGCGGTCAACCGCGGTGCAGTTCTCGGCGATGCCAAGAACGTTCGCTCACGCCGGCTCGTTCCTCTCTCCGACGACGGAGTGCGCGCTCTCAAGCGACGTCGCACCGAGCAAGCCGAAGAACGACTTCTCGCCGGTGCGGAGTGGGAAGACAACGACCTCATCATCGCCACCCGCCAAGGTCGACTCGTACTCCCCCGCTCGTACGACCGATCGTTGGCGCTCATCGTCGACAAAGCCAAGCTGCCACGCCTCACCTCCCATGGTCTGCGCCACACCGCAGCCACTCACATGGTGAACAACGCTAAGGACGTCGGCGAGCTTCGAGCGATTGCCGACATCCTCGGCCACAGCCCGGAGATGCTCATGACGGTCTACGCCCACGCATTGCCGCAGAGCCGCCAGGCGATCGTCGATCGCATTCAGCACACTTCGGCGTAGCCCATGTTCATCGTCCGCCATGACCTGACCTCTGCCGCTTCGACGGCGAATCCGTCCCGCCCGAACGTGGCGGTGAAGTTGTCGAGAAGCCGACCTGGTCAGCCAAACCCAGGGCTCAGCCAAGTCCGTAGACGAGAGGTTCGCGAGGGTCGGGCGCTCGCATGACTTCGACACCCTCGATGTGCTCGAGCGCGATAGTTGAGAGCAGCTCGGACAGCGATGCCGCGTCGCAACGAACGGTGCCGGCCGAGTCGACCGCCACCCACCGGCCCGCCCAAGCTTCGAGCTGAAGAGTCCGTACCACAAGACTTGACGGTAATCGGCGTGCACTGCCTCAACACCTACATTGGAGCGGTGAATGTAACGCTCGACCTTCCAGCGGAAGCGCTCGCCAGGCTTCAGTCCGAGGCCATCCGTCGGGGAATCACCGTGGATCAGCTCGTCACCGACCTTGCCAATTCGCTTCCGACTGACGACCCCCTGGAGGCCTTTATCGGATCCGGCTCATCCGGTCGCGATGATCTGGCCCGGCGCCATCGCGAGATACGTTCCGAGCAGACGGCCGGTCTCCCCGAACGCGATCTATAAGCGATGGCAGTCGCGTCGACACCCGCGTGCTACTGGCAGCGGCCTACGCCGACTCGGGGCGGTCGGTCACTGGTCGATGTGCGACTGGCCGAAGTAGAGAGGTGTCGACGGGCCGCAATCGGCGGACCTCCGAGCTACGACACCAACGGCAATGGCGAACCGCATAGGCTTCAGTCATGTCGATTTCGATCGAAGAACTCGCGTCCCGGCTCAACGCTGAAGCTGAGCGTCGTGGAATCACGAGCGAAGCGCTCCTCGACGAGTTGGCAGCGCGGCTCGACGACCCCCTGGAAGCATTCATAGGATGCGGCGCGTCCGGGCGGACCGAGCCGTTCGACATCCATCAGGAGCGAGCCGACGCCGCCAGCAAGAAGCTTGCTCAAGGCATCTGATCACCGGCCGTGCTGCTGATCGACACGGGCATCTTCGTCTCCGCTGCCGACCGCAACGAACCGCGTCACTCCGACTGCGCCACGCTGTTGCGCAACCGGTCCGATTTGGCTGTCACCGCGTCTGTCATCCCCGAAGCTGCGTGGCTGATCGAAACCCGCCTCGGTCCCGCTGCCGAAGCGCGATTCCTCACCCTGGTCGCCGGAGACCGGTTCACGATTGTCGATCTCACTGCCGCGGACTACCAGCGCTCCGTCGTCCTGATCAATATCTACAACGATCTCGGGCTTGGGTTCGTTGACGCCTCGATCATCGCTGTCGCTGAGCGCCTCGGCCACGACACCATCGCCACGCTCAACCATCGTGACTTCGCGGTCGTGCGCCCGACCCACCGCGACGCCTTCCAACTCGTCCCGTGACCGGGCCCTTCGCGATGCTCGATATCACCCGGGCGGAGACCATGTCGCGGCCGCCCGACGTCAGCCCAAAAACGGCGGATGGCACCGAGTCCTCGAAATCCGTACAGCGACCCTCGGGTGTGATTTTTGTCACGGCCGATTGTCCGTTGAGTACCACTGAGATCCACTGAGTGTCACCACGTACCGTCTGGTTCGCCTCGCCCAAATCGCTGTGGCGGCAACCCCTTGCGGGCTGAATGACAGAGGTGTAGTTAGGACAGTCCATGTCTTCGTTGAACGCCGGCACCGAAGCAGACGAGGCCCCTCAACTGCTCACGGTTGATGAGGCGGCGCGGCTGTTGCGGATCGGTCGATCACGTGCGTATGAGCTTGCGAACGAGTATCTGAACTCGGGTGGCACGACGGGGATTCCGGTGTTCCGCCTCGGGCCGGGTTGTCTCCGCGTTCCTCGCTGGGCGTTGATCGAGCTAGCGACGACCGGACGTGTGGTCAGACTGTGCGACGCCGTTGTGCAGACGACGGGAGCGCCAGTTGGCCACTGAGGCAACGATGCGCTCCGCTGTTGTCGGAGCCGCGGCGAGCGAGTCGCGGCGCGCCCTCGGGCCGACGTCGTGGATGGTGATGGAAGAGTTGCTGATGCGCTCGACCGGCCCTGCCGACGCGTGCATCGCCAGCGTCTCGGTTCGAACGTTGGCCGCGTCGCTCGGTCTGGCGAAAGACACCGTATGCCGTGCGATTCGCCGGCTTCGCGATGCCGGTCTGGTGACCGTCGCGCAACTGCGAACCGTCGCAGGCATCTTCGACACCGGCACCTATCTCATCGCCGTCCCCGATTGCATCGCTCTCAACGCGCCAACTCCTGCCGCACCGCAGCCACGCGCCCGCGTCGAACGCGGCGACTTCTCACAACTCTCGCTCGCGATCGAGTCCTGAGGAACCGCACTGTGATGACTACCCGAGTGACCTACCCCTTTGAAGAGCAGACAAGTGCCCGAACGCGATCGGGAAGTCGATGTTGAGGGTCACCACGTTGTATGCGTCGAGCGCGGCGGCGACGGCGAAGTACTACGCGGAGTATCTGGCGCGGGCACCTGGTGAGGTCGATGGTGTGTGGACCGGCACCCAGGCGGACGCGCTCGGTCTCAACGGGAGTGTGAGTGTTCAGGCGTTGGAGTTGCTGTTGGAGGGCCGTGACCCTGTTCGTGGGACACGGCTCGGCTACCCGCTCACCGACCGCACACTCACCGACGGTCGGGTGGTCCGCGCCGTCGCCGGGTTTGATGCGACGTTCTCGGCGCCGAAGTCGGTCAGCGTTCTGTGGGCCTTGACCCAGAACCCGCGGCTACTCGAGGCCCACGATGCTGCAGTCACCGCGGCGCTGGCGCATTTGGAGCGGTTCGGGTCGACAACACGAGTACGTGCTGATGGTCGTCGGCTGCATCCGGACTCGCAAGGTTTGATGATTGCCACGTTCCGCCAAACGACCTCGCGCGCCGACGATCCGCAGCTGCACACCCACGCGGTGGTCTCAGCGAAGGTGCAAACCGTGGACGGTCGCTGGCTGGCCCTCGACGCCCGCTACTTGAAGCGCTATCAGCGGATGCTCGGCGGCCTGTATCAGTCGGTGTTGCGCAGCGAGCTCGTGGATCGTTTGGGGGTGGCGTGGGGCCCGATCGTCAACGGCCAAGCGGAGATCACCGGTATGCCCGCCGAGTTGTTGGAGGTGTTCTCCAAGCGCAGCTCACAAGTCGATGTCGCCTTGGCTGCCAAACTCAGCGAGTTCCGTGATCGTGAGCGTCGTGACCCGACCCGGTGGGAACGCGCCGCTCTGACTCGCGAGGCGTCTGCGGACACGCGTGGTCACAAGACCGGCAACGGTGTCACAGATCTGCAGTCACGGTGGACCGCCGAGGCCGCAGCGCTCGGGTGGACAGCGGTCGGCGTCTCCGAGAACGTGACCGATGTGGGGAGGGAGTTGAATGCTGAGCCGACACCGAAAACGACCGCAGCTGAGGTGGTGGAGGCGTTGTCGGTGGGCGGGTCGACATGGAACCGTGCCGACGTGATCCGTGCCCTGTGTGATGTGCAACGGCCGCTGCCAGGCATGCCGGCGGCGCGGTGGGCTCAGACCCTGGAGCGGGTGTGCGACGCGGTGATCGGCTCGTGTGTCGAGCTCGACCCGGTCGAAGCGGCGGCGCCACGACGGATCTCGGATGGTCGATCGTTGTGGCTGGAACCGGTCGCACCGCACTTCACCACGGAACGGGTGTTGGCCGAAGAGGAATACATTCTGTCGTGGGCGCTCGACGCTCAAACCCTCGACCCGCAACCGTCCGCCACGGTCGAGCGCGGACAGCTCGATGTGCTGCAGGCCGATGTCGCCGCCGCGGTCGCCGGCCACGACCGGCTCGTGCTCGCGGTCGGCCCGGCCGGGACCGGCAAGACCACCACGCTGCGCGCCGCCGCGCTCGACCTCGATCGGCACGGCCACCACGTGTTCGGGGTGGCCCCGTCGGCGAAAGCCGCGCGGGTACTGGAGCGTGAGACCGGGATCGCCTCGGACACGCTCGCCAAACTGCTCTACGAATGGCAACGCGACGACCGCCCACCACTCGACCGCTACCAACTCCCCGCTGGCACGACAGTGATCGTCGACGAGGCCGGGATGGTCGGCACCGGGGCGCTGGCCCGCCTGGTCGGCCTCGCCGAACTACACGATTGGCGCCTCGCTCTGATTGGCGATCACCGCCAACTGCAAGCCGTCGGCCGTGGCGGGCTGTTTCACGAGTTGTGCGTCACCGGGCGAAGCATCGAGTTGAGCCGCATCCACCGCTTCGACCAAGCGTGGGAAGCAGCCGCGTCCTTACAACTACGACACGGAGACCCACGAGGCCTCAACGCCTACTTCGACCACGATCGAGTGATCGCCGACACCTTCGACAACCACCTCGCCCGGATCGCCGACCTGTGGCTCGACACCACGGCACGTCACGGCACGGCGGCGATCACCGCCTCGACCAACGAACACGTCGACGCGATCAACACGGCCGTCCAAAC
>JANMNE010000184.1:0-16135 GCA_031373785.1 Ilumatobacteraceae bacterium
GATCTTCGCCGGTGCCCCTTCCTTCAGGCTGTCGAAGCGCGCGCCGAGCACCTGCAGCTCGAGCGTCAGGCCTTGCGTGACTTCGACCCGGCCGCCGACAAGCACCGGCACCAGCCCCCGCGCCAGCACCAGCCCCCGCTCCGGCACCAGCCCCCGCGCCAGCACCAGCCCCCGCTCCGGCACCAGCCCCCGCTCCGGCACCCGCCCCCGCACCAGCTCCGGCACCAGCCCCCGCTCCGGCACCCGCCCCGGCACCCGCGCCCGCGCCGTGCACGGGAAGTGGATGCTGACCGCGGCGGTGGCCGAGGAGCGCACGTGGCATCGTTCGACGGCGCGATTGATGGGGTCTCCCAGCGAGATCCTGGTCGACGGCCCGGTCGAACTCATCAGGAATGGGTTCTCCCGTCTCAGACAGCTCGAGAAGACGTGGAGCCGCTTTCTTCCCGACAGCGAACTCAACCGTCTCCAGGCGCGGCGCGGCGACTGGCTGGAGTGCAGTGACGACCTCGTTGCTGCGCTCCAGCTGTGTCAGCTCATGCACGTCGAGACCCGTGGTCTGTTCGATCCGTCGATCCGAACCAGTCTCGAGCAACTCGGCTACGACCGCACCTTTGCCGAGATCGTCGAACAGTCGAGCCGACCGTGGGAAACACCCGAACCAAAACCCGCCAACGGTCTGGCGGGCCTCGAGATCTCGAACAACTGGGTTCGACTCACCGACGGACTGTCGATCGACCTCGGTGGTATCGGCAAGGGCCTGGCCGCCGACCTCGTCGCCAACGAACTGATCGCCGCCGGCGCCAACTCTGCCTACGTCTCACTCGGTGGCGATATCCACTCTGCGGGCGAGCCGGTCGACGAGAACGGCTGGCGGGTACCGCTCCTGCATCCCCTGACCGGCGCAGCTGTCGATCATCACGCGCTGTTCTCCGGCGCGCTAGTGATGAGCACGGTGGCGATTCGTCGGTGGACCCGCGGCGACACCGAGCATCACCACATCATCGACCCCCGAACCGGCCGACCTGCAAACACCGACCTCGTCGCCGTCGCCGTCGCCGATCAGAGCGCGGCGCGGGCCGAGGCGCTGGCCAAGGCAGCGATCATTGCCGGTAGCGTCGAAGGAGCAGCACTGTTGCGCTCGGCAGATGTGAAAGCCTGGATGATCAGTGCTGATCAGGTTCACGCAGTGCAGGAGTCCGACCAATGATTGCCGTCACCGACAAGCTTGCCTGGTACGTCGCCCGATCCAGCGGCATCGTTGCCTGGGCGACGGTGACCGCCAGCATCTTGTGGGGACTCACGCTGTCGAGTCGGCTCGTGCGCAAGCGCGGCGTTCCCGCCTGGCTCCTCGACCTGCATCGCTATCTCGGCACGTTGTCGTTGGTGTTCGTCATCGTGCACCTCGGCGGATTGTGGGCCGACAACTTCGTCTACTTCGGTTGGCGCGAGCTCTTTATCCCGATGAACTCGCCGTGGAAGACCGGTGCTGTCGCATGGGGGATCGTCGGCCTCTACTTCCTCGTTGCGATCCAGATCACGTCGTGGCTGATGCGACACATCAAGCGCAAGATCTGGCATGCGATCCACCTCACCAGTGCGGTGTTGTGGATCACGGCAACGGTGCACACGTTCCTGGCGGGCCAGGATCGGCACAACACCTTGCTGCAGTGGTTCGTGCTCGGGTCGACGATCTTGGTGTTGCAGCTCACGCTCTTCCGACTCGTCACACTGCGCAGCGCGCACAAGTGGGCGTTGCGCCCGGAAGAGCCGAAGAAGGCTGCCGATCGGGTCCGCACGGGGTAGATTCGCCAGCGCATGGCGTTCCACTCCACGTTGCAGGCGGCTTGGAAATCGTCAGGGTCGATGCTCTGTGTCGGACTCGACCCCGACCCCACTCGTCTGCCGGATGCATTCGCGTCGGGCAACAACGCGACGTACGAGTTCTGCAAGGCGATCGTCGATGCGACCGCCCACACCGTCTGCGCCTTCAAGCCGCAATTCGCCTACTTCGCCGCGCAGCGTGCCGAGCCAGAGCTCGAACGGCTGTGTCACTACATCCACGACACGTATCCAGATGTGCTGTTGATCCTCGACGCGAAGCGCGGCGACATCGGCTCCACGGCGCAGCAGTACGCCCGCGAGGCGTTCGACCGCTACGGCGCCGACGCCGTGACGGTGAATCCGTACCTCGGCACAGACTCCCTCGAGCCGTACCTGGCCTACCGCGACCACGGCGTGTTCGTCCTGTGCCGCACGTCGAACCCCGGCGGCAGCGACTTCCAGTCACTCGACATCGACGGTGAGCCGTTGTATGCGCACGTGGCCCGGCGAGCCGCGTCGGAGTGGAGCGCGATCGGCGAGTGCGGGCTGGTCGTCGGGGCGACGTTTCCCGACGAGCTCGGCGCCGTGCGCAAGATCGTCGGCGAGATGCCGATCCTGGTCCCGGGCGTCGGGGCGCAAGGTGGCGACATCGCTGCCACCGTGGCCGCCGGCGCGACGGCTGATGGCTTCGGGATGGTCATCAACTCATCGAGGGCGATCCTCTACGCATCGGGCGGCGACGACTTCGCCGATGCAGCCTGCCGCGAAGCCGTTGCGACCCGCGACGAGATCCGGCGTTGCGTCGGGCCCTGATCAACACGTCAACGCGTCGACCGAGATGATCCCGGGGGCCTCGCGAAGCTGCGCCAGCACGTCGTGACTGACCTCGCCCGAGGTGGCGATCAGCATGACCGCGGTTCCACCATCGGCCGCGGCACCCACATCCATATCGGCGATGTTGACACCGGCGTTGCCGAGCAGCGTGCCGACGATGCCGATCACGCCGGGCCGGTCGTCGTTCTTGACCATCAACATGTGCTCGGCGGGCGGCACATCGACGGTGTGCTCGTCGATCATGACGATGCGCTGTTCGCCGCGGCGACCGACCAGCGTGCCCGACAACGACCGGTCGCCACCGCGCAGGGTGATCAGGTTGACGAAGTCGGCCGACGTGGCGCAATTGGTCTCGCGGATCTCGACCCCGTGGTCCTTGGCGAGCTGCGGTGCGTTGACATACGTGACCGGCTCGTCGGTGACCGAGCCGAAGAAGCCCTTCGACGCGGCGAGCGTGAGGATGCGAGTGTCGTACCCGGCGATGTCGCCCTCGGTGCACACCTCGATCTGTTTCGGAGCGCCGCCGACCAGCGAGGCGAACAGCCGGCCGAGGCGCTCGGCAAGCGGCAGGAACGGCCGCATCGTCTCGTTGGCCTCGGCAGCATCGACGTTGACGGCGAAGGGCACGAACTCGCCGGCGAGCGCCAGTTGCACCATGTCGGCAATCGTGTCGCCGGCCTTGTCCTGCGCCTCCCTGGTCGAAGCGCCGAGGTGCGGCGTGACAATGACCTGTTCGAGTGCGAAGAGCGGTGACTCGGTCGTCGGCTCCGTCGCGAAGACGTCGATCGCCGCACCGGCGATGACCCCATCGCGTATCGCATCGGCCAACTCGGTTTCGTCGACGATGCCGCCGCGGGCAACATTGATCAATCGCATCGTCGGCTTGGCCTTCATCAGCAGATCGCGGTTGATCAGGCCCGTGGTCTCTTTCGTCTTCGGGAGATGGATAGTGAGGAAGTCGGCCTCGGCGACTGCCTGATCGAGCGACAACAGCTCCACACCCATCTGTCGGGCCTTGTCGGCCGAGACGAAGGGGTCGTAGGCGACCACGTGCATGCCGAACGCCTTGGCGCGGTCGGCGACCAGCTTGCCGATGCGACCGAGGCCGATGACCGCCAGGGTCTTGTCGGCCAGTTCGACGCCTTCCCAACGAGACCGTTCCCATCGGCCGGCGGTCAGGGCGGCGTGTGCCTGTGGCACGTTGCGGGCCTGGGCGAGTAGCAGCGCCATGGTGTGCTCGGCGGCCGAGATGATGTTGCTCTGCGGTGCGTTGACGACCATCACGCCTCGCCGTGTTGCGGCCTCGACGTCGACGTTGTCGAGACCGATGCCCGCCCGCCCGACGACCAACAACTCATCGGCATGCTCGAGGACCTCCGCCGTGACCTGCGTGGCCGACCTGATGATCAGGCCCTGCGCCCCACGGATGTTGACGAGCAACGTCGTGAGGTCGAGTTGCACGTCGACCTCGTGGCCCGCAGCGCGCAGGCGGTCGAGGCCGCCCTCGGCGATTTCTTCTGTGACAAGGATCCGAGCCATGGACCCATCGTTACCGCTGGAACCACCGGTTCGAAAAGAATTGAACGATCTGTTCACCCGGCGCAGGGACGGCTATGTTGAGCCGACGCCGTACCCGAGTCGTACGAAACCCGAAAAGTGGAGGATTCATGCCGTACCCCTTTCTCTCAGCTGAGTGGATGGACGCTGCCAAGGCAATCCGCGAGAAGTACGCCGCTCAGTCATCGGCGATCACCATCAGCGTGCGGATGAACCAGGTGATCACCGACGTGCCGTTCGGTGACGGTGACGTCAACCTCTTCCTCGACACGTCGTCGGGCAGCCTGGTGATGGAGAGTGGCGCGCTGGAGACGCCCGACCTCACGCTGACCACGGACTACGACACGGCCAAGAAGATCTTCGTCGACCAGGATCAGGCAGCCGGGATGCAGGCATTCATGGCCGGCAAGATCAAGGTCCAGGGCGACATGATGAAGATGATGGCGATGCAGACGGGGATGCCGCAGGACGACATCGCCAAGACCATCGCCGGGGAGATCAAGGAGATCACCGAGTAGTTCGCGGCGCGCTACGTTCGGGCCAGCGGTGCCAACGCCTGCGCCAACTCGTCGACCGACCACATCGAGTCGCGATCGACCGAGGCGCCGCGCGCCCAGCTCTCGATCAGGGTGACGTTGCCACCTTGCACGAAGAACGTCTCGCCGGTGAACTTGCAGTCGGCCGTCGCCAGGTAGGCAACCAGCGGGGAGATGTTGGCGGGGTCCCATTGATCGAAACCACCCTCGGCGGGTTTCATGATCTGTTCGAGACCGGGTGTCGCCAGCGTCAGCCGGGTACGCGCCCCGGGGGCGATGGTGTTGCTCTTCACGTTGTAGCGGATGAGCTCCTTCGCGGCGATCTGGCTGAAAGTGGCGATGCCGGTCTTGGCAGCGCCGTAGTTGCTCTGGCCCGGATTGGCGAACAGCCCGGAAGTGCTCGACGTGTGCACGAGATTGCGCGGTCGGCCGTGCCCGGCCTTGTGCTGCTCGCGCCAGTACGCCGCTGCCCACCGCGTGGGGGCGAAGTGGCCCTTCAGGTGCACGGTGATCACTGCGTCCCATTCCTCTTCGGTCATGTTGACGATCACACGGTCGCGCAGGATGCCTGCGTTGTTGACCAGGATATCGAGATCGCCGAATGCCTCGATCGCACTGTTGATCAGGCGCTGCGCACCCTGCCAATCGGCGACGTCGTCGCCGTTGACGATCGCTTCACCGCCGAGGTCCTTGATCTCCTCGACGACCATCTGCGCAGGGGTGGAATCGGTGCCGGTGCCATCGTTGGCGCCACCGAGATCATTGACGACGATCCGGGCGCCTTCGCGGGCGAACAGCAGGGCGTGCTCTCGACCGATGCCGCGGCCGGCTCCGGTGATGATTGCCACTCGGCCGTCAAGCGATCCCATGCCATCCTCCTCCAGACGAAGGCACGCTAGCCATCGACCCCGACGGCAGTGAATTTCTACAAGAAGGCGACGTCGATTGCCGAACCGCGATGCAGCAGCTGGGCGGGCAACACGTCGACGCCTTGGTACTTGGCGGCGACGAGCACACCATCGACGTTGCCGGTGACCACACCGACGGTCAGGCCCGCACCTGCCAACGTGTCAGTCGCCTGTTGCACCGTGAGGTTCGCCAGCGGCGGGACGGCGACGAGATCTTGACCCTTGGAGATGACCACGCTGATGACCGCGCCTGGATCGACCTGCGTGCTGGCAGGCAGGTCTTGGCGGATGATGAGACCAGCGGCCACGGAATCACTGAACTCCGGTTCGAGCTGCAGCAGCACGAGTCCCTGTTCGGCGAGCGTCGCGGTTGCCACGTCGGGCGTCAACCCGGTGAGATCGGGCACGACCCGCGGCTGCGGGCCCGCCGACAGCACGACCGACACCGTGGTCTTGGGCGTGACCGTGTCGCCGGCCTTCAGGCCCGGCTGTTCGGGCACCATCCAGCTGACGACAACGCCTGCCGGGACGGTCTCGTCGAACACGGGATCGGCTTGCTGCAGGATCAGGTCGAGTCGGGCCAGGCTGGCGGTCGCTTGTTCGAGGGTCAGCCCGACGAGATCAGGGAGCGGTCGCGGAGCCGGACCCGTGCTGACGATGAGTTGGAACGGCTGCCGTTGCGCAAGTGAGGTGGCCTCATCCGGCTGCGTGCGGATGACCACGCCGAGCGGCACCGTCTCGCTGGCCTCGCGAGTGACGACCGTGTCCCAGTCGAACCCGGAGATCTGGTTGAGCGCCTCCGACTCTGCCAACCCGACGAGGTGGGGTACCTGATAGGTACGGGTGTGATCCTGCGTGGCGATGTAGGCAACACCACCGGCCGCGGCGGCGAGCAGCAGCATGAGCGGAAGGAGCCAGGCGACCCAGCGGCGACCACGTCGCGGCTCGTCTTCCTCGACATCGATATCGACCGGCGCAGGGGCAGGTCGGGCACGAGCCGAGAGCATCTCGTCACCGGTCGGGACGTACTCGGTGGTGACCAGCAACAGCGGCTGAGACGGCATGGTTGCCGGCGCGGGCGGAGGCAGCGCGGGTCGGCTGATGGCGCCCGACGAGTCGCCGAACAGGCCCGAGTTGGGCAAGCTGATCGGTGCCGGGCGAGGCAGCTTCTCGGCGGCCTGCACCAAGGCCCTGCCGAACTCGGCAGCCGAATACCGGTCGTCGGGCAGTGGGCGGCCGGCGCGTTCGAGCACGGCCGCAAGTGGACCCAGGTCCGCCGAGACGGGCATCAGCCGGCCGATGCGGTTCGACAGCGTGGCGACCGTCGAGTCCCCGACGAACGGCACCGAGCCCGACATCGATTCCAACATGGTCAGGCAGAGCGAATACACGTCGCCCTTCGGGCCTCGCCGCCCGTACTCGGCCAACTCCGGTGGTGCGTACATCGCCAACGCATTGCTGACGTGCGCACGGTCGGTCCACAGTGCTTCGCCCACGACGTTGGCCAGACCGACATCGGTGATGCGCAGCCGTTGATCGTCGCCGAACACCAACGTCGACGGACGAATGTCGCCATGGACGAGTCCGTGGCGATGCACGACATCGAGCGCCTTGCAGGCTTCGAGACCGACCATCAGGGCTTGCGACGGCGACAGCGTGCGACCTCGGTCGAGGTATTCGCGCAGGCTGCCACCACCGAGATGTTCGACGATCACGTACATCGCCTTGCGGTCGTTCCAGACGTCAGCGCCCCAATCGTAGATCTCGGCGATGTTCGGATGTTTGATCGACGCGCCCTGCTCGGCGGCGATGCGGAACGCTCGCTCGAAGCCCTCGCCAGCGCTGAGATCAGGATGAACCACCTTGATCGCCACGACACTCTGTTCCACCAGGTCAAAGGCATCGAAAACGGCCGCGTCGACACCACTGCCGCGGCGAGGCCCCAATTTGTAGCGACCCGCCACGACCCGACCGTTGAACTGCGTATCCATCAATGTCATGGGGTACTGAACGCTACCGCGACACGGGCGCTGAGAGCGTTCATGTGCGAAATCGGCGCGGCGACGGCAAGAATGGTGAACATGAACAGGCCGCACCTCGACACCCACCAGCGGCGGCTCCTGGTGGTCAGTCTGGTGATCGCTGCGGGGATCGTGATGGTGATCCTCGGCTTCCAATCGTCGGTCACGGGCCGCAAGGCGTTGGCCCTCCCGGCCACCATCGAGAACATCGATCCCGTCCGCGGCGCGGTGCGTGTACCGTCGCAAACAGCGGTCTTCGTCGATCTCCTGCCGGGATACACCGGAGTGCTGGTGATCGACGACGTCGAGTTGGAGACCGTCGATCCGAACGACCTCAAGGCCGGTCCCGGCGGGCAGCAGGTCACGCTCCCTCCGACGACCATCTACGAACGGGGCAACGCCACCCTCACGTTCGTGCCGGTCGAAGGGGCCAAGATCGAATCGTTCGTCCAGGGAACGCACACCGCGACCGTGATCTACTGGAAGGTGCTCGAGTCGAGGCAGAAGTCGCAGTCGTACACCTGGACGTTCTCGGTCTTCTAGTCAGGCAGTTCGCCCGTGGCCAGCAGGTGGTCGAAGCCGGCGTCGTCGAGCACCGGCAGTCCCAGCTCTTGCGCTTTGGTGATCTTGCTGGCACCGGGCGACTCCCCCACCACGACGGCGAAGGTCTTGGCGCTGACGCTGCCCGGGCTCTTGCCACCGCGCGCCTTGATCGCCGCTTCGGCCTCTTCTCGTGAATAGCGCTCCAACGTTCCCGTCACGACAACAGCCTTGCCCGCCAAAACCGGGGCGAGCCGACTGACCTCGACCTTGCCGAACTCGACGCCGGCGCGTCGCAGCTTGTCGACGAAGACCCCGTTGGCGTCGATGGCATGCCACCGACAGATCGAGCCGGCGATCACCGGGCCAACACCGTCGGTCGTCGCGAGCGTGGCTTCGTCGGCGGCCAGGATCGAATCGAGAGTCCCGAAGGCGAGGCTCAACGCCTCGCTGGCCGATGGACCGAGCCCCTTGATCCCCAGCGCGGTCAGCAACTTGGGCAATGGCCGGGTCTTCGAACCCTCGATCGCAGCCAGCAACTTGTCCGCACTGATCGCCGCGAAGCCTTCGAGGCCGAGCAACTGCTCCGCCGTCAGCGAGTAGATGTCAGCGGGATCACTGATCAGTCCGGCATCGCTGAGTTGGAAGACGGTCCGCTCGCCGAGGCCTTCGATGTCCATCGCTCCACGCGACGCGAAGTAGATCACTCGCTGATCGCGTTGATATGGGCACGCCGGCTCGACACATCGAGTGTCTGCCTCGCCCTCGATGCGCACCAGTTCCGTCGCCAGCGGGCACGGGCAGATCCTCGGGAACTGCCATGGCTGACTCTTCTTCGGGCGCAGCGACAGGATCGGCCCGACCACCTCGGGGATCACGTCGCCGGCCTTGCGCACGATCACGGTGTCGCCGGGGCGCACATCCTTGGCGCGCACTTGGTCCTCGTTGTGCAGCGTGGCCATGCGAACCGTCGAGCCGCCGACGAACACGGGGTCGAGAACCGCAAACGGCGTGGTGCGTCCGGTACGCCCGACCGAGACCTGGATGTCGCGCAGCAGGGTGGTGCGCTCCTCTGGTGGGAACTTGAACGCGATCGCCCATCGTGGGGCGCGTGACGTGAAACCGAGGAGCTCGCGCAGCGCCAGCTGGTCGACCTTGGCGACGGCGCCGTCGATCTCGTACGCAAGGTCGTGACGGTGCTCCTGCCAGTGTGCGGCGAACGTATAGACGCCGGCGAGATCGTCGACCACCCGAACCTCGGGGTTCACCGGGAAGCCGAGGTTGCCGAGGAACTCCAGCGTCTCGTGATGGCTGGTGAACTCGGGTCCACCGACCACCTCGCCCAGTTGGTAACACCAGAAGCTGAGCTCCCGGCTGGCGGTGACCCGCGGATCCTTCTGACGCAAGCTGCCGGCACCGGCGTTGCGGGGGTTGGCGAATCGAGGCTGCCCGGCCGCGGCGGCGCGATCGTTGAGCGCCTCGAAGCTGGCGATCGGCATGTAGACCTCGCCGCGCACCTCGACCACCTCGGGGGCACCCTTCGGGAGACGCTTCGGGATCGCGGCGATGGTCGCCACGTTGGCGGTGACGTCTTCACCGACACGGCCGTCGCCGCGGGTGGCGGCCTGCACGAACTCGCCGCGCTCGTAGCGCAGGCTCATCGCCAGGCCGTCGATCTTCAACTCGCACACGAAGGTGGCCGGTGCACCAGCGAGCCCGCGTGCGACGCGCTCGCCCCACTGCGCAAGCTCGGCCTCGTCCATCGCGTTGTCGAGGCTGGTCATGGAGACCCGATGCACGACGGGCGCGAACGTTGCCGACAGCGGAGCAGCGCCAACCTGGGTTGTCGGCGAGTCGGCCGTGACCAGCTCGGGGTGCTCGCGCTCCAGGCTCAGCAGCTCACGAACGAGCAGGTCGTAGTCGGCATCGGCGATCTCGGGGCTGTCGAGGGTGTGGTATCGCTCGTTGTGATAGGCGATCTGCCGACGGAGGTCCACAGCGCGCGCAGCAAGGTCGGCGGGCTCGGTCATGCGTGCGAGTGTAAGCAGCTACGCACCGAGTGAGAAGCGCGTCGCACTGGCCTGATCCCTCACCCGCTCGCTGATCTCGGCCGCCACTCGGTGCACACGTTCGGCGACCGCAGGGGTGTGCGTGGCGAGGCCGCATTCGGGCGTGATGATCGATTGCGTACGGAGCTGTGCCGGGTCGGCGCCACGCTGCACGAGCTCGCACCACAACTCGCTCAGCTTGCGCCACGGCCGCTCCGAGGACGTCGCGATCGGACCGTCGGTCGGCACGGCTCCCCAGGCGATCGTGCCACCGTCGCTGATGAACCTGGCGAGGTAGCCGGCCGAATCGAGCAGCCGAAGGTCGACGGGCACCGACAACACGTCGGGTCCGATGGACACGAGTGAGGCGATGTCGGCGGTGGCGCACACGTGCAGGCCGGTGACCGCAACCGGCTCGATTGCTGCGAGCGCCGCAGAGACGAGATCGATCGCCGTGTCGGGCGCGATCGGAAACCCGGTGCCCATCAGTTCGTCGAGAGTCGGCTCGTCGATGAACACCACCTGGCGACAGCCGGGCAGGGCCGTGGCGACGTGGTCGACCAACTGACGGACGCGACAGCGGACCGCGCGTACCGACACATCGAACGCAACCTGGCTGCTGAGCCCGGCGCGCACCAAGGCCAGACCAAGCGTGACCGGCCCGACGAACTGCCATTTGACGGGGGCCCGCCGACCTTGCGCGGCGGCGAGGAACGCTCGCCATCCACCGAAGGCATCGTGCTGGAGATCGGTGATGACCGGAGCATCGGGGTCGAAGCTGCCGGCATCGAAGGCGATGCTGCCGTATTGGCCAACGGTGATCCCCGCCAACCCGACCAGGCCCTGCGGGATCATCCCCTCGGCAGGAGACCTTCTCGGAAGCGTCGGAATCGCCGGCAGCTCCAGCGTGGTCAGGACGAAGTCGGCCGCGGCAGCGGCGTCGCGGTGAGGAAGGCTGCCGATCCCTGTGGCAATGCCACTTGGTAGCTGTGCACGATTCACCCCGGTTCACTCCCTGGGCGACATCGTTCCACCTGCGGTCGCCGGCACACGAGCCGAGCCCATCATCGGGCTCACTGGCCAAACGACGCCCGGATCGGCAAGTCTTGACCCATGAATGCTGGCGGATCAGGTCTCATCGCAGCGCTGACCGGCACATGGGGCCCGCGGGTGATCTGGCTCGCGGTCGGCATCGTCGGTGCGTGGTCGATCGGCGACGCGCTCGACGGTCGATCGTCCGCAGTGCGTGCCGTCGTCGCCATCGTCGGTTGGTTGGCGTGGGGAATCGGAGTTGTCGCGCTCGTCGTTCCCTCGACGTTCGGTCTCACGATCATCCGCATGATCACCGCACTGGCCTGCGGTGCGGCGGCCGTCAGCTGGATCGGCGGGGCCGCACCCGCACCGGGCGCAGCGTTCGTCGCCTGCACGCTGATTGCCGGATTGCTCATCGGTGGCGCCGAGTTCGGGCAGCGCTGCGCGCAGGCCTCGGCCTACGGGGACGAGCAGCGATTCCTGCTGCGCCCGCCCGCAGCCTTCGTGCCACCTGTCGCCGTGGCTGGGCTGATCTGGACCACTGCGATCGTTGCCGCCCCGCTGTTGCTCGCATCGAGGAACTGGGTGCTCGGTGGGGTCGTCACGGTGGTGGGCGTGCTGCTGACCTGGGTGCTGCTGCCGCGCTTCCACACGTTGTCGCGGCGGTGGATCGTGCTCGTCCCGGCCGGCGTGGTCGTGCATGATCAGGTGGTCTTGGCCGAGACGTTGATGGTGCCGCGCCGGCAAGTGGTCGGGCTCGAGCTCGCGCCGGCGGGCACCGAGGCCGCCGACTTCACCGGACCAGCTGCGGGCCACGCGGTCGAGGTGCGGATGCATTCGATGCTCAACGCGCTGTTGGCGCCGACCAAGGAGTCGCCGCGCGGCAGGGCGCTGCACGTGCAATCGTTCATCGTCTCCCCCAGCCGCCCCGGAGCCGTGTTGCGGGCCGCACGCAACGGATTCGACTGACACGCTCCGACCCAGTTCTGGCGACCAGAGGCACTCAGCGTCAGCGCTTTGAGCAACGGTCGTTCTGCGCGCTGACGCTCAGTGTCATCGTCGCTGCGCAGTTCGTCTCCGGGCCTTCCGCCCGGGTGCACTGCTAGCGGGCGATGCCGCCGCCGAGGACGTACCGATTGGTGGGGTCGAAGAACACGACGCTCTGGCCTGGCGCCACGCGCCGCTGCGGGCTGTGCCAGCGCACGATGTCGTGCTGGAGCACCGCGGGGATGGCGACGCCGTGGGCACTGCACTGCACCATGACCTCGCCGGAAGACGGTTCGTCGGCCCACACGACGTCGCCCACCGTCAACTCGGCGACATCGAGATCTGCCTCGTCGCCGACGAAGACAGTCGACGTCGCCTGGTCGATCCCCGTGACGTACCGCTTGGGCCCGCCACCCGGCAAGCCGATCCCGCGGCGTTGCCCCAAGGTGACCATCTCGATCGCCGGGACCTCGCCCAACACGACACCGGCGGCGTCGACAACAGTTCCCCGCCTGAAGGGGATGCGCGCACCAAGGAACGTTTCGCGTCCACCGGTCTGGGTGATGAAGCACACGTCCTGGCTGTCGGGCTTCGCTGCGGTTCGCAGTCCGAGGACCGCGGCGCGCTCGCGCACCTCGGCCTTGGTGAGGTGGCCGACGGGGAAGATCGTGCGGCGCAACTCGCGCTGAGGGAGCATGTGCACGACATAGCTCTGATCCTTCGCCGGGTCGGCGCCGCGGTGCACGAAGTATCGATCACCGACTGCTTCGACCCGGGCGTGATGACCCGTGGCGATGGCATCGAATCCGAGCAGATCGGCGCGCTCGCTGAGCCGGTCGAACTTCAGATGCCGATTGCATTCGATGCACGGGTTCGGGGTCAGACCCTGGCGATGTGCCTGCACGTAGGGATCAACGACGTGCGCCTGGAAGTCGTCGGTGAAGTTGAACACGAGATGATCGATGTCGAGCTGCTGGGCAACGCGGCGAGCATCGTCGACATCGGCGACCGAGCAGCACCCGGTGTCGCTCTCGCCTCCCCACAGACGCATGGTGATACCGACGACGTGGTGACCGGCGTCGATGAGCTCGGCCGCCGCGACCGACGAATCGACCCCGCCACTGAGGGCGACAAGCACCTTCATGCTGCGCGCCCCTTGCGCAGCCGACGCACAGCCTCGACGATCACCGTCGTCGCCCTCTCGATGTCGTCAAGCGTCGTGGTGCGACCCAACGTCAGGCGCAGGGCGCCGCGAGCGCGCTCGTGCGGAACCCCCATCGCGGCGAGCACGTGCGACGGCTCCATCGCTCCACTGGCGCACGCCGATGCCGCGCTGGCGCAGACCCCGGCCTCGTCAAGGAGGTACAACAGAGCCTCGTTCTCGATCCCGTCGATGCACACGTGCGCCGAGCCGGCCACCTTGCACGCTCGGTCGACGGTCTCGTGCACGTCGTCGAGCGCGGCCTGCAGCCCATCGACAAGCTCGTCGCGAAGCCTGACGAGGCGCTGATTCTCGTCGAGACGCTCGGAGTCGGTGGCGCGCAACGCAGCGGTCAAGGCGATGATCCCGGCCACGTTGTGGGTGCCGCTGCGACGCTCCCGCTCTTGGCCACCGCCGATCAACATCGGCGTGAACGCGGAACGGCCGCGGGCAACCAGCACGCCGACGCCCTTCGGGCCGCCGAACTTGTGCGCCGACAGCGACAAGAGATCGACATGCGGCGTGATCGTGCGAAGGTCGAGCCACGCTGCGGCCTGAACTGCGTCGGTGTGCACGACGGCATCAGGGGCAGCGCGACGCACGACAGCGGCGACCTCAGCTAGGTCGGTGATGGTGCCCACCTCGTTGTTGACGGCCATCACACTGACCACCGAGACACTCGCCGTCGCGGACTCCAGCGTCGAAGCGAGCGCCTCGAGATCGACGCGACCAGTTGCGTCGACACCGACGATGCACCCGTGTCGAGCCTCGACGGCATGCAGCACGGCGTGGTGCTCGACTGCCGGGCATACGGCAAGGCCGCCCGAGCGATCGAGCGTGCCGAAGATGGCGGTGTTGTCGGCCTCGGTGCCGCCGCTCGTGAAGATCACCTCGCCGGGTTGGCAACCGATGACCTCGGCCACGTCGTCGCGAGCCTCGTCGATCGCCTTGCGCACCTGACGGGCGAAGCGGTGCGACCCTGACGGGTTGGCGAACTGCTCGCTGAGGAACGGCAGCATCGCCTCGACCGCGTCGGCACGCATCGGTGTCGTCGCCGCGTGGTCGAGATAGGTGTAGCCGTCGTGCACGGCTGCCAGGCTAATGGCCGCCCGCCCATTGGCCGCCGACGTCCGTTGTGGTCGAAGATGGTGCGATGGACGGCTACGACCACTCGACGTACGGTGACGCGTTCGCCGATGTCTACGACGATTGGTACCAGCACATCACCGATGTCGACACGACCGTCGAGCTGCTCGCCGATCTGGCCCACGACTGGGCGCCGCTCCCCGTGCTGGAACTGGGTGTCGGCACCGGCCGCCTGGCCGTTCCGCTGGCTGCCACCGGGGTGCGGGTGGTCGGGCTCGATGCCAGTGCGGCGATGCTGGCAAAGCTCGCCGATCGCGACCCGCACGGATCCGTTGCTGTCTGCATCGGCGACATGGTCGACGACCAGCCAGGTGGTCCCTTCGCGCTGGTGTTCGTGGCCTTCAACACCTTCTTCAACCTGCTCAGCGAAGCGCGACAGTTGGCCTGTTTCACCGCGGTCGCCCAGCGTCTCGCCCCGGGCGCGGCGTTCGTGATCGAGGCATTCGTTCCCGAACCGCACGCCGGCTCATCGGTCGAGGTTCGCTCGATGACCGTCGACTCGGTGGTCTTGAGCGTGACCACGCACGACGACGTCGCCCAGACCGCGCAAGGTCAGTACATCTCATTCAGTGAGACGGGCGGGGTGCGGATGCGACCGTGGGCGATTCGCTACGCGACTGTCGAACAACTCGACGCGATGGCGGCTTCGTCAGGATTTCGTCTCGCCGATCGGTGGGAAGACGCAGAGGGCGCGCCGTTCACCGCCGACAGTCCACGACACGTCAGTGTGTATCGCACAATTCACAGTCCCGTCCGCCCTGAACCAGGTGCAACCTCCTAAGCTGAGTGGCGCTGTGAGTCAACTGCGTCTCAATCCTCTCACCGGGCGGTGGGTGACGATCGTGGCCGAGCGTGCTGAGCGCCCGACCGATTTCGCACCCCGTGTGGCCCAGGTCGAAGCCGATCCTGATCGCCCCTGCCCTTTTTGCCCTGGCAACGAAGAAGTGACCTTGCCCGCGCTGGAGACCGTCGACAAGGGCGGCACGTGGCGGATGCGGGTCATCCCCAACCTCTACCCGGCATTCGACGGTGACGAGCCGTTCGCGGTCCACCACCGTGGCCCGGTCCACGTCGAGGCCGAGGCCAGTGGCACGCATGAAGTGTTCGTCCTGACCCGCGATCACAACGCCGGAATCCACGCGATCAACGATGCCGATGCCGCAGAGATGATGCTCGTGCTGAAGCGCCGGTTCCTCGAGCACGCGGCCACGCCGAACGTTCGATACACCCAGGCGATCATCAACCACGGCCGCGAGGCAGGCGCATCGATCGCCCATCCCCATGGCCAGCTGTTGGGCCTGCCGTTCGTGCCGGGCGAGCTGTTGGAAGAGCAGCGGGCGTTCAGCCGTTTCGAAGGTGGCTGCATCCTGTGCGCGACGATCGAGGCCGAGATCGGTGAGGGCGAGCGCGTGTTGTTCGCCAACGACGACGTCGTCTGCGTCTGCCCGTACTGGAGTGGCTCGCCGTACGAACTGCTGATCATCCCGCGCAACCACGAGTTGCA
>JANMNE010000229.1:0-16363 GCA_031373785.1 Ilumatobacteraceae bacterium
GCCAACCGCGTCGTCATGTCACCGATGGCGCAGTATTGCGCCGCTGACGGGATGCCCTCCGACTGGCACCTGGTGCACCTCGGGTCGCGAGCGGTGGGCGGAGCCGGCCTGGTGATGACCGAGATGACCTGTGTCTCGCCCTAGGGTCGCATCACGCCAGGGTGCACCGGGATGTGGAACGACGGCCATGCTGCCGCATGGCGGCGAGTCACCGATTTCGTGCACGACAACACCCCCAGTTGCATCGGACTGCAGATCGGCCATTCAGGCCGCAAGGGCTCGACGTGCGTGCCGTGGGAGGGCACCGACCTCCCGCTCGGCGATGGCAACTGGGAGCTCATCGCTCCATCGCCCATCCCGTACATGCCGGGAAGCGTCGTGCCGCACGAGATGAGCCGCGACGACATGGACACGGTGATCGCCGACTTCGTTCGTTCGACGCGGCTGGGCGTCGAGGCTGGCTTCGATCTCGTCGAGGTCCACGCCGCGCACGGCTACCTCCTTTCGTCGTTCCTGTCGCCCGTGACCAACCATCGATCCGATGAATACGGTGGCTCTCTGCACAACCGCATGCGATTCCCGCTCGAGGTCGTGCGCGCCGTGCGGGCAGCATGGCCCGACCACCTGCCGCTGAGCGTGCGCATCTCGGCGACCGACTGGATCGACGGCGGGTTCGATGGCGACGATGCCGTGGTGCTGGCCGGCGAGTTGATGCGCTCGGGCTGCGACGTGATCGACGTTTCGACCGGCCAGGTCGACAAGGCAGACCACCCTGAATACGGCCGGCTCTACCAGACCCCGTTCGCCGACCGGATCCGCCAGGAGGTCGGCATCGCCACGATGGCGGTCGGCGCGATCTCCAGCATCGACGACGTCAACACCGTGATCTTGTCGGGTCGTGCCGATCTGTGCCTGCTGGCCCGTCCACATCTCGTCGACCCGTACTGGACGCTCAACGCGGCGATCGATCTCGGTTACGCCGGTCACGCCTGGCCGAAGCAGTACCTCACGGGCCGCACGGCGCGCCGTCGAGAACAACAGCCGCTGGCACTGTTCGAGGGTCGCCGCGATCGCTAGGTGCTGTCGCGACTGAGACGACGCTGCCCGATCGTGTTCTCGACGTGGCGCATGGCGGGATCGGCGAGCAGACCGACGCCGTTCATGAAGACCTCGTACGCGGCGCGTCGCTGTGGTGCGCACGCGCTGAGCTCGTCGGGCAATCCCGGATCTTCGTAGGCCAACCGTCGCCAATCCTCGAGCAGTGTGACGTAGTCGACGAATGCGGCGCGGACGCCGTGATCGTGGGCCTCCCATCGAGACAGCATTCGTTGATGGCGCCGGGTGAACGCACCGTAGTGACGCACGAGCGCGCTGACGTCCCACGCCGATGCCGCGAACGTCTGCACGTCGGCGAAGCCCTGGTATCTGCCCTCGAACATCGAGGTGTAGCGGGCGAGATCGAGGCGCTGGAGTATTCGGCGCACGTCGAGTGCGACGCGGCGCGGCGCCATCCAGACCCCCGGGGCGAGCGGCCCACAACCGAGCCCGGCAAGCCTGGTGCGCAGCAGGTGCCGACGATCCCGTTGCGCCTCGGGAACCGAGAACACGATCAACACCCAGCCGTCGTCGAGGTCGGCCGCGATCTCGCTCTGGAAGATGCGTACGTCGCCGTCGCGCAGCACGTCGAGCAACTGTTCGCCGGCCGCGTAGCCGGCACTGCCGAAATGCCTCCCGCTCGTCAGCAGACCGGTTCGCTTGAGCCGGGCGATCGCCGAGCGAGCGGACTGCTCGTCGATGCCCAGGTCGGCCAGCAGTAGCACGAGGTCGGCGATCGCTACCCAATTGCCGAGCCGGCGGATGAACGCGCCATAGAGCGTGACGATCGCGGCTCTGGGCGTGAGGGCAGGTGAAGTGTTACGCATCGAAGTCGGCAATGTGAACGGTCGAGCACACTACGGTAGACCGTGGAATGCAGCTGCGTGCCGTGTGGTAGCTTCCGAATCGTCTTGCTCGTTGGTGACGACCGTCAGGATGACGGAATGTCAGCCGGTGAGCTGATCGGCCGGCGCCCGACGTCGGACAAGCAACAAGGGGGAGCACTCGATGCGTAGGAAGTCACTTGCGGCAATCCTCGCCGGAACTGCGCTGATCGCTGTGGCATGCGGCAGCGACGCCAAGACAGCCACAACGAACGGAACGACTGCGGTGGTGGAGCTCACGGCAACCACACCGGCCCCGGAAACGAGCGCTGGTGCTCCCGCCACCACTGCCGCAGGCGCGGCGACCACCGCGGCGACATCGTCCGAAGGGCCGATTGTGATCGGCGCAGCGATCGACCTCACGGGCAACATGGCGCCGTTCGACGCCCCGGCACTCGCCTCGGCCCAGATCGCCGTGAAGAAGATCAACGATGCCGGCGGCGTGCTCGGCCGCCAGCTCGAGCTCAAGTTCATCGATGACAAGCTCGATCCCGCGGCGACCAAGGCAGCGGCGGTCGACCTGATCACGAAAGACAAGGCCGAGGTGTTGCTGACGACATGCGACGTCGACTTCGCCACCCCGGCGATCCAGGAAGGCATCAACGCCGGCCTGTTGACCGTCGCCCCGTGCATCGGGACCGACCAGATGGGTCCTTCTCGATTCGGTGATGCGGGGAAGCTGGCCTTCAGCATGGGCAACCTGGCCCAGGATGAAGGCGCGGTGCTCGCCGAATATGCGATCGAGAAGGGGTACAAGACAGCGATCGTCGTGCCCGACAGCCTCCTCGTCTACTTCCAGAACGTCTGCTCGGCCTTCACCAAGCGCTTCGAGGAAAAGGGCGGCAAGGTCATTGCCAACGAGGGATTCACCTCCTTCGACCAGTCGGTCAACAACGTCCCGACCATCGTCACCGGGGCCGGCGCTGCCGACGTGATCGCCCTGTGCACGTTCCCACCCGATATCACGACCGCCGTGAAGGGCATCCGCGATGCAGGCGTGGCGACACCGATCTTCAGCCCATGGTCCGGCGACGGCACGTTCTGGATTCCCCCGGACCTCACCGACTTCACGTTCAGCACCTTTGCCTCGGTGTTCGGCGACGATCCGAATCCCGACGTCAACGCGCTGATCAAGTCGATGACCGACGCGGGCAACCCTCCGGCAACGGGCGGTTTCGTCACCGGGGCGGCGACCATCGAAGCAATCGCCGCGGCGATCGAGAAGGCGGGCTCGACTGACGGCGCGGCGCTGGCGGCCGAGTTCGAGAAGTTCTCCGGGCTCGAAACGACCTCGGGGAAGATCACCTTCTCGCCGACGGTTCACACCGTGTTCGGCCGTGAGTACCGGATCATGACGTTTGCCAACGGCAAGCCGACCTTCCAGAAGCTGATGGCGGCGTCGTCGCCCGCCGACATCTCCTGACCCGCTCTCTCGGGTGCGTCGATGAGTGAAGGATCCGGATCCCTGCATGCCGCGGCACTGAGCCGTGCGTATGCGGGGGTCCGAGCGCTCGACGACGTCACGATCACGGTGCACCGCCACGAGGTCGTCGGCCTGATCGGCCCCAACGGCGCGGGCAAGTCGACACTGGTCAACCTCCTCAGCGGCTTCGACTTCCCGACGGCAGGATCGGTGCTGCTCGACGGCGTCGACATCACCACCTGGCCTGCACATCGGCGAGTCCGCGCCGGGCTCGCCCGCACCTTTCAGCACGGCCACGCCTTTCCGGCGTTGACGGCGCGCGAGAACGTCGAGGTTGCTGCGCTCGGCGCAGGCGCGTCGGCGAGAATCGCCCGGCGGCGAGCCGACGAGTTGCTCGACCTGCTCGGCATCGCCGCCCACGCCGACGCCGACGCGTCGACACTGGCCCACGGCGACGAGCGGTTGCTCGGTGTCGCTCGAGCGCTGGCGACCGAGCCGACGTTCGTGCTGCTCGACGAACCGGCCGCCGGCTTGAACGAGGACGAGGTCGGCGCCTTCGCCGGCACGATCAGGTTGGTGCGAGACGAGCGCCGGGCGGGCCTGCTGCTGATCGATCACAACGTGCCGCTCGTGCTCGGAGTGTGCGATCGTATCCACGTGCTCGATCAAGGTGTGACGTTGGCCGAGGGGACACCGGTGGAGATCCGCAACCACCCCGCAGTGGCCGAGGCCTATCTCGGAGGAACGGCCGCGGCGTGACCGAACCGGCGCTGCTCGAGGTCAGCAGCCTGCGCGTGCGCTACGGCGCGGTTCCGGCGTTGCACGACGTGAGCTTTGCCGTGCGCGCCGGCGAGGTCGTCGGCGTCGTCGGCCCCAATGGCGCCGGCAAGACGACCATGCTGTCGGCCATCATGCGCATGGTCGGCTGGTCGGGAGGCGATGTGCGGTTTCGCGGCGAGTCGCTGGCGCGACGTTCCCCCGATCAGGTCGCCCGCCTCGGCATCGCCCTCGTGCCCGAGGGTCGGCAGATCTTCTCCGACCTCACCGTTGGTGAGAATCTCCGGCTCGGCACGGTCGCCCGTCGATCCCGCGAGGGTGTGGAGCGGGACCTCGACAGCGTGATCGAACTGTTCCCGGTCGTCGGTGACTTTCGGGATCGCCCGGCCGGGTTGCTGTCGGGCGGGCAACAACAGCAGTTGGCCATCGCCCGTGCGCTGCTCGCCGACCCAGATCTGCTCGTGCTCGACGAGCCGTCCCTCGGCTTGGCTCCGACGGTGATCGATGCGGTGTTCGCGGCACTCGACGCGATTCGCCGAGCGGGTCGCACCATCGTCATCGTCGAGCAGCGCGCTCAACGCACGATCGCCTTCGCCGACCGCACCTATGTGTTGGCCGACGGCCGGATCCGGGCCGAAGTCGGGCCCGACGACGCCGGCAACGGCGAATTGCTTCGTGCGTCGTACTTCGGCGTCGACGACGGCTCCCAACCCCACCAGGACGCATCGTGAACTACGTGCAGTACTTCATCGACGCCGTCGCGTTGGGTTCGCTGTACGCGTTGGTCGCTCTCGGCATCGGGCTGATCTTCGGTGTGATGCGGCTGGTCAATCTCGCCCACGGGGAACTGTTGATGGCCGGTGGGTACACGCTGTTCGCCACCAACGGCTGGTCGGCGTTCGTCCGGGTACCGCTGGTCGTACTCGTCGTCGTGGCCCTGGCGCTGTTGATGGAGCGTCTCGCGTTCCGACCGCTGCGCGACGCGTCTCCGGCGACGATGTTGGTGATGACGTTCGCCGTCAGCTTCCTACTGCGCAACATCGCCCAGAAGCGCTGGTCGTCACAGGGCAAGGCAATGAACATCTTCGCCGGGCTCAGCAAGGCGTTCCGCGTCGGCGATCTGCGGATCAGGTACGTGACCCTGGTGTCGATCGGTGTCGGCGCGGTGCTGCTGCTCGCCGTGAACCTGTTCTTGTACCGAACCGAGATCGGTCTGCAGATGCGCGCCGTCGCCAGCGATCGGCGAATCGCTCAAGCACTCGGGATGCGCATCAACCGCATCGTGGTCACGGCGTTCGTCATCGCCGGAGTATTGGCCGCGGCCGCATTGCTGCTGTTCGTTCCGCAACGGCCGACGGTCACCCCCGACTTCGGGTTGCAGATCGGCATCCTCGCCCTCATCGGGGTGGTCGTCGGTGGAATGGACCGTCTCGCGCCAGCGACGTTTGGCGGCTTCGCCATCGGGTTCGCCAACTCGATGGTGTTCAGCCTGCTGCCGAAGGGTCAACGGGTGTTTCTCGACTCGGCGTTGTACGGACTGGTGATCATCGTGCTGCTGCTCCGGCCCCAGGGGCTGTTCCAGCGAGAACGGTTGACGGCGCGCGTATGAGCGATCGAGGCGTGTCGATCCGCCGAGCGGCGCAGACCCTCGGTGGGCCCATCGCCCTGGTCCTGTTGGCCGGGCTGGTGTCATTGGTGTTCAGCGGCAGCATCGAGCTGAGGTTCCACAACGCCTTCGTCATCACCGCCATGGTCGTCAGCGTCTACGTCTTCTCCGGCAACTCCGGCGTCATCAGCTTCGGTCATGTCAGCTTCGTCGCCCTCGGGGCATTCTCGGCCGGCATGTTCAGCATGGGCGTGCAGCAGAAGGGGGCGGTGTTCAAAGAGCTGTTCCCGTTCATCAAGGACAACCATCTCGGCAACGTGCCGACACTGCTGCTCGCCGCGGCCCTCGGCGGTCTGTACGCGCTGATCATCGGCATCCCTCTCGTGCGGCTGAACGGCCTGGCCGCCGGCATCGCCACGTTCGCAGTGCTCGGCATCTCGCGGAACGTGCTGCGCAACTGGTCCAAGGTCGGGCCGGGCGCGAAGGCGATCCCCGCGGTGGAGGAGACCACCGGGCTCGCTCAGGCGATGCTTGCGCTGATCCTGTGCATCGTGGTGGCGTACGCGTACCAGCGCAGCCCGTCCGGCCGTCGTCTGCGCGCCACTCGGGAAGATGTCGCCGCGGCGCAAGGAGTCGGTGTGCGGATCTATCGCGAGCGACTGATCGCTTTCGCCCTCAGCGGTGCGATGGCCGGCTTCGCCGGTGCGGTGTACGTGCATCTGCTCGGCAGCGTCAGCACCGAGCAGGTCTACCTCGACCTCACCTTCCTGGTGCTGGCCATGTTGGTGGTCGGCGGGATCAACAGCTTGTGGGGCGCAGTGCTGGGTGGGTTGTCGATCAGTCTCGTCAACACCGTGCTGACCGAGGGTGAGAAGGGGATGTCGCTGTTCGGCTGGAAGTTCACGCTGCCGACGAGCACCAGTGGCATCGTGCTCGCCGCCCTGATGGCGGTCGTGCTCCTGCTGCGGCCGAAGGGGCTCAGCAACGGCCGCGAGTTCCGCGTCCCCGGTACCCGGTAGGGCGACTCACTCCGCGGGGATCACGGCGGTGCCGATGATCTCGATCATCGCCGCCGGCTCGACGAGTTCGGTCACGCCGACCAGCGCCATCGCCGGGTAGTGCCGGCCGACGAGCTTGCGGTAGGCGGCACCGACCTCTGGGAGCGCCGCTCGGTATGCGGCGATGTCGGTGGCGTACATCACCAGCGAGACGAGGTGCTCAGGCCCCCCACCCGCACCGGCCAGTGCCGACAACACGTTGCCGAGCGCGACCTCGAACTGTTCGGCGAACGAGTCGCCGACGACAGCTCCGGCCGAGTCCATCGCCACCTGCCCGGCGAGGTACACCGTGCGGCCGTCGGCCGGAACCACGGCGTGGCTGAAGCCACGCGCGGCAGCCATGCCCTCCGGATTGATGAACTGGTGCGGGCTGGTGGTCATCGTCCGCTCCAGTTCGGCTTCTCACCGGCGTTGAACGCCCGATGGAACTCGGCGTGGTCGCAGGTCTGCATCAGATGCGCCTGGGTCATCGCTTCCAGCTCGAGCGCGCCGTGCAAGGTCATGTCGGCCTCGCGCGTGAGCAGCATCTTGGTGGTCTGGTAGGCGAGGGTCGGGCCATCGGCCAGACGTCTGGCAAGGGCGTCCGATGTTGCCAGTAGCTCGTCGGATTCAACGCATCGATTGGCCAGGCCGATCGTGACGGCCTGCTCGCCGGAAACGGCGTCGCCGAACATCAAGATCTCGGTCGCCCGGCCGAGGCCGACCAGCCGGGGGAGGAGGTAGCACGTGCCCATGTCGCCGCCGGAGAGACCGACGCTGGTGAACAGGAACCGGAACTTCGTGGCCGGCGTCACGATGCGAAAGTCGGATGCCATCGCCAACACGGCGCCCGCACCGGCGGCGGTGCCGTTGACGGCGGCGATGATCGGGATCGGGCACTCGCGCATGTTCTGCACGACGGTGCCTGTCATCCGAGTGAATTCCAGCAGCTCACGCGGGTCCATCTCGATCAGCTCGCCGATGATCTCGTTGACGTCGCCGCCCGAGCAGAAGCCCTTGCCCGCGCCGGTGAGGATGACGGCATCGCAGAGATCGCGTTGCGGCAGTTCGCGGAACAGGTCGCGCAGATCGGCGTAGGCCTCGAACGTGATGGCGTTGAGCTTGTCGGGTCGGTTCAGCGTGATGGTCAGCACGCGCTGATCGACGGCGACGTCGAAGTGCTGCCAGGCTTCGGTGAACGGGGCGGAGGCGCGGAACGGGATCGTCGGTTTCATGACTGGATGGTGCCTCCGTCGAGGATGATCGATTGGCCGTTCACCGCAGCTGCGGCATCCGAGCAGAGATAGGCGACCGCGGCAGCGACCTCGTCGGGTTCGACCAGGCGACCGAGCGCCGACTGTGCAGCCAGTGCTTGCTCGGCGTCTGCCTCACTTCGGCCGGTTCGCTCGACGATGTTGGCGATCGAGCGATCGGTCATCTCGCTGCGGACGAACGTCGGGCACACGCAGTTCGCGGTGATGCCCGTGCCGGCCACCTCGCAGGCGACAACCCGGCTCAGCCCGAGCACGGCATGCTTCGACGCCGCGTAAGCGGCGATGTAGGGCGAGCCGGCATGGCTCGAGGTCGACGCGATCGTGACGATGCGACCCCAGCCGTTGGCGCGCATCGCCGGCAACACAGCGCGCGTGCACAGGAATGCACCGGTTGCGTTGACAGCGAAGGCGTGGTTCCACTCGGCGAGCGAGGTGCGGTGCACCGGCGCAGACATCGACACCCCGGCGTTGTTGACGAGCACGTCGACGGCGCCGATCGTTGCGAAGGTGTCGACGACCGCGGCCTCGTCGGTGACATCGCACACGTGGTGGTCGTAGCCGGCGACCTGCATGGCCTCCCGATCGCGCCCGAGCACCACGACCCGAAATCCGGCGGCGTTCAGCGCGTCGCTACAGGCCCGCCCGATGCCCTTGGCCCCACCGGTGACGACCGCCAGACGGCCGCGCTCAGAGGGTGGCATCGACGACGTCCGATGGGTCGCCGCGTCGGCCGGCCGAGTCGTACGGCACGATGCGATATCGGTAATGCCGCCCGGTGACGACGAGGTCATCGAGCTGCGATTCGCGGGTGCACGAGGTGAATCGAACGAAGGCGGCATCATCTTCGCTGCGCAAGATGTCGTAGCCCGAGATCGGTCCGGTGGGGCGCGGCCACCGAAGTCGCACCGACCCCGGCTCCACCAGTGCCGTCACCATCGTGCCGGCCGGCCAATCGATGTCAGCCCTGCTCGGTTCGTCAGGGCGCGGCGCCTGCAGCGAACCCTTCGGCCACAGGTAGCAGACCACGGTCTTGAAGTTCTCGTCGAGGCTCTTGCAGACATTGCAGTAGATGCAGCGCACGATGTCGTCGGCTCGCCCCGCCGACGCCTTCACGGGGAGATACGGATCGGCCAGCAGGGCCCGCGCCATTCCGACGAGATCGCACGATCCCTCGTTCAGCACCTGCTCGGCCAACTCCACGGTGCCAATCTTGCCCGACCCGAGCACCGGTGTCTCGTGACCGCGTCGGCGCAGTTCGGTGCGAACGGCCTGGGCCATCCAGATGTTGGCGGCGTCGGGGTACGTGTCGCCGGGCATGCAGCGGTCGCCCGAGTACCCCGTGTAGGGATACAGCGGTCGACCTTCGCGATGTTGGGCATCTTCGAACTTGCCGCCCGCCGACAGCGAGACGTATGCCGCGCCGAGTTCGGCGAAGCGCACCGCGAACTGCGACGACTCGCCGACCGAGTAGCCGTGGCGTACGCACTCCTCGGCATCGAAGCGCACGGCGACGGCGAACGATGCAGGTACCGCGGCCTTCACCGCTTCGAAGACAGCGGTCGGCAGTCGCAGCCGATTCTCGAGCGTGCGCCCGTAATGGTCGCGGCGTCGGTTCATCCGCGACAGCATCGACGAGAGCGTGTAGGCGTGGGCCATGTGCAGTTCGACGCCGTCGAAGCCGGCCGCCTCGGCGCGCTGCGCGGCGTTGGCGAACAGCGCAGGCAATGCCTCCAGCTCGTCGATGCTCAGGTCACCGACCATCTGCCGCCAGCCCGACCGGGCGACCTTGAGGAAGTGGATGATCTGCAGCATCAGCTTGCCCGGGCCGTTGTCGTGGACCGCGCTCGCCAGCCGGGCCAACCCGGGGACGAACTCGTCGGACGAGGCCTTCAGCAGCGGTCCGCTGCGGCCGCCGTGCACGCTCGTCGCCTCGACGACGATCAGCCCGGCACCGCCTTCGGAGAACCGCTGATATCGCTCGACGATGTCGTCGTTGACGAAGCCGTCGTCGCCCGACAGGCGGGTCACCATCGCCGGCACGGCGATGCGGTTGGGGACGTCGATGGGGCCGAGGCGAAGGGGGCTGAAGAGCACTGACGCAGACGCGGTCGGGCTCACGGCTCCGCTCGCAGCCGGTACCGCTGCAGCTTGCCGGTGGCGGTCTTGGGCAGCTCGGAGCGGAACTCGACCCGGCGCGGGTACTTGAACGGTGCGATCGTGTTCTTCACGTGATCCTGCAACTCCTTGGCAAAGGCATCCGTGGCCATCGCCGGATCCTTGGCCACGACGAACGCTGTCACCAGCATGCCGCGCTCCTCGTCGGGTACGCCGATGCATGCGCACTCGGCGACACCGGAGTGGGTCAGCAGTGCCGCCTCGACCTCGGGCCCGGCGATGTTGTAGCCGGAGGAGATGATCATGTCGTCGGCGCGGGCGACGTACCAGAAGTAGCCGTCGGAGTCGCGCCACATCGAATCGCCCGGCATGTTCCACCCGTTCTGCACGTACTTGGCCTGACGGTCGTCGGAGAGGTACCGACAACCGGTCGGACCCTTCACGGCCAGCCGCCCGATCTCGCCGTCGGGCAACTCGTTGCCGTCGGGGTCGAGGATCGTCGCCGAGAAACCGGGAACGGGCGTCCCAATGGCCCCATCTCGGATGTCGTCGCCGGCTGCCGAGATGAACACGTGCAGCATCTCCGTTGCCCCCAACCCGTCGATCAGTTTGATCCCCGTTGCCGCCTCGAAGGCCTTGCGGGTCGCCAGCGGCAGTGGTTCACCCGCCGAGATACCGGCGCGCCATGACGAGATGTCGTGGTCGGCGATGCCGTCGAGCATCGCCCGGTAAGCCGTCGGCGCCGTCGACACGATCGTGACCCGATGCTGCTCGATTGCAGCCAGCAGGAGCGGGGGTGTCGCAGCTTCGAGCAGCAATGTGCAAGCGCCGACCCGCATCGGGAACACGAGCAACGCGCCGAGCCCGAACGTGAACGCGACCGGCGGGCTGCCGGCGAACAGGTCGTCGGGGCCGGGCTGCACGACGTGCTTCGAGAAGGTGTCGGCGATCGCCAACACGTCGCGATGGAGGTGAACGCAACCCTTCGGCTGGCCGGTCGTGCCGGACGTGAATGCGATCAACGAGACATCCGATGCGGCCGTGTCGCAGTTGGTGAAGCTGTCGGACGCGTTGCTGATCGCCGCGCCCAGATCGCTCTCGTCTCCGTACGACGCGATCGCCAAGCTGTCGTCGGCCGCGACGAGTTCGTCGAGGAGCCGAGCGTCGCACAACGCCAGATGGACGTCGGCTTTGTCGATCACGGCGCGCAGCTCGCCGGCGCGCAGCATCGGCATCGTCGCCACGGCGACGAGGCCGGCCTTCTGAACGGCCAGCCAGCACGCCACGAGCCAGGGATTGTTCGGTCCGCGAAGCAGCACGCGGTTGCCTGGCACCAAGCCGTGCGCGTCGACGAGCACGTTGGCGATCCGGTTCGACCAGGAGAGCACCTCGGCGTATGTCCACTCTCGCCCCGTGGCATCGCGGAGGCAACGGCTCGCCGCATGTCCGGTGGCCACCATCACATCGAGCAGCTCGGCCCCGCAGTTCAGCCGGTCGGGGTACTGCAGCGACGGGTGATCCCACAGCAATTCGGCCTGGGCCGACGGGTCCGGCAAGTGGTCGGCGGCAAACGTGTCGACGTACCCGGTAGGTGACGAAGGTACCTTCACGAACGGCGACGCTAGTACGTGTTCGTGACGGTCGTCGTAGCGACGATATGTGCGGTTGCCGCCCGGCGGATCGCCTCAGTCTTCGGGCAGGGTGGCGAAGTCGGCTTTGGCCTTCTTGTACCACCGCATTCCTGAGACGGGGTGCTTCCACCTTCCCTTCATCGCCTGAAGAGCAGGCTCGTGGGTGTGGTCGCCGCTGGCAACCGTCTCCTTCAGATGCTTGTCCTGTGCCTTGATGATCTCATCAGCGGTGTCTGCATGCAGGGCAAGATCACATGGTCCGCCCAACTGTGCGCATGTCATCGTTTTCATTGGTGCTCATTCCTTTCAGAGATTCGGTGTTTCTTCACGTCCAAGGTGGCGAGCACCTCCGGATCGGCTATCAGCTCGACCTCGCGGACCAGGCCGGCCTCCACGTGGAACACGAAGGCGACCTTGGGCGTGCCGGCCGCGATCCACGCGGCACCGAGCTCGCCGTCGATGGTGACCGGCATCGCGCCCTTGGCGCCGTTCAAGCGCTCGGCAACGGCGGCCGCACCGTCGTATACCGGTGCCGTGCCCATCTGCTGTCCGACCAAGTCGGCGCGCATCACAGCGTCGGGAGCGAGCAGCGACAGCAGCGTCGTGAGATCCCCACCGCGGGCCGCCTCGAGGAACGCGCCGACGACCTGGCGGCTCTCGGCGCGTGCAACTTGCTCCGCTGGCGGCTCCGGAGCGCCCTGCACCTTGCGCCGGGCGCGGCTCGCCAGCTGGCGGACGGCGGTGCTCGAGCGACCGAGGACGGCGCAGATCTCATCGAAGGGATAGCCGAAGACGTCGTGCAGCACGAACGCCGCCCGCTCGGCGGGAGCAAGCGTGTCGAGGACGATCTGCATCGCCCCGTCGACCCGTTCGGCCAGTAGCGCGTCGGCCTCCGGGTCGAGCAGCGCGGACTCGGCGGGTGCCGCGGCCTCGGCCTGCGACCGGGTCTGTCGCTTGCGCAGGTGGTCGAGGCACAACCGTGTCACGACTCTCGTCAGCCAGGCCGCCAGGACGTCGATGTCGTCGCGGTCGGTGTGAGAAAGGCGCAGCCACGCTTCCTGCAGCACGTCGTCGGCCTCGGCCTGCGACCCGAGGATCCGGGTCGCAATCGCCAACAGCCGGGGTCGCTCGGTCTCGAACTCGGTCACGTTCAACGTTGTCACAACCTCTTGACGTACAACACGCAGGGAATGTGACTGGCACGCTCCCTGTCACACTCGCCCCGTGGCAGACGTCATGTAGGCATGAACACTCCCACCTCCACCATGCACAACATCCGTGGCGAATCATCGCCAGTCAAGTCTCCGTCTCAATTGATCGACGAGAGGGTCGAGCAGCTCGGCGACTGGCGAGGCGCGATGCTCAGCCGGCTCCGTGCCCTCATCAAGCAGGCCGATCCCGAGGTCGTCGAGGAGTGGAAGTGGCGAGGGGTTCCGGTCTGGTCCGACAACGGCATCATCTGCACGGGAGAGACCTACAAGTCCGTCGTGAAGGTGACCTTCTTCAAGGGCGCGGCGCTCCCGGACCCCTCGGGGCTCTTCAACTCCAGCCTCGAGGGCAACACCAGGCGTGCCATCGACTTCCACGAGGGCGAGCGGATCGATGAACAGGCGTTCACGACGCTCGTTCGCGCCGCCGCCACCCTCAACAAGCCAAGGGGTCAGCGATAGGTGCGGACGAGACGTGTGACTCAGTTCGCGAGGTACCCGCTGACGTCGGCGACGAGTTGGGTCGGGTTCGAGTTGAATAGGCATACCGTGCCGGCGGTGCCGACTTGGACGATGGCGGCATTGGCGGTGGTGGTGCCGACCTCATAGTTGAGATTCGACGTCAGCGGTCGGGTGATCCCGCATGGATAGACGGTGATGAACCCGGGCGCTGTCGGTGCGGTCACCGTGACATTGAGCACCACCGTGCCCGCCCCCACCGGTACCCCGCCGCGACCGGTGACGGCCAGTTCGGTGACTGTTCCAGCAGGCAACAACCCAGCACCGAGGAACTGCCCATCGATCGTGCTCTCCGCCGCTCGGGTTTCCAACAGCCGCGCCGGGTTCAACGCCTGATACGACGTGATCGCCGGGAAGTAGCCATCGACATCGGCGATCAGATGCGTCGCCGTGCTGGTGAACAAGCAGACCGCCCCGCCATCACCAATCTTGGCCACTACCAAACCGGCCACCGTCGACCCAGCCACATAGTTGATGTTCGACGCCGTCGGGATCGGCGCCCCACACGGAAACGCCGTCACAAACCCCGCACCCTGGGCCTCCGTCACGGTCACATTGAGGACCACCGCCGTCGCCCCAGAGGGCACCGACGCCCGCCCCGTGATCTGCACCGCCGTCGTCGACGACGCGGCGCGCAGCCCATCGCCTTGTTGCGAACCGTCGATCGTCAGCAGACCAGGACGAGTCTCCAACACACGAGCCGGGTTGATCGACTGCAACGTGGTCGATGCTGGGAAGAACCCCGTCACATCAACCACCAGATGCGTCGCCTCCGACACGAACAAACACACCAACCCGCCACTACCAACCTTGGTGACCACCGCATTCGGGACCACCGCTCCGGTCGTGTAGTTCACACTCGAGGCAGTCGGCTGACTCGCCCCACACGGGAACACCGTCACAAAGCCATCGCCGAGCGGCGACGCGGCAGTCACGTTCAACGCCACCGCGGCCGCATCCAATGCAACCCCCGCGCGACCAGCAACGACCAACTCCAACGTCGACCCACGACTCCGGACCCCATCCCCAGCAAACTGCGTATCCACCGTCAGTTCACCCGGCCGGGTATCAGCCAACCGAGCGGGCGTCAGCGGCACAAAACCCGTGGCCGGTGCCGGCGTGGCGTTGACGGTGACCGCGAACGACGTCGTCGCCGTGAACCCCGCGCTGTCGGTTGCGATGCAGGTCACGGCGGTCGTGCCGATCGGGAACAATGTTCCGGACGGCAGAGTGCAGACGACACTCGGCGCGCCCACCTTGGCGGTCGCCGCCGGGACCGTGAAGTTGACGGCGGCGTTGGTCGCTCCGGTTGCGGCATTGACGGTGACGTTGCCGGGTGTCGCGGCGAACGTCGGTGACTGGACACCGGCCCGAAGCAGCAGTACACGGTTCTGGCCGGTGCCGATGACGATCGCGTCGTCGGTCGTGAACCGCTCGCTCGCCGACAGGATCAGGCCGGGCGGCGTGCCGAGGGCACTGTTTGTCGCCGTGATCGGTCCGGAAACTCCGACAGCGGGGCCAAACGTCGCAGCGCCGGCATCGACGATCGCGCCCTTGTCCCACGACGGGCTGACCACGACGTAGTTGTCGCCGGTCAACGCCGTGACGCCACCGCTTCCGACGAGGTCGCCGTCGGCGGCGCCGACGAGGCTGTTGGTCGCAGTGACTGCGCCGCTGATGCCGGTGGTGCCGTTGCCCAGCGTCACCGCGCCGACATCGGCTATTGCCGCGGCACTGTCCCAGCCGGCGCTGACCACGACGTAGTTGCCGTTGGTCAACGCCGTGACGCCACCGATCCCAACGCGGTTTTCGATGGTGGTGCCGACGAGGCTGTTGACATCGGTGATTTGACCGGTCGTGCCGGTGGTGCCGTTGCCCCAGGTCACTGCGCCCGCAAAAGGTGCTGCTGCTGCGACGTTCTCCCACGACGGACTGGCGACGACGTAGTTGCCGTTGGTCAACAACGCGGTGACGCCACCGCTGCCGACGCTGTCGCTGTCGGTGGTGCCGACGAGGCTGTTGACATCGGTGACAGGGCCAACGGTGAGGCCGGTGGTTCCGTTACCCAGTGTCGCCGCGCCGACGTCGGTGATCGCAGCGGCGCTGTTCCAGAGCGGGCTGGCGGCGACGTAGTCACCGTCGGTCAGCAACGGGGTGACGCCACCGCTGCCGACGCTGTCACCGTCAGTGCTGCCGACGAGGCTGTTGAGATCGGTGACTGCGCCGGTGCTTCCGGTGGTGCCGTTGCCCCACGTCACAGCGCCCACATCAGCTGCGACATTGTCCCACAGCGGGCTGGCGACCACGTAGTTATTGTTGGTCAACGCTATGACGCCGCCGAGCCCGACGGTGTCGCCGTCGGTGGTGCCGACGAGGCTGTTGAGATCGGTGACTGCGCCGGTGACTCCGGTGGTGCCGTTGCCCCACGTCACAGCGCCCACATCTGCCCCAGGGGCGTTGTCCCAGGCGGCGCTTACCACGACGTAGTTGCCGTTGGTCAAAGCTGTGACGCCCTCAATAGCGCCGTTGTCGCTTCCGACGATGTCGCCGATGCTCGTGCCGACGAGGCTGTTGACATCGGTGACTGGACCGGTGGTTCCGGTGGTGCCGTTGCCCCACGTCACTGCGCCCGCAAGAGGTGCTACTGCTGCGACATTCGTCCAGAACGGGCTGTCGACGATGTAGTTGTCGTTGGTCAATGCGGTGACCCCACCTACTCCGACCTGGTCGCTGTCAGTGGTGCCGATGAGGCTGTTGCTGTCGGTGACCGCGCCGACGGTGGCGCCGGTGGCGC
>JANMNE010000260.1:0-4373 GCA_031373785.1 Ilumatobacteraceae bacterium
AGTACTTCCTCAGCCAGTTCGCGATCCGCCTCGGCGGCGGCACCGACGAGGTGCAGGCCAACATCATCGCCGAGCAGGGCCTCGGCTTGCCGCGAGAGCCCAGCAATGACCGCGACATCCCACGTGCATGTGGTACATCACGCGGCCTTCGTCGCGGCATCGTCTCTTGTACTCCGCCTCCGACGAGGCAGCGTTTGCGCGCAGGAACGCAGTCGGTGGAGCGGGAGGCGGTGCTGCGCCGCGACCTTCGGCGATCAACTGAGCGCCGGCGAGCATGCGTGCCACGACCGTCAAACTACATGGCGTGTGAAGAAGCCGTGAAGGACTGCACATCTGTCGTGAAGGAAGCGTGAGTTTCTCCGTGGACGTGGGAAGTCGGGTGTACAACCGCTGCGTGAACCACAGGCATGACTCTGCCGGCTGCGGTCCGGCCCGATCTCGACCCGACCTGAGGAGGTCAATCCAATGAGTGACGCCATCTTCATCGGGGTGATGATCGTGTTCTTCCTGCTCTGCACGTTGTACGTGCAGCTGTGTGACCGCATGATCGGATCCGACGAACTGGCCATGCCTGCCCAGGGCACCGACAGCGATCCTGACGGTGAGCCGGCCACCGGAGCGTTTCTGATGAGTTGGCAAGCAATCATTCAGGCCGTCGTGCTGTCGGCTACCCGCACTTGCGCTACGCGCCGGGTGGCGCGACGTGGTCGAGCAGCGGCTTCACTGCGGCCTCCAGATACGGAGCGAGCCACATCGACGCGGCCGTCGTGATGTGGCTGTTGTCGCGATAGACCAGCAGGTTGCCGATCACCACCGGGCACTCGCTCGACGTGCACAGCCAGTCGCCGGTGGGCACGAACGCGGCGTCGTGCGTGGCGGCAACGTCGACCTCGACGCCGAGGCGTGCCGGCTTGATCGCCGCGGATCGCGGGTTCATGCAGTCGGCGACGCGTCGAAGATGCGATGCAACACACCCCGGCACGTCGTTCAGTGGCGTCGGCGTGTCACCGAGCACCATCACGTTGTGGGCAAGTGGCCGAACGCGATCGAGCGTCAACTGCATGCCGTTGCGCCACACCTCATCGGGGTTCGAGCCGACCGCTGCGCTCGTCGTCTTGTACCGGTAGGCCGACATGATGACGAGGTCGGGGTGCTCGTCCGCCATCCGGGCGAGCACCGAGGTGCGCCACGGCTCGCACTCGGGGCCGCGTGCCGGATCGGCGATCGGGATGTCGGCGGTGGGGCAACCCTTCTTGGTCAACACCTCGAGCCGCCAGTGGTTGCGCAGTGAGATCTCCTGCAGCGCGGGGAACCACTGCGCGGCGTGAGAGTCGCCGAAGAGCACGATGATGCGATCGGATGCCGTGTCGCCGTAGAGACATTCCTTCGCCGTGACCTGGCCGTTGCTGAGGATGCATCCATCGGCATAGATCACCGGCTTGTCGGAGCGCGCCGAGCCAAGGCTTGGCGTGAGGTTGGCCGGCACCGATTCGAGGATCGACGCCTGCTGCAACGTGTCGGCGTTGGCGGCGACGATCGAGGCGATCACCTCGGACGACGATGGTTGCGCGAGGGTCGAGGTCGGCTCGGTGGGGGTTGTCGTCGTGGCCGCGAGCTGCGGCGCCGAGGTGCCGGGAGCAGCGACGAGATTCGTGGTCGTGGTCACAGCGCGTATCGGCAGCACGAGCGTCGGGGCGGCCGCAGCGCTGCCTCCGGTCAGCGATGGCGACAGCACCAACATCGCCACCGCCAGACTGGCCCCGGTGGCGCCGAGCGCGCCTCCGAGCGCCAGGCTGCGCCGCGGCCGTGCGCCGAGCCACGCCGATCGTCGCGCCGGGTTCTCGATCCACCGATACGACAGCGCTGCAACGCCGAACACCAGCATCAGTGCGCCGATGCGTTGCGCTGCGGTGAGTGGACCGAACCGAGCCGCGGCGAGCACCAACATGGGCCAATGCCACAGGTAGATGCCGTAGGACCGTGCGCCGATCCACGCCATCGGACGGCGATCGAGCAGCGCGCCCGGGCCGCCGCGCAGACGATCTGTGCCGGCGGTCAGCACCAACACCGTGGCGGCAACGGGAATGATCGCCATCGCGCCCGGGAACAACGTCAGATCACTGAAGCGCCACACCGCCACCACGATCGTGCCGAGCCCCAGCCATCCGCCGATCGCCCGCACGGCCGCTGGGATCCTGCACACGGCCGGCCCGGCCACGGCGAGCGCGGCCCCGGCCAGCAACTCCCACGCCCTGGTCGGCAAGAGGAAGAACGATGCAGGTTGATGGTGTGGCGTCAACCGGACGCACAGCAACAGCGACACCACGAGCAGGCTGCCGATCAGCACCGCAGGGAACCACCGGAACCGTCGTCGCAGGCCGGTCGCGGCGAGGAGGAGCATCGGCCAGCCGATGTAGAACTGTTCTTCGAGGGCCAGCGACCAGAAGTGCAGCAATGGTGACGGCGCCAGTTGTGCGGCGAGGTAGTCGTTCTGGCGGTGGGCGAAGACGACGTTGACCGTGAACGTCGTGGCAGCAATGCCGTCCCGCATCAGATCGCGCTGTGCCAATGGGTCCAGCACCAGGCGTCCGGCGACGAGCGTGGCGATCAACACGACGAACGAACCGGGCAGCAAACGGCGGGCCCGGCGGGCCCAGAACGTCGGAAGCGCCTTCGCCCCCGATGCAGCGAGATCGCGCAATAGCAGCGACGTGATCAGGTAGCCCGAGATCACGAAGAACACATCGACGCCGATGTACCCACCATGGAACGGCCCAAGCTTGGCGTGGTAGGCCAGCACAGCAAGGACGGCGATCGCTCGCAGGCCCTCGATGTCACCGCGAAAGTCCGTCGTCGACGTGTGCATCGTCGTCAACCGGTCAGCATGACTTTCTTGTTGGCCAGGTCGCTGCCGAGCATCACGACCACCGTCGCCTCGCCGAGCGCCGCCGGCCCGCCGGTGATCGAGACCGGAACCGGCATGCGGGTCACGCTGACGCCGTCCATGACGCGGGCGATCGACGCGGCGACATCGGCACCCGCCGGCAGGAAGTAGACCTTGCTGACGTCGAGCCGTTCCTCGACGCCGGCTGCATTCGTTGCGTCAGCCATGTGGAACCCGCGGGCCGCGAGCTCCTGACCGAGCTGTGCCGCGGCTCCGTTCACATTCGACGCGTTGGCGACGATGGCGACGGCGCCTTCGGTGATCAGCGGGATCGTCGTGGTCGTGGTCGTCGGGGGCAGTGTGGTCGTCGTCGTGGTCGTCGTGCTGGTGCTGCTGGTGGTCGGGGGCAGTGTGGTTGTGGTCGTGGTGGACGTCGAGGTCGACGACGCGGTTGTCGTGGTCGGCACCGTCGGCGGACCGAACGTGCACGCGCCCAACACCGACACCAACGGCACCAACGATGTCGTCAGCATGGTCCTCGCCCACCACCGTGATCTCGATGTCGTGCTCGAAGTCGTTCTCGAAGCGAACGTCATGCGGTGGTGCGGCTCGGGATCATCTGTTCATCCTGGTCACTCGTCGAACCATAGACAAGTCAGGTGCGGCAGGACGCGAATGTGGCCCCGGGTCGAACCGGGGCCACATCTCGCCGTCCACTGTCTCAGGACTCAGTGCCAGGACTCAGTGCTGGTGCAACTCCCGCGAGCTGAAGAACAAGAAGAAGTTGCTGTTGATCGTGGGCAGGGCTTTGCCGGCAGCCTGGGCGGCCGTGATGTCGCCGACCGAGCGAATGCCCATGGTCGCATTGACGTCGGGCCACGCCGACTGATCGGTGACCAGCACCACCTTGAGGTGCCACCACACCGGCTTGAAGTTCTTGCCGCGGATGATGTGGCTGTGGTTGACCAACGGCAGGTCGAGGTTCTTCAACCCGGCGAACAGGTCGGGTCGGACCTCGCTGAGCAGTTGGGCGTAGTCGATCTGCGTCGGGTGCATCGTGCACGTGCCGAACTCGCCCTTCTGCTTGCTCAGCGCGCCACCGGGCTCGGGGCACTGCACCGGCACACCGGGGGTCGCGTCGAAGGCGTCGGGCACGAACCCGAAGATGCTCTGCAGCGTCGGGGCCAGGCCGCCGGCTGCCTCGCCGTCGTGGTCGGCGTCGAAGAACGGCACGATCACGAACAGGTCCTCGGTCTCACCGGCGGGCTTCCCGGCCGGGTCGATGCCGACCGTGGTGCCGAACCCGACCTCACAGATCGGCTTCTGGAACTCAGGGGGATCCTGCGCCGCAGGAATGCCGTTGCCGTCGCGGTCGTCGAACGGTTCGTGCACGCACTGGTAGTTCTGGCCGTAGGTGAACACGGTGACCTTGCCGTCGGCGTAGCCATCGGTCTGGTCGACCCGGATCGGACGCGACGGATCGGCCGTG
>JANMNE010000197.1:0-12823 GCA_031373785.1 Ilumatobacteraceae bacterium
GCCCCACCAGTCGGGCTTGCCATGGATCGTGCCGCCGGCTTTGGTGATGGAGTCGGTGATCGACTTCACCCGTGCCTGAGCAGCGGTGTCTTCTACGTCACCATCGATGATGACCATGAGTTCGTAAGCACGCGTCATGCGTGTGCAACCTCCCTTCGGACCCGGGCCTTACCCGGGGCCCCGGAATGGGGCAGGGCCAATATGACTGGGCGAGTGTAGCGGTGAAAGACGATGTCCACGCCCGGAGCATGACACGGGGGTGTGACACAGAGGCCGAGCTGGGGGCCGAACAACCATTCGGCGACCTCGCCCACCAGCTCGGGACGGGTGAACTGGTGGGCGTGGCGCCACACTGGCCGACACCGGGAGGGTCAGCTGGTGGTTGTGTTCACGTCGGCTCGTCCACGGATGGGCCGTCGTGAGGTTTTGCTCCGCCGGACCGTTCGCGGCCCGGTATGTCACACTTTAGGACTACCTTCACCTCGTGAACGTGCATACCTGGATTGCCAACGACCTGCGGAGTGTTCGCAGCAAGCTTAGCGACTCCGTACTGAGCGTGGTTCCAACACAACGCTGGGTCGAACACGCCGACGACGGAGGGTCATCGCTCGCCCACCTGGTGCTGCATATTGCCCGGCATCACGACCTCGCGCTCTCCACGGCAATCCGCGATCACCCGCCCATCTACTTCCACCATCGCACCGCGCTGGGTCTCGATCGCGCCCCGGCGTCGGCCGGCCTACCCGAACGCGAAGACGCGGCGATGACCGCGGTCGTCCCGTTCGATCCCCTACTGAGCTACTTCGACGCGGTGTTCACCGCCACCGAGACGTGGCTCGACGACGTCGGTTCGATGACGCTCGACACTGTGCCCGACAGCGCTCGACGGCTGACGGACCTCGCGGACCTCAGCGTCGACGACGTCGGGTGGTTGCACAACATGTGGAGCGACAAGCCGGTGTGGTGGCTCCTGCAGTGGCCGGTCGTCGGGCACGGTCACGCACACGTCGGCGAGGCGATCTCGATCCGCAACCGGATGGGGCTCAGCCCGTTCTAGCGATTCCCCCGCCGATCGGCAGCACCCGCAACAGGTGGTGCCATCGGCACCCCGTGCACGCCTCGACCACATACGCGGTCAGTGGATCTGTCCGCGTGTTGAGCTTGGCCAACTCCGCTGCGGTCGACACGCAACGCCCGTGCGAGGGCAGCCGCGATCCGAAGACGTACGTCACGAGGAACAGTTGCTCGACCCGACAGATCGGACACGCCATGGAGGCCGGGGTTCCCACGTTGCGTGCGGCCCGGATCAGCTCCGGATGGGCATCGCAGACCTGGTCCTGACGAAGCCGGCCACGGTGGAACTCGTTGATCAGGTGGCGCCGCGCCAAGCGATGGTCGACGACCGCTCGCGCCCCGCGCAGTGAGTCGATCCCAAAAGCCATTCGCGCCAGGCTAGCGAGTTGCGCATCCGCCAACGTCGCAACGTGACAGGGCACACTGGTGGGTTATGAGCATCTGGTACGGCGACAACGTCGCCGACGACAGCGAGCTGCGCTTGTGTGGCGACATCGTCGGCAAACGGGTTCTCGAACTGGGCATCGCGTCCACCTCGAACGCCATCACGATGGCCGCCGCAGGTGCCAGGGCCATCGCGATCGACCCGTCGTCGGACAGGATCGCCCGGCTGCGCGCCTCCGCGGAGGCCGCTGAGGTGAAGATCGAGTGCCATCACGGCGAATTGGCCGATCTCGGCTTGGCGACCAGCGGTTCGATCGACCTGGTCGTGGCCGCCCACACCCTGGCCAACATCGATGACCTGCCGCGCCTGCTGCGTCAGGTGCACCGCGTGTTGAAGTTGGGTGCGCCGTTCGTGGTCGCCATGCACCACCCGGTTGCGGCGATGTTCGACGGCGCCGACCCGACCGCCCGACGCCCCTACGGCGCCGGCAGCATCACCTTCAGCGAGTTGTACATGGCGTACGAGCGCACCAGCTTCCACTTCGACGCGATGTACGAGCTGAGCACCCGTCACGTTCGCGACGCCGTCTCGCCGACGGTGCTCGTGCTGCGGGCCCGTAAACAGGGCAACTGACGCTCAGACGAGGGCGTACTCGGACTCGATCAGCTCTGCCGGTCGAGGCCGTCCGAACACGTACCCCTGGCCGTGGTCGCAGTTGATCTCGCGCAGCCGCGCCAGTTGCAGCGGGGTCTCCACGCCTTCGGCCACCACGACGAGCCCCAGCGAGTGGCCCAGCTTGACGACGGCTTCGACGATCGTGGTGTCTTCGGGGTCGATCCCGAGACCGCTGACGAAGGACCGATCGACCTTGATGGCCTCGACAGGAAAGCGCTTGAGGTACGTCAGCGACGAGTAGCCGGTGCCGAAGTCGTCGACGGCGAGGTGCAACCCGAGGCTGCGCAACTCGCGCAGCGCGACCGTCGCTGCTTTCACGTCGCTCATCAACGCCGACTCGGTGATCTCCAGCCACAACGAGTCGGCCGTCAACCCGCTCTCGGCTAGCGCCTCGGACACCATGCCGTGGAAGGCCGAGCTCATCAGCTGGCGGCCGCTGACGTTGACCGACACCGTGAGGTTGGCGAAACGGGGCAGGCGAACGCGCCACTGGCCCAACTGCGACAGCGAGGAGCGCAGCACCGCGGCGCCCACTTCGCCGATCAGCCCGGTCTCTTCGGCCATCGGCAAGAACTGATCAGGGCCGAGCAGGCCTCGATCGGGGTGCCGCCAACGGGCCAGCACCTCGAACCCGATCAGATGACCAGTGTCGAGCTGAACGATCGGCTGGTAGTACGGCACGATCTCGCGACGCTCGAGCCCTCGGCGAAGTTCGTTGGTGGTGCGCAGGGTCAACACGGTGGCGTCGTGGGTGCCCGGCGAGAAGACCTCCACGCAGTCACGACCACGGGCCTTGGCGCGGTACATCGCGGCATCTGCGTCGCGCAGCAGATCGGTGGTCGTCACGCCGATCCGGTCGGCCACTGCAATGCCGATGCTGGCAGTCACGAACAACTCGGCGCCATCGACCACCAGCGGCTGGGCGATCTCGGCGCGAAGCCGCTCGGCGATCTCGACGGGTGACACCGTGGCACCGATGTCGCGGAGCATGACGATGAACTCGTCGCCACCGAACCGGCTCAACATGTCGCGGTCGCGCACGACCGCGCGCAGGCGTTCGCTCATGCCGCGAAGCAACTCGTCGCCCACGCCATGGCCGAGGCTGTCGTTGATGACCTTGAAGTTGTCGAGGTCGATGAACATCACCGCGACCGCGCCCGGCTCGCTGGTCTCCAAGAAGCGGGCCAACTGATCGAGGAACCGGAACCGGTTGGGCAGACGGGTGAGCTCGTCGTGGGTCGCCGCCCATTCGAGTCGCTCGGCGCTGTGGCGTTGCTCGGTGATGTCTTCGATGTGGGTGATCGCCAGGCTGCGTCCTTCGCCATCGTCCATCACCGAGACCCAGGCTCGCGCCCACATCACGCTCTGGTCGTTGCGGATGTAGCGCTGCTCCATGTGGTACGAGTCGGCGGACATACCGGCCGTGTGGGTCTCGCCGCGCTGCCAATCGTCGGGATGGGTGATCGATTGCATGGCTCGGCCGAGCATCTCGGCTCGCGTGTACCCGAGCATCGACGCCAGTGACTCGTTGACGTCGATCAACACGCCGGTGTCGGCACTCGACAGCGCCATCCCGGTGGGTGCGCCGTGGAACGCCAGCCGGAACCGCTCCTGGGCGATGTCGAGATCGTGCGCTTCGCGCAGGCGACTGGTGATGTCGCGCAGCGTCACCACGACGCGCTCGGGATCGCGCATGGGCACGTGCACGTCGGCCTCGAGCAGGATCTCATGACCGTCGGGGTGATCGAAGGGGAACACCGGGCTGTCGATCTGCTGGCCGCTGCGTAGCTTGTCCCAGACCTCGAGCAGCAACGGCCGGTCGGCGGGCCGGACCAGCGAGGTGAAGGTCTTGTTCAACACAGCGGAATGCGACCGGCCGGTGATCTCGAGAACGGAGTGGTTGGCCTCGACGATACGCCCCTGCCCGTCGAGCACGATCACCGAATCGGGGAGGTCGTCGAGAAGGGCGCGCAGTTCGGCCTCGGTGTGTCGGAGGTTGGTGATGTTGTCGCTCAGCCGATCCGACAACGTGCTGGAGTGGTACCACGTCGCCAGTTGCTCGACGATGATCAGCAACCCGGCGAGAGCGCCGATGACCAGGGTGACCGTCGTCGTCGTGCTGTGGTGGATCATGTAGCGCCAGGCCGCGAACCACACGGCGACCATCACGGGCAGGTGCACGACGAGGAGGCGCGACAGCGTCGGGCGGGTGTACCGCACCACGCCACCGCTCGGGAGGCCGGCAGTCATGCCGATGACAGCGAACCCCAACACCCAACACGGCCACGACACCGCGAACGACGACGTGTTCGACGTCGCGCCGACCGACGCCGAGTAGGCGGTGTCGGCAATCGTCAACAGCACGGCCCCGACAAACAGCCCGATCCGGGCCGGCGAACGCCCGATGAGGATCATCAGGCCGAGCATCGTCGCCAGGGCGATGTCGGTCAGCGGATAGATCAGCATCGCCAGTTGGGCCAGGAGCGAGAACCGGGCCGGATCACCGACACCGACACGGATGATCAACTCCCAAGCGATGAAGCTGAGCGCGACCGACAGCACGAGGGCGTCGACCATGAACACCAGTCGCGTGGTTCGCTCGAACGGTCGGGTGTGCACGACGGCGGCGCCGATCGCACCGACCGGGAACGCTAAGTAGCCGATATCGGAGAAGGACGGCCAAGTCGTCGAGCCGTTGAGTGTGATCTGGGCGATCCACAACAGTTGGCCGAACGCCCAGCCGAACGAGCCGAGGGAGAACAGCAGCCACTCGAGACGCCTGTCGCTGCGGTACCTGGCCAGCAGCACTACCCCGGCCCACGCTGGTACCAGCACCAGTGCGCTCCCCGAGACGGCGCCCCACGACTCGACGTCGAACCCGTGCACCATGACCTCGATGGCTGTCGTCACGACGATCAGCGCCAGCCCGACTGCGCCATACCTGATGGCCGTGGCACGCGACGGAACGAGCCAGGCGTCGATCCGCCGTCGCGGTTCGTCCAGGTTCTGTGCGACGGTGTTCACTGCGTGCTGGTCACTCCCGCATCGATAATATCAGCACCCCTCGTGGTCGGTCCGCCACTGATCGAGCCGGTGGCGGATCTCGACATCGCCGAGCATGCCCTCCTCCAGCCGAATTTCCAACAAGAACGCCAAAGCCTTGCCAATCAGGCGTCCAGGCCCGATGCCGAGGTGCTCCATCACCTGTTTTCCGTCCAGCTCCGGCCGGATCGAGGCCAGCTCCTCACGCTCGTTGAGCTCGATGATCCGAGCCTCGAGCTCGTCCATCCGCTTGGCGAGCACCGCCGCCTTGCGCTCGTTGCGCGTCGTGCAATCACACCGCGTCAGCACGTTCAGCTCGGCCAGCAGCGGCCCGGCGTCGCGCACGTACCGACGGACCGCAGAGTCCGTCCATCCCATCTGATACGTGTGGAAGCGCAGGTGCAACGCCACGAGCTCGGTGATCGCCTCGATGTCGTCATTGGAGTAACGCAGCGCCGTCAGCCGCTTGCGGGTCATCCGAGCGCCCACCGCGTCGTGGTGGTGGAACGTCACCCCTTTGCCCTGCTGGTACCCACGCGTCTGCGGCTTGCCGACGTCGTGGAACAACGCGGCAAGCCGCGTGCGTCGGAAGTCGAAGTCCGGGCGCGCGTCGCGACGCACGTTCTCCACGACGGCCAGGGTGTGTGTCAGCACATCCTTGTGACGATGGATGGGGTCCTGCTCGAGTCGCATCGATGGCAGCTCCGGCAAGAACTCGTCGGCGAGGCCGGTCTCGATCGCAAACCACAACCCGGCGCTCGGATGCTCGACGGTGATCAACTTGTCGAGCTCGTCGCGGATCCGTTCGGCCGACACGATCTCCAGGCGGCCGTGCATCGTCGTGACCGCGGCGACCAAGTCTGGGTCGGGCTGCAACTGGTAGCGGGCGATGAACCGCGCGGCGCGCAACATGCGTAGCGGATCGTCGCTGAACGACACCTCCGGCGACAGCGGGGTCCGCAGGGTGCGCGTGGCCAGGTCGGGCGCTCCCCCGAAGGGATCGACCAGGTTGGGCGTGGCCGAGGTGAGCTCGAGCGCCATCGAGTTGATCGTGAAGTCTCGACGGGACAGATCGGTCTCGATGTCGTCGGCAAAGTCGACGTGCGGCTTGCGCGAGTCGTCGGTGTACGCCTCGGCGCGGTGGGTCGTGATCTCGTAGGTGCGACCGTCCTTCTTGGCCCCGATCGTGCCGAACCGTTCTCCCTGGGTCCAGACGGCGTCGGCCCATCCGGCCAGGCAGGCCTTGATCGCGTCCGGGCGAGCGGTGGTCGTGGCATCGAAGTCGTAGTCGTCGCGATCCTCGGCGATCAGCAGGTCGCGCACGGTGCCGCCGACCAGGTACAGGCGATGCCCGGCGGCCGCGAACCGTTGTGAGAGTGGGGACAGCTCGTCGAGGACCGGCCGAAAACGATCCGGGATCACAACCAGCCCTGCTGGCGCCAGTGACTGGCCACGGCGCGGACCGCCTCCGACCCGGGCCCGGCCGAGGTGGGGCCTTCCACGTCTCCGGCGGCCTGCCCGGCGCGCTGGTCACTCGACGCCGTCCCTGCCAGTTGGCGCATCACCTCGGCCGAGCAACTGGTCAGCGCATCGAGGTCGTACCCACCCTCGAGCATCACCAGACGCCGGCCGGCCGGCACCAGCGACAACACCCGACCGGTCATCGGACCGTAGTCGCCGGCAGCCAGGCCCATGTCGGTCAGCGGATCGTCGCGGTGCGCGTCGAAGCCGGCCGACACGATCACCCATGTCGGCGAGAACCGTTCGGCCACGGGCGCGACGATCTCGTCGAACGCCTGGAGGTACACATCGCCGGTCGTGCCGGCGGGTAGCGGGATGTTGAGAGTGGTGCCGGCGCCGGCCCCACCACCGGTCTCGTCGACATCGCCCGTGCCGGGGTACAGCGGCCACTGGTGGCAGCTGACGAACAGCACTCGCGGGTCCTCGTAGAACACGGCCTGAGTGCCGTTGCCGTGGTGCGCGTCGTAGTCGAACACCATCACCCGTTCGCCTTGGTCGGCCAGGGATGCGGCGACAACGGCAACGTTGGAGATCATGCAGAACCCCATCGACTCGGTCTGCGAAGCATGGTGGCCAGGCGGCCGGACGGCACAGAACGCCGCGTCCCCCTCGCCTGCCCGCAACGCGTCGACGGCGGTCAGCCCGGCGCCTGCTGCCAGGCTCGCGGCCAGGAAGCTCCCTGCGCTGGCGTAGGTATCGGGATCGAGACGCCCACCACCACCGGCACACATCGACTCCATCCGCTCCAGGTACCACGCGGGGTGAACACGCTCGAGATCGGCACGTTGCGCAGCCCGCGGCTCGAGCGGCGAGATGGCGTCGCCGAGGTCGGCTCGACGCACACCTTCGAGCACGGCATCGAGGCGCTCCGGGCGCTCGGGATGGCGCGGTCCGGCAAGATGCTCGAGGTAGGCCGAATGAGTGGCGAACAGCACGGTCACGCTGTTGGACGCTACCTCGCCACAGCCAACTCGGGGCTACCGTTTGCCCCCGTGAAGCCAGCGATGCACTCAGTGACCAGTGCGCCGCTGATCCTTCGCGCCGGTGGCGTGGTGGCACGCGTCCGACCGTGGGCGTTCGAGCCCAACGTGGCCCACCTCGTGCTCTACAACCAGAGCCGGCTTCCCACGCCCTCCGAGATCCTGGCTTGGATCAGCGACCTGCGCGCTGCCGGCTACGACACGATTCGTACCGGTGCACTCGGGGTGCAGGCCGGCGCCCGCTTCGAGCGTCTCGGGTTCGAATCCGTCCAGAGCCTCGTGCTCCTCGAGCACACGTCGATCAACTCGGTGACCCTGTCACTCCCCGAAGACGCGGCCGACGCCGTCCGACTGTCCAGCAGTGACGACGACGCGGCCAGCCGGGTCGACGTCGCCGCGTTCGGCCCGGGGTGGTGCATCGACCTCATCGGCATCGGCGATGTGCGTTCGGCGACGCCGCGTCATCGCGCGCGTTCGGTGCGCATCGACGATCAGATCGTGGCGTACTCCATCTCCGGCCGCGACGGCAGGAATGGGTACGTCCAACGCCTCGCCGTGTCGCCGGCACACCAACACCAGGGCCACGGCTTGGTGCTCGTTGTCGACTCGTTGCGATGGATGGCGCGCTGGCGGGTGCAGCGTGCCCTCGTCAACACCCACATCGGCAACGACGCCGCGTTGGGTCTGTACCACCGCCTCGGTTTCACCGATCTCAGCGATCGACTCCACGTCTACGAACGGCGGATCGAGTGAGTCGGTGGCGGGAACTGCTGATCTTGTTCGGCCTCCTCTGCGCATCGGTATTCGTCGCCGTGCCGACCTCGGTCGACGCTGCGCAGGGTGACCTGCAGTTGATCGCCCAGAACTTCAACATCGCCGCAGACGGTTCGCTGACCGCAACGATCGCGCTCCCGGCCAGCCTGGCCGGTAGCGACCTGTCGACCGCGCTGATCGCCGTCACGGTCGCCCAGCGTGTCGACAAGCGCGAAGACCTCCTCCCGATCATCAACGGCACGTTGACGCGTCGGGACGACACTGTGGCGATCTCACCGATCTGCTGCGCCGGGCCACAACCGGGCCAGTACACCTTTTCAATACCGTTGGAGATCGAGGAGGTGCTCCCCGACGCGCTCAGCATCCCGCGCCAGGGTCTGTATCCCGTGTCGATCGCCGTGCAACGCGATGGGAAGGTGGTGTCGACGGTCCTGACGTTCCTCAACCGGCTGCCCGCAGCGGGAGAATCCGACCCAGCGGACGGCCCGATGTCCGTCGCCGTCGCGATCGGCACACACAGCACGATCCACCTCGACGCAAAGGGCGTGACGGGCCTCGACGATGCTTCGACGCTCGCCGAGATGACCGGCCTGGCCGACACCTTGGACGTCCTCGACGCCAACAAGATCCCCGCAACCGTCCGGGTTGAGCCGGCCGTCCTCACCGGATTGCAACAGCTGAATCCGACGTTGTTCAACCGACTCATCGCCTCGCTGCAACACCATCAGATCCTCGCCGACCCGCAATGGCCGATCGATCCATCGGCCGCCGTTGCCGCTGGACAGGCCTCGCTCTACACCTCATGGTTGCGCGCCGGCCAGGCTCGCCTCGGCGGCCTTGGTCTCGGCCCGGCCATCATCAGCCGGTCGACCATCTTCGTCGACAAATCGATCAGTGCCGATGGAGCAACGCTGCGACGCGACCTCGGGGCCGGGTTGATGGTGATGACGCCCGACGTGTTCAACGGGCTCGACGGAGCGATCCAGAGGTACAGCGACTACACCGGCGAGTTGTTCGCCGCAGCGTTGCCGAACGACATCGCTGTCGACGTCGCGGTGGTCGACCAACTGATCTCACAACTGCTCGCTCATCCGCTCGCCACACCGGAGTTGACCAGGATCTACGTCGTTGCCAACCTGCTGGCATTGCGACAGAAGCTGGAGATCTCGGGCACCAGCGTCACGCGCCATGCCGTGCTGCTGGCCACACCTGATCTGGGGGTCCCCGACGCCGCGCTGATCGGGCCGATCTCGGCGCTGATCACCGAGACTCCTGGCTTGGTTGCCGCACCAATCGACGATGTCGCATCGCGCACCGACCGATATCTCCTCGACGGGGAGGAGCAGCCCGTCACGCTGCCTCAGGTCGACGGCGTGACACTCGCGCAGCGCGTGTTCCGCCAGGCCAAGCTGAGCAACGAGATCGACGCGGTCGCTTCGATGCTTCCCGTCGACAACGATCGTCCGAGAGGCTGGCGCGAGCTCGCCGGTCTGCTCCCGACCAGCGCGCTGGAGGATCTCGATGCCGCAGCGCTCGACTCCGCTGTCCGCGACGAGCTCACTCAGATCCGCAACGCCGTGCAGATGCCGGCCGCCTACACGGTCAACCTGCCGGGCAAGCGCAGCACGGTTCGTGTTCGAATCGTCAACACCTCCGATGTGCCGTTGAAGATCAAGGTCGAGCTGACATCGCCGTCCGGCAAGCTGGTGTTCGCCAACGATCCGCAGCCGGTACTGCTCCCGCCAGGTGTCGCCACGAACGTCGCGATCCCGGTCGAGGCGCGTTCGAACGGCACGTCCGGCGTGTCGCTCGACATCTTCACGCCGAACGACGTCACGCTCGGCGCGACGGTGCCGTTGCGCTTCCGTGTCAATGCTCTCGGTGTCGGCAACGTGTTGACGTCGGCGCTGTTCGGCCTGGTGCTGCTGTGGTGGCTGGCGCATGCCCGGTCCACTCGCAAGAAGCGGCGACAATCTCTGGCAGCTACCCTGCCTGTCTCGTGAGCATCAATCGCGTCCGCATCGTCACTGACTCGGCGTGCGACCTCCCCCAGTCCGTTGCCGACGAACTCGCTATCGAGATCGTTCCGCTGACGATCCGCATCGACGGCCACGAGTACGTCGACCGCCACGACCTCAGCGTCGACGAGTTCTGGGCGAAGTGCGCGGCATCGCCGACGCTGCCCGAGACCGCGGCGCCGTCCCCAGGACAGTTCGAGCAGACCTATCGCCAACTCGCCACAGACGGCGCCAGCAGCGTGGTCACCATCTCGCTCAGTGGTGCACTGTCGGCCACCATGCAGTCTGCCGAGCTCGCGGCTCGATCGGTCGCCGATCTGATCCCGGTCACCGTGATCGACAGTCGATCGGTGACGTTGGGCCTCGGGGCGATCGTCTCGTCGTGTGCGCGACTGGCAGCACAAGGCGCCAGCCACGACGAGGTCGTCGCCCACGCCCGCGATCTGGCGGGGCGCACCCGGGTCTGGGGTGCGCTCGACACGCTCGACAACTTGAAGAAGGGCGGGCGCATCGGCGGCGCCAAGGCGTTGCTCGCGTCGGCCTTGGCCATCAAGCCGATCATCGAGGTCCGCGATGGCAAGGTCGAACAAGGTGGCAAGCAGCGCACGCGCAGCAAGGCCCTGGCGTTCCTGGTCGAGAAGGTGGCCGCGGTCGACGGCCTCGACAGCGTGTTCGTGCTGCAAGCGGATTGCCGCGACGTCGATCAGTTCGTCGAGATGCTGCGCCCACACGTCGACGGGCAGATCGTCGTCGGCGACATCGGTCCGGTCGTCGGCTCGCATGCCGGGCGCGGCACGATCGGCGTCGCGTTCTTCGCCCGCGGCTGAGCTATTGCCCGGATTCGTCAGCCCAGCGCCACTAGCGTTTGCGGGCGGACATGTCAGCAACAATTCCTGGCGCAGCCAGCCCACCACCGATCTCTGCGTCGATTCTCGCCCAGCGTTACCAGCTGGAGCGACGGCTCGCGCAAGGAGGCATGGCCGAGGTCTGGTTGGCGACCGACCTGGCACTCACCCGGCAGGTCGCGGTCAAGCTGTTGAAGCCGACGTTGGCGGCAGACCCGGTCGTCGCCGAACGCTTCCGTCGCGAGGCCATCGCCGTCGCTCAGTTGAGCCATCCCAACATCGTTGCGGTGTACGACGCGATCGAAGACACCAGCGGGAACAGTCGTCGTCTGGCCGTCGTGATGCAACTCGTCAACGGCAAGAGCCTTCGCCAGTTGCTCGATGAACAGCGCCGACTGAGCCCTGACCTCACGATTCACATCGGCTCGTGCGTCGCTGCGGCACTCGACGCTGCTCACCGCTCCGGCCTCGTGCACCGCGACGTGAAGCCCGGCAACATTTTGATCACGCCCGACGGCCGGGTGTTGCTGACCGACTTCGGCATCGCCAAGGGCCTTGGTGCCACCGGCGACGACCTCACCAGCGCCAACGTGATGATGGGGACAGCGAAGTACCTCTCCCCAGAACAGGTCCGTGGCAAGAAGCTCGACGGCCGCGCCGATCTGTACTCACTCGGCCTCGTGCTGTACGAGTGCCTCGCGGGTCGCGTGCCGTTCCTCGGCGAGACCGATACCGACACTGCCCTGGCCCGACTCAATCGCGACCCAACCGATCTCGCTCGGCTGCGCCCGACCCTTCCGTACGGTCTCGCCGAGCTGATCCATCGCCTGCTCGCCCGGCGACCGATGGACCGTTTCGCAACCGGGTCCGAGCTCCGGGTCGCGCTGACCCGCATCGCCACGCGAGCCGACGATCCGACGGCATCGCCGACGCCGCCCGCAGGCGCACCGGCTCGTCGTTCTACTGGGCAGACGCCGGTCGTGGCAGGGCTCGAGCCCGACGTGGTCGGGGGGTACCGGCCCGTGCAGCGCAGCGGCCGTCCGGTCGGGCCGGCTCACCGCGGCGACCGCACGCCCACCAGCACGACCCGACCCCGTCAGCAACCCAATCGAACGTTCGAGCAACGGAGGGGGCCGTCGTTGGTGCTCGTCGGTGGTCTCCTGGCGGCCGCCCTCGTGCTCAGTGGGCTGTTGTGGGCCACGCTGCACGACAACACGTCGAACACCGGGTTTGCCGCGCCGTCGACCGTCGTGCCGGTCAGCACCACGACACCGCCGGTCGCGGCACCGACGGCGAAGATCTTCGCCGTCACCACCTATGACCCGGAGGGCGACGACGGCCAGGAGAACGACGATCTGGTGGCCCGCGCCATCGACGGCAATCCGGCGACGGTGTGGTCGACCTTGTGCTACGGGTCCCGCACGCTCGGCGGTAAGGGCGGCGTGGGTGTCGTTGCCGACCTCGGCACGGCGGCCATCGGAACGTTCACGGTCGCGGTCGCCAGCGCCC
>JANMNE010000298.1:0-7493 GCA_031373785.1 Ilumatobacteraceae bacterium
GGCTCGAACTTCGGTGGCCTGGCCTTCCCGTTCCTCCGTGAGAAGCTGGCCGGGCGCATGAACCCCACGATCCGATGCGTGGAACCGGCGGCGTGCCCGAGCCTGACCAAGGGCGAGTACCGCTACGACTTCGGCGACACCGCCGGCATGACACCGCTCATGAAGATGCACACGCTGGGGCACGACTTCATCCCGCCGTCGATCCATGCTGGCGGCTTGCGCTACCACGGCATGTCGCCATTGGTTTCGCACATCTACGAGCTCGGTCTCGCCGAGGCGGAAGCCATCCCGCAGACCGAGTGTTTCGCCGGTGCTCTGACGTTCGCTCGCAGTGAGGGCATCTTGCCCGCGCCGGAGCCCACGCACGCCATCGCCGCGGCGATCCGCGAGGCCAAGCGATGCAAGGAGACCGGGGAGAGCAAGGTCATCCTCACTGCTCTGTGCGGGCATGGTCACCTCGATCTGGCCGCCTACGAGAGCTACCTCGCCGGGAACATGGTCGACTACAACCTCACCGACAAAGAGCTCGCCGACGCCATGTCGACCGTCCCTGTCCTGGCCTGAACGACTCGAGAGCGATCAGAAGAGTCGGAGGTCGTCGGGTCGTAGGCCGCGCAGTTCGTCGTAGTCGACCTCGACGACGCGAAAGCCGCGGGCCTCTGCCAGGACGCGTGCCTGCGGCTTGACGATCTGAGCGACATACACCCCGCGCACGGTGCCGAGTGACGAGTCGAGGTGCAGACGCTCGATGTAGCGCGCCAGCTGCTCGACACCGTCGATCTCACCGCGGCGTTTGACCTCGATCGCCACGACCTGACCGTCGCGGTCGCGGCACAGCAGGTCGATCGGACCGATCGCAGTGGGGTACTCGCGGCGAACCAGGGTCAACCCCTCTTCGATGGCGTGCGGCGATGCCGCGAGCAGCTCCTGCAGATGGGCCTCGACGCCGTCTTTCTGCAGACCGGGATCGTCGCCGAACTCGGCTTCGGTGTCGGACAACACCTCGTGCAGGGTGATCGTCAACGACTCGCCCTTCGGATTGGTCACGGTCCACGCGGTGTCGTCGATGATGAGCGTGTTCGGTGCGTTCATCCAGTTCAGCGGCTTGTACGCCCCGCCGTCTGCATGGATGGCGACGCAGCCATCGGCTTTGACCATGATCAGGCGCACCGCCTCGGGCAGGTGGGCGGTCAACCGACCGGCATAGTCGACCGAGCAGCGGGCAATGACGAGACGCACGATGCGAAGCTATCGACCGACGTCGCTGCGGACGCCGATACGAGCGCGGTACGTGAACCAGAACGGGCGCTCGGCGGGACCGAGAATCGCCTGCACGTCGCCGGAGAACTGGTCGACGCCCAACGCAGCGTCGTCGAGACCGTGCCGCCGCAACGCCTGGTAGTCGCCCTGGCTCTTGAACAGTTGTACGAAGCGGTCGGCGTTGCCTCGCTCCTCGCCCAGTGCGGCGATCTCCACGCAGTGCCGGAACTGCCTGCTGGCGACCATTCTTCGGAGGTGCTCGCCCTTGTGCCAGAACTGCACACCGTCGGTGATGGTGACGGCGGCAGTCGAGTCGCCCGCGGGCGTGGGCCGAAGATCGTCGGACTGGGGCGACGACGAAGGGGTTCGCTGCGGTGGGGATGCGGGTTGCGTCGAGCCGGCCAACTGGCGTTCGTGGATGGCCACGGTGCTTCGGGTCGTGTGCCAGGCCTGTTCGGCGCGCGCGTCGCCGACCGACGGTGGCCAGTCGCAGTCGAGGGCGGCGAAGACGCCACCCGGGCGCAGCAGTCGGGCGACCTCGACGAACGTGGACACCGGTTCCATCCAGTGCAGCGCCTGCACGGCCAGCACGATGTCGGCAGAGGCATCTGGCAGGTTTGTGGCGTCGGACCAACCCCCGACGTAGCGAACGTTGGTCTGGTCGGTCGCCGCGGCCGCCCGGTCGCGCATGTCGGCGCTCGGTTCGACGCCGATGGCCTCGCCCGCCCAACTCGCGGCCCACCGGGTCGACAGCCCGGTGCCGCTGCCGAGATCGACCACGAGGCCGGGGCGTCCGCCGGCGTAGTTCGTGAGCACATCGGCCAGCGCAATGGGCGGCACCGGCCGTACTGCGTCGTACAAGTCGGCGAAGCCCGAGAAGCGCTGGGCATTCGCGTCGAGGGTCACCTCGTGAAGTTAGCGACCGACGTGGTCGCGCATGCGCTTCTGGATCAACGCGCGACGCGACTGCAAATCGCGATACGTCAACTGCTCGGTCGAGGAGTCGACACCGAAGCCGGCCTTCACGCCATCCATGTTGATCTCCAATGTGGTCTGGTCGATGCCCAACTCGCGTCCCAGTTGCTCACCATGGCGTTCGGCAAACAGCATCGAGATGTTGGCGATCTCGGCCAGTAGGTCGAGGTCGGGGGCCAGGCGAGCCATGGCCCCGTCGAGGAAGACCATGTTCTTCACGTAGAGCATGAGCTCCTTCGGCATGCGCGCCCCGTAGCCCAGCAACGCTTTCACGACGCGCTGCACTTCGGCGACCAACTCTTCGCCGGTCAGCGTCGTGGGATCGATCGGAGCCTGATCGAGCCGGAGGTCGCGCATGACCATGTCGAGATCGACGTCACTCGGCAATGCACCGAGATCACGCATGGCAGCCAGTTGGCCCTTCACGTCGTTCGTGGTCGCACACACCATCATCCGCAGGAACGCGAGGCGGCGATCGCCCGCCAAGCGGCCGACGATGCCGAAATCGAGCAAGGCAGTGCGGCCATCCGGCAGCACGAACAGGTTGCCGCCGTGCAGGTCACCATGGAACACGCCGTAGACCATCGCTCCTTCGATGAGCGCGATCATCGCCGTGCGCACCACGGCCTCGGTGTCGACGCCCGCGCCCTTCATGCCGGCGACATCATCGAAGTTGAACCCGTCGATGCGCTCCATCACCAGCACCCGGCGGGTGACCAGCGAGGTGTGCGGCCGGGGCACCACGTAGCCGGTTTGCTTCAGCTCGTGGAGCATGACGGCGATGTCGATCATGTTGGCGGCTTCCATGCGGAAGTCGAGCTCCTCGACGATCGTCTCGGCGAACAACTCGACGAGCGCCGGCGGGTTGGCCAGCGAAGCGATCGGGATGCGCCCGACCAGGTGGGGTGCCAACCAGGCCATCACCCGCAGGTCTTTGCGCACGAGTCGGGCAACGCTGGGCCGCTGCACCTTGACCACGACGTGTTCTCCGGTGTGCAGCGTCGCGGCGTGGACCTGGGCGATGGAAGCGGCGGCAAGCGGGGCCCGATCGAAGCTGGCGAAGACGCTCTCCAGTGGCACGCCGAGGTCTTCTTCGACCACCTTGCGCACGGCTTCGAACGGCTCCGCGGGGACCTGGTCACGGCACTGCTTGAACTCCGAAACGAGCTCGGGCGGGAACAGGCCCTCGCCGCTGGAGATGATCTGGCCGAGCTTGATGTAGGTCGGTCCGAGCCATTCGGCAGCACGGCGCAGGCGACCGGAGATCTCGCTGCGGCTGTCCTCGGCCGCCGCGTAGCGTCGGCGTTTCTTCTTGTACCACCACGGGCCGATCGCCCCGATGAGTCGGCTGGCGACGGCGATCACTCGAACACCGGGTGGCATCCGCGTCGGTCGGGTGAGGGCCGGCACTCCGGCCTTCGCGGCCTGGCGCAGCAGGCCGGCAACCGGGTACCACTGCAGGGCATCGCGGTCGAGCACCCATGGGCCATCGTCCCGGAACGCGCCCCATTCGGTGTCGTCGGCGATCGTCACGCCTGCATGATCGCAGCAATGGGGACCGTTGTTGGACGCGCCGACCGATACATGCGTCACACAGGCCGCTGGCTACGATTCCGCCACACTGCACGACGTCTGGGGGACGAATGAGCGAGCGCTACTACGTCACGGATACTTCACTGTCGGAGCGGTTCCCGATCTACACGCGTGCCAACGTCGGCGAGGTGTTCCCCGACCCGGTCACACCCCTGACCAGCGACACCGCGTTGTACCTTGCGGAACTCGGCTGGCGCGATGCGTGGGTGCGGATGGGGGCGTTCGATGCGGACGAGTTCCCGCCAGAGGACTTCTGCCAACTCGGCGTGCTGGGCGGGTACTGCTACCTCAACGCCTCATTGATCCGATTGTTCGGCGAGCGCGCCCCCGGCTTGTCGTGGCAGATGATGGACGAGCAGTTCTTCGGCGCCCAGCCGGGCATCCCGCCCTACGAGGAGATGCCGGGCGATGTGCGACCCGATCTCGGTTCCAAGATCGGGGCGACGTTCGGTTGGGTCTTCGCCCAGCAGAGCCTCGACGACCTCACCGAACTGACCGACGACCGAGCCCTCACGAAGGCATTGCGCGTCAACCGGCCCGATCTCGGATCGCTGAGCAACGAACAACTGTGGGAGCGGTTCCAAGAGATGCTCCCGCTACATCGCACGATGTTCGCCCACCACCTGTTCACGACGTACATGGCCACCGTGCCGGTCGGGGTGATCAGCGCGGTCGCGACCGCGGTGGGTCGGCCCGATCTGATCATGCCGATCCTCTCCGGGATCGGCGACGTCGATTCGGCGGCGCCGAGCCATGCGATGTGGGCGCTGTCTCGACTCGATCCCGATTCCCACGAGTTCATCAAGGGCTTCGAGGAGTTCGTGTACGAGTTCGGCAGTCGCGGGCCGAATGAATGGGAAAGCCGATCACCGTCGTGGGAAACCAAGCCGGCGCTCGCGTTGGTGGCCATCGATCGCATGCGTCAGGCCCCCGACTCGGCCGATCCGGCGCGGCAGTTCGAGATCCGCTCCCAACAGCGGGCGACGACATCGGCGGAGTTGTTGTCGATGGTTGCCGCCGACCCGGCCACCCACGGTCAACTCGCCGCTGCCATCGGTTGTTCGGCGGCCTGGCTGCCCGGTCGCGAGCGGACCAAGACCAACAACATCAGGGTGGTCCACGAGATGCGGATGGCGATGCGCGAGCTCGGCCGGCGAATGGTCGATCTCGGCGCGTTCGACGAGATCGAGGACTTCGGCTTCGTGCGCGAGGCGGAGATGCCCACTCTGTTCAGCGATCCCCACTCGCTCACCGAGTCGATCCGCTCGCGTCGAACCGAGTACCGCCACCTCCAAGAGGTGGAGCCGCCATTCGTCTTTGTCGGCCACGCCGACGGCCCGGCGACGTGGCCCCGACGCGATGCGGTCAGTGTCGATCGGGTGTCGGAAGGCGACGTGATCGTCGGCTTCCCCGGATGCCCGGGAATCGCCGAGGGTGTAGCGAGAGTGATTCTGGACTCCAACGATCCGTCGGCGTTGGAGCCGGGTGACGTCTTGATCGCGCCGATCACCGATCCGTCGTGGACGCCGTTGTTCGTGCCGGCTGCAGCCGTTGTCGTCGATGTCGGAGCCGCCCTCAGCCACGCCATCATCGTCAGCCGTGAGCTGGGCATTCCGTGCGTCGTCTCGGCCGTGGGGGCGACCCGGAACATCCCCGATGGCGCCCGGGTACGAGTCGACGGCAACACCGGTCTGGTCACGATCCTGTCCGTTCCCTAGGGTCTCCCTAGGGGCTGCCCCGACCCGGGAGTGACGCCGTCACCGACGCTACGGTGGGGCTGAGTGACCGCGATTGCCCCTTCCACTGCCAACACGGTGGAGGTGTTCGGTCGGCGCATCGCCTACAAATGGGTCGTCGCGATCGTCTACGTGTCGGCGTTGTTCCTCGACATCCTCGATACCACCATCGTCAACGTGGCCATCCCGGCCCTCGGTCGGGAGTTGCGCACCGAGAACGCCGAGTGGGTCGTGCTCGGCTACACGCTCAGCCTCGCGGTGTGGATTCCCACGTCGTGCTGGCTCGGCGACCGGTTCGGCACCCGGCCACTGGACGTTTCGACATCGCCGGCTTCGTGCTCGCTGCCTCGGCGCTGGCCCTGATCGTCTACCCGCTCAGCGAGGGCCCGCACTCGGGATGGGGCTCGCCGCTGGTGCTGACGATGCCCCGACAAGGCCGGCGTGGTCAGCGGCTCAGAAGCCGGAACCGTGGGCGCTGTCGCACAAGCGTGTCTCACCATCGGCGACCTGTCCAGCACCGACTCCTTCGAGTGCGGCAAACGGCCCGCACTTGTTGGGCGTGATCCAGACATGGATCATCGGAGCGACGGTCAACTTGACCAGTGGGGCAGGGCAGCTGCCACTGGCATCGGTCACGCCACGGACCAGGGGAGAAACAGGGTCGTTCGTGAAGCAGAGGTTGTCGTGGATGTGCCATTGCATCAGCGCGCCGCCGATGTTCGGAACATCCTTCAGGGCGACGGTCTCGGGCAAGAAGTACATGGCGCTGACCAACTTCTTCGAACCATCGGGCTGCGGCTGGTAGACGAGGCTCTCGGGATGATCAGGGTCGAGCGAGACGTCGTCGTTGATCAGATCCCACTTGATGAAGTGCTCGAACCCGGTGAGTCCGTCGCCGATGCTGTGGTACCCGGCGGCCTCGGCGACCTGGTAATCGGCCCACTGCGGCAAACGGACGATGTTGAGGGCGACGAGGTTCTCGGCAGCAGCTTGCTGCTCCGGCGTCACGCCGGGCACACCGCCGAGGTCGATCGGTTGTGTCGGGTCGTAGGGCTTGGTGGCCACCGCGGCGGTCGTGTGGCTGTGAGGCTGGTTGCAGAGATCGAGGCGTTGATCGTCGGGCACCGCTGCTTGGCCGGCGCCGACGCCCTCGAGCGCGGCGAACACGCCACACGGATGCGGGGTGATCCACACGTGGACCATCGGGTTCTGGCCGCCCGTGTTGACGCCATTGGCACAGTTGCCGTTGGCGTCGGTGATGCCGACGACGCGTGGCTTGCCGTCCGGTCCGGTCGCCCAGCACAGGTTGCCGTGGTTGTGCCACTGCATGAGCGGCCCTGCGTAGTTCAACAAGGTGGGGTCGTCGGTCGATCGAGCGCTGGCGATGTACATCGCACCGGCGAGGGTCCGGCTGTCGCCGTTCACCTTGTAGACCAGTGATTCGGGCTGCGTCGGGTCGAGGAAGTCGTTGTCTTCGATCAGCGACAGCTTGATGTAGTGCTCGTCGCCCGTGCCCGCGTCGCCGATCGAGGCATAGCCATCGGCCACGGCGGCAGCCGTATCCGCGTACTTCGGCAGGTCCTTCAACGAGTCTTCGATCAGTTTCGTGGCCCGAGCTTCCTGCTCCGGTGTCACTCCGGCCACCCCGGAGACGTCGATCGGCTTGGTCGGGTCCCACGGACGTGGCCAAGTGGCTGCGGCTGTTGCCACCGTGCCAGTGGTGTCGGCGGGGTGCGAATGGGGCTGCGATTCGTCGACCACTGGGACCACAGGGTTGGCAGCAGGATCGCCAGCAGGGTTGCCAGCAGGGTTGCCAGCAGGGTTGAGGGTCACCGAGGTGCCGTCGACCGTGTGGCTGTGCGGCTGCGACTCGTCGACCACGCCACCGCTGGCGTTGGCGACACTGCCGTGGCTGTGGACGTGGGTCCC
>JANMNE010000107.1:0-21923 GCA_031373785.1 Ilumatobacteraceae bacterium
CCGACAGGCGGTTCGCCGTCGGTCAGTGCCACATCTTGTTCCACTACGTACCAGCCGGTGTAACCGGACTGTTCGAGCGTCCGCACCGTAGCAGCGATCGGAGCATCGCCAGAACCCGCCGACGGGAACAAACCGTGCTGAATCGCGCCCATCCAATCAAACTCTCCGGCGCGGAATCGCGCCGAGATCGACCGGTCGACATCCTTGATGTGGACCAGCCCGACACGGTCGCCGTACTGCTCGGCAATCGCAACGTCGTCGGCATCGCCGATGAAGAGATGACCCGTGTCGAGGCAGAACAGCGAGGAGGAGTTGTTCAAGAAACGATCGAACTCGTCGGCCGTTTCGATCAGCGTGTTGACGTGTGGATGCACCACCTGGGTCAGGCCGTACTCGGCGCAGACCTTCTCGGTCTCGACAAGACCGTCGAACAACGCAGACCACTCGCTGGCGTCGAGCGTCGGGCGATCCCACGATTCCATGCTGGCGATCACGGCCGCGACGAAGTACGTGCCACCAGCGGCCGACAACGCGGCGGCCGCGGCATGGGCTGCTTCCAGCGAACCGGGATGGCCGGTTCCATGGTGCAAGACGAGCGGGACGAAGCCACCGAGGATCGACAGGCCGTACTGATCGAGCAGCGATCGCAACGTGGCGGTGTCGTCGGGCAACCAACCCAGCGCGCCGAGCTCTGTCGAGGTGATCCCCAGATCCGACATCTCGCCGAGCACCCTGTCGGGCGACATCTGCAAGCCCCAGCCGGGAACCTCGCAGATTCCCCACGAGATAGGTGCTGCGGCAATGCGGTCGATCATCCTGTCCCCCTCGATCAGTTAGAGCGCTCCAACTCTAGACGGCTCAGCGGCGCTGTCAAGTGAACTAGGTTGGCCGCGGTGTCGAGCACACGACGAAACCACGCCCCGACATTGGAGGACGTGGCCCAGATCGCCGGCGTTTCACGCGCCTTGGTGTCGTTGGTGATGCGCGACTCGCCACGGGTCAGCATCGAATCGCGAAGGCGAGTCACCGACGCGGCCACCAAGCTCGGATACCGACCGAACCTGATGGCCCGCAACCTGGCATCGCGCAAGACGATGACGATCGGCGTGTTGCTCAACGATCTGCACAACCCGTGGTTCGCCGAAGTCACCGACGGCATCCACGCCTCGGCCGAACGTCACGGTTACCAGCTCATCCTGGCCAGCGGTCGCCGCAGCCCCCGGCTCGAGTCGCGGGCACTCGACACGTTCCTGGCCTCGCGCGTCGATGGCATCATCGTCGCCGGTTGCCGTCTACCGGCAGCCCGGCTCGATGCCGTTGGCGCCGAGGTGCCGCTCGTTTCGGTGGGGCGGGCGTTCAGCAAGCTCGGCATCGGCTCGGTGACCACCGACGACGCCGACGGGGCACGCATGGCGGTCGAGCACCTGTACGACCTCGGTCACCGGCGGATCGCCCACATCGACGGCGGCAAAGGCGCGGGTGCGTCCCCTCGACGGACGGGATACTTAGGCACGATGCGCCGCCTGGGACTCGAGGACAGCGCTCAGGTCATCAGCGGTGACTTCACCGAGGAGGCCGGAGCCCACGGCGCGCAGCGCCTGTTGCGCGGGGCGGTGTTGCCGACGGCCATCTTCACCGCCAACGACCTGTCCGCCGTGGGCGCGATCGACGTGGTCGAGCGCGGCGGGTTGGTGGTGCCCGACGATGTCGCAGTGGTCGGGTTCGACAACACCTCGCTCGCGGCGTTGAACCACATCGGACTGACCACGATCGATCAGCCTCGACGAGAGATGGGTGCTGCCGCGGCAACGATGCTGATCAACACGATGAACGATCGCGGCGAGCTGACCGACATCGTGATGTCACCGAGCTTGGTGGTGCGGCGCACGACGGGCCGTGCGCACGTGTGATCAGGGTCAGTGCAGTTCGGTCATCAACGCTGCGCCGACAGCCCCGGCGCGCTCGCCCAGCGAGGCGAACACCAGCAGTGGATGCGGTCGCAGGTCGGGCGCATACAGCAACTCCGTGAACCACTTCTGGATCGGACCCAGGTAGAGATCGCCGGAGGCCGCCAGCCCACCACCCAGCACGAACATCTGCGGATCGAGGACGTTGGTGAGGTTGTTGAGGCCGAGCGCCACCCAGTACCCGAACAGATCGATGACACCGAGCGCTTCGGCGTCGCCTTCGCGGGCCGCCGCCTGCACGTTCTCGCCGCGCACGTTGAACGGGTCGCCTCCGGCCAACTGCAGCACCCGACGGAGTCGCTTGCCGATGGCTGCCTCGCGGGCCAGCCGGGCCAACCCACTGCCCGACGCGTAGCGCTCCCAACATCCGCGCCGCCCGCATGGGCAGGGCAGCCCATCAGGATCGACGACCATGTGTCCGATCTCGCCGGTGAATCCGTTTGCACCGCGGATCAATCGCCCGCCGGCGATCACTCCCCCGCCGATGCCCGTGCCCAAGGTGACCATGACCATGTCGGTGGCACCCTTGGCCACGCCGACCTGCCACTCGGCGGCGGCCGCGCACGTGGCGTCGTTGCCGACCTCGACCTGAAAGCCGAGTCGCTCCGACAGCATGCGCCCGACCTCGAAGTCGGCGATGTCGATCAGGTTGGGCGACGCCTTGATCACACCCGATCGGGTCACCATGCCGGGCACCCCGATTCCGAGGGAATCGGTCACCCCGAGCGCGCCGGCCAGTTCGGCGAGCGTGTCGACGAAGGCCTCTGTGCCAGGTGGTGTCGGTCGGCGTTGTTCTTCGATCACCTCACCGGTCTCGTCGAGCACGACCCCCAGGCACTTGGTGCCCCCGACGTCGATGCCGATTCGGCGACGGCTCACGACTCGGCGCGGACCTTGAGCTCGCGCACGGTGTTGAGGATGCGTACCTCGGCGCGGCGCTTGACGAAGCCGGGCAACGGCACGACGAGGTCGATGATCAGGTCGTACCGCACCTCCGTACCGCCATCGGTCGTCGGCGAGAAGTGGTAGGCCCCGTCGATGGTGCGCATGATGTCGCCGCGCAACATGCTCCAGGCCAGCACCGCCGGCGCATCGCTGTAGTCATAGCTCAAGGTGTAATGCGTGCTGCGCCCGAGCGCCGACGCCCGGAACTCGACCTCGGTCGGGCGACCCTGCTCGTCGCGCGCCCTGATGACGACATCCTTCACGTCCTTGGCCCACTCCGGGTAGCGCTCGAGGTCGGTCGCGATCGCCCACACGCGATCTGGTGCGGCCGCAATCGTGGTGGTCTGTGACGCCGTTTCAGCCATTGCTCTGTTCTAGTCGATCTCGTGATCTCTCGGTGACACCGCTCGGCCGACTCGAGGACCGTAGGAGCCGTGCCGGGCAGCCCACATCCCGTTCATGCCGACGCCGAACATCGGCACCAGCACCCCGAATGCGAGCGCATTGAGCTGGCCTTTGTCGAGCCCGACCACACCGATCCACGCCCCGCCGATCGCCGCCAGGACCTGAACGGCGAGTGCCAGCGACATCGTGCGGCCCACCACCTTCGGGGCAGTGTCGCCGGTCAGCAGGTAGAGGTTGGCGACGCCGACTTCCTCGACGCGCGAGCGGTCCAACGCCCGCGTGTACGCCCACAAGGTGGTGACGAGACCGACAGCGAACAGGGCCATCGAGACGCCTCCGATCAGGAACTGCGCGAAGCGGTGCGTTCGGAGTGGCACTGCGACGGCGAGCGCGGCGAGGAAAACCGCGGTCCCTGCCAGATCGAGTCGAACGACACGCGCGCCCGGTGCTGTGCTGTGATCGTTCATCGGCTCCGAGCCCTCATCTCGAGGGTCATCATGGCAGGGCGCCCAGGGCGACGCCCAGCCGCTCAGCCAACCCTTCGTAGGAGAACTCGTCGATCGCTCGAAGCCTGCCGGCCCTGCCCATGCGGGCCCGCAGGTCGGAGTCGTCGAGCAGCCGCTCGAAGGCGCGCGCCACCTCGCGGGCGTCATCCGCGTGGCGGATCATCACGCCGGTCACGCCATCGACCACGGCGTCTTCGGCACCGCCCGAGTCGCCGGCGACCTGCGGCACCTGGCATGCGGCCGCCTCCAGGAACACGATGCCAAACCCTTCCTGTTCGAGACCGCCCCACCGGTTGCGACACAGCATCGTGTAGACATCGGCACAGCCATACAGCGCTGGAAGGTCGTCGTTGCCGACGCGACCGAGGAAGCGCACCGGCGCGCCGAGCTCGCCGGCCACCTTGCGCAGCCGTTGCTCGTCGCGCCCACCTCCGGAGATCGCCAGGACGAGGTCGGGGCGCGATGGACGCATGATCGCCGCAGCGCGAATTGCGGTGTCGAAGCCCTTCCGCGGAACGAGTCGACTGATGCCGACGATCACCTCCGCGTCGGCTGGCATGCCGAATCGAGCTCTGGCCGCTGCTCGCTCCGCATCGGACAGTGGCCGGAATCGTGCGGTGTCGACTCCTGGCGGAACGATGGTGATCGGCAAGCTGCGGCCCGCGGCGCGCTCGGCCTCGCGAGCCGGGTAGCTGCCCGCGGCGACGATGTGCCGAGCGCCACGCAGCACGTAGGCCAGCGATTGCTTGGTGCCCGGCAACCGGCCGGGCACCGTGACCTCGGCGCCGTGCAACACCACGTCGTAGGGCAGGCGCAGCGACGGCCCGACGAGACCGAGCGGCAATGCAGGATCGAGCACCACCAGATCGGCTCCCACACGCGCTGCCATCTCGTTGATGTGCGACACCATCCACGGGTGCGGCAACAGCACGGGCTCGCGGGTGCGCTCGATGTGGAAGGGCTGCGCCGCGTCGAATGCGGCCGCGCCGTCGTAGGGGCTGGTCAACACCGCGAACGACTGCGGTGGAAGGCGGCGCCACCACTCCCACAGCAGCGATTGGATGCCACCGATCTTGGGCGGGAAGTCGTTGGTGACGAGGAGGTGCTTCACGCTGTTGCAGCCAGTTCGTCCATGACCAACGGATCGGCGTCGTTGGCCGGCAGCAACGAGGCGAGCCCCAGACGACGTGCTGCCCACACGGCATGCACGCGCAAGACCGGATCAGCGTGCGCGAGATACTCGGTGAGGCAACGTCGTACGTCCGCATCGCCTGCCGAGCCGACGTTTCCGAGCGCCACGAGCGCGTTCCGCCGGACCCATTTCGGATCACGGTTCGCCACGTACCAACGACCCCACCGCGCCAACAGGTCTGCATCGCCGGCATCGAGGATCTCGATCAACGAAACCCACGGCTCGATCTGCAGGGGCGGCGCCTGATGCTTGGTCGCAAACCGAACGGTGGGCGGGCACACGGTCTGGCAGTCGTCGCAGCCGTAGATGCGATCACCGATCGCGGCCCGCCACTGCCGGTCCATCACGCCCGGCTTCTGCAGGATCCAGGCCAAGCAACGACCGGCATCGACCACACCGGGGGCGATGATCGCCCCGGTCGGACAGGCGTCGAGGCACCGTCGACACGCGCCGCAGCCATCCGCGACCGGTGCCTGCGAGGTCGGTAAGGGTGCCGTGGTGATCACACACCCCAGGACGAACCAGCTCCCGGCGCCGGGCAGCAAGATGTTGGCGTTCTTGCCGAACCACCCGATGCCGGCCTCGTACGCCACTTCGCGGTCGACGATCGAGTTGTCGTCGGCGAACGCCACCGCCCGGAAGCCGTCGCGGCGCAACACTGCGGCGACGGCACGCAACCCGACACGCAGCGGTGCATAGTGGTCGGTCCATGCGTATCGGGCCACCCGGCCCTGCGCCCCCGGCGGTGCCGGTGGCGCATCCGTGTAGTACGACCGGGCACCCACCAGCACGGCGCGTGCTCCGGCGACGGCGCGTTGCGGATCCGTGGATCGCTGGGGGTTCTTGTAGGTGAACTGCAGGCCGTCGTGCAGACCGGCGGCCTTGCGACGGATCAGCTCGCCCCTCGCTCGCTCGAGTGTTCCGGCGCCGCACACGCCGACGTGCGAGATGTCGTGCCCGTGGGCGAGCTGGACCAGTTGATCGACGTACGCGGCGTCAACAGAAGGCGGCGACAGCGTCGGTCTCACTGTGACGCAGCGTAGGCATCATTCCCGCACGTACCAGCAAACGCACCACCCGCATCTCTTCGTCGTCGAGCGCCACCGATTCGAACGTCGCTGGTGAGAGCACATGAGTCACCACGCAATCGGCGCACGTCGCGGTTGCCCGCATGCAGCACGTGTCGCACGAGATGATCAATGAGGTCGTGTTGGGTTCCATGATGTCCTTGCCCTGTCGGTTGCGGGTCGGTCTCCACCTGCCGCCCATCATCGCAAAGGGGTGTGACACGCCCCTCCCGAGAGGCGGGATCGGACCCGACCCGCTGTGAGCCCGGTGTCGCGGCACCACGCGCGACGGACTCACACCCCGGCCATACCCGACCCGCTGTGAGCCCGGTGCCGCGGCACAACGCGCGAACGGACTCACGGTGGTTCAGCGGCGCAGCAGGGTGAGGAAGTCGTCGGACGACACGGTGTTCGCCCCAGCGGCTGTCACGTCGGCCAGGATCGCTCGATCATTGGTCACGACCACCACCGGCGTGGCGAGGTCGATACCAGCGACTTCGGCGCGCAGCACATCGTCCGCCGACACACCGGCCGGCGAGTAGACGATGCGCAGCTTGCGCCGCGTCACCGCGTGTGCGCCTTCGATCGTGGCGCCGTCGAACACGATGGTCATCTCCATGTTCCACCGTTTGGCCAGGTTCTCGGCGGCGACGGTGCACTGGTCACGCTGATGATCGAGATCGAGCGATGGCCAGCCCAACTTGGCGACGTTGTAGCCATCGACCAGTGTGCGAGCGCCTTTGGTGCGCAGCACGAGCTCTGCAGCCTCGACGGTTCCGGCCAACACCCCACCGGGCAACCGGATCGGCTTGCGTCGTGCCCGCGGCTGCCGCGCCGGTTCGAACGCAACGTCGTCGGTTGCGGGGTCTGCCCGGGCAAGCTCGTCGAGCGCATTGGTCAGCAGTGCGACGACGTCGGTCGACGCGGCAACGGCGCCCTCGAGCAGGTTGCGCACGGCCGCGGTGTCGATGACCACCGGCGCGGGTTGACGAGGCACCGCGGCGGCGAGTCGCAGCGTGGCCAACTCGGCCTCGGCCTTGGCGAGCGTCTGCGCTGTCGCGTGCTCGACGCGTTGGGCATCTCGAAGCCGGGCCCGCACCTCGTCGAGCTCGGCTTTCAGGCGATCACGTTCGCCCGCCAACGCCAACTTGCCGGCTCGCTCGCGTTCCAACTCCGCGGTCACCGCCAGCAGCTCGGCGCGACCACGCGCCGCGGCCTCCTGCGCAGCCAGGCGGCGACGCTCCTCGCGTCGCAAGGCCGCTTGGTCGTCGACGGCCTTGTCCGGAATCAGTTCGATGATCGCCGACTGCCAGCCATCCGGCCGCGACAACCACAGCACACCGACTTCATCGACGAGATCCGCCGTCGCAACCGAGGCCAACCGGCCGCGGAAGACATCGTCGCCGTCGACTGCCGCTCGAACCTCGGTGAGCGCTGTCGGCGGCAGTTTGTGGAATCGGAGGAAGCGCTTGAGGCCCGACGGAAAGGGCAACGGGGGGCGCAACTTCACCCCGGCGGCGGCGACCCCGACAGCCAGCTCGAGCGCTGGCCGCAGCGCCTCGTCGGGCACCTCGTCGCGCACCTCGACTGGGGGTTCGGTGCTCACCGCCACCACTGTACCGATCGGCGTTTCGTCGGGCCGTTCCTCGAAGAGTCGAACGCCTGTTCTTGACTTCGAACACTCGTTCGTGCTGGACTGCGCCCATGCGCACAGCAGCCGGCGGGCAGCGGTCCTTCGACGACCTGGGCACGCCGTTGGCCGACGTGACCTTCTGCGTGCTCGACATCGAGACCACCGGGGGTGACCGCCACAGCGACCTCATCACCGAGATCGGCATGGTCAAGGTCCGTGCCGGCGTGTGCCTCGGCACCTTGCAAACGCTCGTCAACCCCGGGCGGGCGATCCCGCCGGTGATCACGATGCTCACGGGCATCACCGAATCGATGGTGGTGCGCGCTCCGGAGATCGAGGCAGTCCTCCCGTCGATGGTCGAGTTCCTCGGCGATGCGGTCGTGGTCGGGCACAACGTCGGGTTCGACATGGCCTTCATCAACGCCGCACTCAGCCGCCGAGGCGACCCGGAGATCGTCAACCCGGTCATCGACACGCTGCCCCTGGCCCGCAGATTGATCCGCGACGAAGTGCCCGACTGCCGTCTCGGCACCCTCGCCGCTCGGTTCCGCCTCGATCACCGCCCGTCGCACCGGGCCCTCGACGATGCGTTGGCCACGACCGACCTGTTGCACTTCCTGCTCGAACGCGCCGCCGGCCTCGGGGTGCTGGGGCTCGACGATCTCATCTCGCTGCCCCGAATCGGCGCCCACCCCCAGGCCGCCAAGCTGCGCATGACCACGGGCCTGCCGCGCGGCCCCGGCGTGTACCTGTTCCGGGGCGCCAACGACAAGGTCCTCTACGTGGGCAAGGCCACCAACCTTCGTCAACGTGTTCGCAGCTACTTCGGCAGCGACGATCGCCGCAAGATCGGCACGTTGCTGCGCGAGGCTCAGCGCGTCTCGTACATCACCACGCCCAACGTGTTGACGGCCGAGGTACTGGAGTTGCGGTACCTGCAGCAACTCGCGCCGCGGTACAACCGGGTTGGCACGTCGCCGCAGAAGTACCGCTACGTGCGACTGAGCACTGATGAGGCCTGGCCGCGGCTCTCTGTGGTCAACGACGCAACCGGCGCCGGCGTGCACCTCGGCCCGCTGCCGTCGAAGGCCAATGCCGACGCAGTCGTCGAAGCCCTGCAATCGGTCTTCCCGCTTCGTCGGTGCACCACGCGGCTCGGCCGCACCTTCCATCCCCAGCCCGCAGCGATCACCTGCACGCCCGCCCAGCTCGGCGTCGCCATGTGTCCGTGCGCCGGAGCCGCCGACGCAACCCGCTACGCAACGGTGGTTGCCAAGACGGTCCAAGCCATGACCACCTCACCCGATCTGGTGATCGCCGCGCTGCAGTCCCGCCTCGCCGCGCTGTCGGCCGCCCGACGGTACGAGGAAGCGGCCCAGGTGCGCGATCGGGCGATGGCGTTCTCACAGGCGATGCGGCGCAAGCGGCTGACCGATCGGCTCCGCGAAGCCGGCGACGTGGGCGTGCGGATCGAGGACACCGTGCTGCACGTGCGCAACGGTGTGCTCGTCGGCACCGCCCAAGACGGGCAGATGGAGATCGGGCTGGCGTTGCCGGCTCCCGATGTGCCGGTGTTCGCCGCGCTGCTGCCGCGAGCCGTCGTCGACGAGGTGCTGTGCCTGGCTCGCGCCTTCGATCGCCTGGCCGACAAGGTCACCGTGTTGTGGTGTGACGGCCAGTGGGAGTGGCCGATCGGCGCGGTGCCCGAGGTCGTCGGTCGCACATCGCAGCTCCAGTCGGCCGGTGAGCCATCTGCGCATCGGGCGGCGTAGCTCGCCTCGATCAGCGAGCTGTCAGTCGTCTGGCTCGATGACGGCACCCTCGTGGTCGATTCGCAGCACCTTGGTGTGCCCGTCGTCGGGCATCTGCGCGGCCAGTTCGTCGGCATCGTCATATGGACACATGGCCGCAACCGTGGGCCCGGAGCCCGACAACCACGAGCACCACGCGCCGGCGTCGAGCGCGGCCTGGAGCGCGGTCCGCGACGGTGCGGCAGCAACCAAGCGACGGTCCTGGTGCAGCCGGTCCTGCGTGGCTGCCCGCAACGCGCCGGTGTCGCCGGCTGCCAGTGCTGCAACCAGCAAGGCCGTGCGACCGATGTTGAACACGGCGTCGCTGAGGGCGACCTCACTGCCGAGCTTGGTGCGCGATTCGTCGGTCGACGTCGTGAACGACGGGATCCACACGACGACAGCAGGGTCGAACGCCAGGGGGATGCGTACCGCGCGGCCGTCGGCGGTGGCCACGATGCCACCGAACAGCGACGCGGCGACGTTGTCGGCATGTCCTTCGAGCTCGGTCGTCAACGCCAACATCGTCGGGAGCTCGGCAACCAACCGATCGGGGTCGCTGCCATGACGCTGTGCGTGCGCGGCAACGACGCCGGCCACTCGCACAGCACCGCTGAACCCAAGGCCACGGCCGACGGGTATTGGGGAACAGACCCACAGGTCACCCTCACCCCCGGCGCGCCGAAACGCCACACCCGCTGGGTGGTACTGGTCGATGCGTTGCCCGCCCGGGGGCAGGTCGCCGTCGATCACACCGGCTTCGGCGTGCATCGACAGCGCCATGCCCAAGGTGTCGAACCCGGGTCCCAGATTCGCCGACGATGCCGGCACGCGGACGATCACGATTGGTCAGACCGCAGATCGGCTTCGATGGCTTGGGATTCGTGGATCCATCGTTCGAGGGTTCGTGCCGCGTGACCTTCGTCGATCGACGAGGTGGCGATGATCACCGCTTCCTCCAGCGACTCGGCGACACCGGCGACCACCAGCCCGGCGGCGGCATTGAGCACGACGATGTTGCGATGCGCGCCGTGCTCGCCTTTCAACACGCGGCGCACGACCTCGGCGTTCTCCGGCGGGGTGCCACCGACCAACTCGTCGGGGATCGCGGGTGCAAACCCGAGGGCGATGGGGTCGACGGTGAACGTGCGGACGTTGTCGTCGTCGAGCGCCAGCACCGTCGAGATGCCGGTCGTGGTCAGTTCATCGAGCCCGCCGCCGTGCACCACCCAGGCACGCTCCGAGCCATGCAGGCGCAACGAGGCCAGCATCCGTTCGGCGACCGCCGGGTTGGCGACACCGATCAACTGCCGGCGCACGCGACCGGGGTTGGCCATCGGGCCGAGGATGTTGAACACCGTGGCGATGCCGATCTCGCGGCGACTCGGCGCGGCGAACCGAAATGCGGGGTGGAACTTCGGCGCCAGACAGAACCCGATCCCCACCTCTTCGACGCACCGCAGCACACCCTGCGGGTTGAGCTCGATCGCGACCCCCAGCTCCTCGAGGACGTCGGCCGCCCCGCATTGCGACGACGACGCACGCGCCCCGTGCTTGCACACCGGCACGCCCGCGCCGGCGACCACGATCGCGGCCATCGTGCTGACGTTGATCGAGTGGCTGCGATCGCCACCCGTGCCGACGATGTCGACGGCCCGCGAACGCATCTCCTCGCTCAACGGCACCAATGACGCGGCGTCGAGCACAGCGTCGAGCAGGCCGCTGAGCTCCTCAGGCGTCTCGCCCTTGGCCCTCAGCGCCACGACGAAGCCGATCAGCTGTGCAGGTGTGGCATCGCCCGACAGGATCGTTCCCATTGCCGCCCTGGCGTGCGAGGCGGGCAGGTCGCGACCTTCGACCAGTTCGGTCAGGAGCGCGGGCCAACCGCCCAGCTCGTCGAATGCACTCATCCGTTCAGGTTATGCGGTGCGGCGACGTTGGCGGATCATCCGTCGACGCTCCCGCTCGGTCGCCCCGCCCCAGATCCCCGACTTCTCTCTTGCCTGCAGGGCATGTTCGAGGCAGGCGATGCGCACGTCGCAACCCGCGCACACAGACTTCGCCTCCAATGCCAGGTCGTCGTCGTCCGGGTAGAACATTGTTGCCTCTAGCCCCCGGCACGCTCCCAACTCTCGCCATACGATCTCTTTGACCGACACGACTGATGCCTCTCCTGAGTTTGGCCCGCTGATGGTAGAACACCGTTTCAGCGCGCGTGAATCTAGGTTCACTTGGGCCGCCTTGACCAGACCCTTCTTCAGGAATTTGTCAGGACTGTGTAACAGTTCTGCGCGCTCAGCGACCGCCGAGGTCGTCCAATAGCTCACTCACGGTGGTGACGGCGAGTTCCGTCTCCTCGCCATACTTCGGATGATCGATCATCAGCACGGTTCCCTCCCCGAAGGCCGTGCACTGCTCGGGGCCAAACGCGAACGTGATGTAGTGCACGGCGGCGGTCACATCGGCACGGGTCAGTTGCGACGCGTGCTGGGCATCGACCACGCCGCGCACCTGCTCACCGTTGGAAAGCCGCAACACCACGGACCGCTCGATGCCGACCAGTCGTGGGAGCCACTCGCGGATCGCCTCGTCGGACGTCAATTCGATGAACAGCGTGGCGCACAGCTGGCCGAGCTCAGGGATCAGCGGGTTGTAGGCGTCGAGCTCCTCCTGGATGCCCTGGTCAGTGGTGATCCCTTCGACACGGGCCATCTCCTGGATCTGGAAGCGAATGGTCTCGCGGTTCTCGAAGGCCAGGCTGACGATGGTGCCGACCGCGACCCGGCGACGTCGGCGCAGCTCGATCATCTCCGCTCTGAACGCGTCGCGAGTGCGCTCGTACTCACGAGTGTCGGCGATGTCGGCGACGGTCAACTTGCGACTGGAAGAGGTGCTCATCGCTGTGTCGGCTCCTCGCTGATGCCATAGGCGCGGGCGATCAACTGCAGCGGGTGCAACGGCTGCCGACCGGTCTGCTCGGTGATCGCCGTGTTGGCCAGATGACAGTCACCGGAGATCACTTCACCGTCGGCGCGGCGGATCTGATCCGCCAGCTTCGTGGCGATCGGCACGCTGATTCCCGTGTTCTCGGCACGCAACCCCCACATGCCGTCGATGCCACTGCACTGCTGCACCAGGGTGACCTTGGCGCCCGTGAGCTTGATCAGATCGCGGCTCTTCAGCCCGACGTTCTGGGCCTTCAGATGGCACGGAGTGTGGTAGGTGACCGTGGCGGGCACGTGCCCTTCGAAGTTGGTGTCGAGCGCCGTGCCTTCGGCCTTGTGCACCTTCATCAGGTACTCGGCCGCGTCGTAGGTGTGTTCGGCCACCAGCTCGGCATCGGGCCCACCGACGTAGCTGATGTAGTCCTTCTTCAACACGTAACCGCACGTCGGTTGGGGCACGACGATGTCGTTGCCGCGACGCACCGAGGCTGCAAGTGCCTTCACGTTCTTCTCGGCGACCTTGGTGAACTGCTCGACGTCGCCGCTGTGCAGCCACGGCGCACCACAGCAACTGGCGCCGTCGACGAGCGAGCACTCGACGCCGTTGCGCTCGTAGACCTTGACGAGGTCGTGACCGATCGCCGGCTGCTGGTACTCGACCAGGCAGGTGGGGAACACCGCGACTCGACCCTGGCGCTTGGCGATTCGTACTCGCGGGCGACGCTTGAACCACGTCGTGAACCGTTGGCGGGCGTACGGCGGCAGCAGGCGGACACTCGAGACTCCCGTGACCTTCTCCATCGCCTTGCGCACGACGCTGCCCTGCTTGGCGCCGAGCACCCTGTTGGCCATCGGAGCGGCCAACGTGGCCGCTTTGCCCAGGAGATCGGTGTGGCCCATCACCGTGTCGGTTACCCGGTCACGAATGCTGACCTGACCGGTGGCGTGGCGCATCGCGTCGTTGCGCAGCATGAGGCGCGGGAAGTCGATCGCCCACTCGTGGAGCGAAGGGATGTACGGGCAGTTGATGTAGCACAACTTGCACTGGAAGCATTCGTCGACGACCTGGTCCTGCTGCGCCGGCGTCAGCCGCCCGGCATCTTGATCGTCGTGCCGGTCGATCATCTCGAACAGCGTCGGGAACGACGTGCAGAACTTGAAGCACAGCCGACAGCCGTGACACAGGTCGTAGACCCGGGTCATCTCCTGACGGACGTCTGCCTCGTCGAAGTACTTCGGGTGCTTGGGGTCGTAGGTGATGGTCATGTGGGGCGACGAGAACACTGTGCGAGCAGGGGTGCTGCTGGGCATGGTACTGCCCCTCAGCACCCCCGATCTCGCTCAACTGAGGGCGTCGAGACCCTGCTGGAAACGACCTGCGTGGCTCTTCTCGGCTCGAGCGAGCGTCTCGAACCAGTCGGCGACTTCGGCAAAGCCTTCGTCGCGTGCGGTCTTGGCGAATCCCGGGTACATCTGGGTGTACTCGTAGGTCTCGCCGGCGACGGCCGACTTCAAGTTGTCGGCGGAGTCACCGATCGGCTCGCCAGTCACCGGGTCGCCGACCTGTGCCAGGTACTCGAGGTGACCGTGTGCATGACCGGTCTCACCCTCGGCGACCGAACGGAACAGCGCTGACGTGTCGGGGTAGCCCTCGACATCTGCCTTTTGGGCGAACCACAGGTAGCGGCGGTTGGCCTGGCTCTCGCCGGCGAAGGCCTCCTTCAGGTTCTCATGTGTCTTGGTGCCTTCGAGGCTCATGTTGCTCGCTCCTTGTTACCTGTGTTTAGGGGAATTGATTCGCCTGACGCGGCGGCGCAGCGCTGGCACGTGCCGGAGAACACCAGCCGAGCGGCATCGGGCTGGAACCCGCCGAGCCCGTCGATCTGGAGTACGGCGAGATTGTGGATGTACACGTCGAGCACGTCGCCGCACTCGCTGCACACGGCGTGATGGTGGTCGTCGACGTTGGGGTCGAACCGGGATGGGCCGGAACCGACCGACACCAGTTGCAGCTCGCCCATTGCGGCAAGATCGTTGAGGGTCTGATAGATCGTTCGCAGTGAGATCCCCGGCATGACCTCGGTGGCCTGCGCGTGCAACGCCTCGGCGGATGGGTGCACGGTGTTGCCGTGGAGCAGTCGGAACAACAGTTGGCGCTGCGGCGTGAGCTTCAGACCTTGCCGGCGGAACGCCTCGGTGAGCTCGGTCGGACTGCGCATGCCGACGACTGTATTGCACGACTTGCTGATTAACAACTCATGCAGATACGTGGTTGCCGGCTCGGCCCGCGGGGCGAGTCTCACCAGTCTCTAGGATGAACGCCGATGCCTCCTGCCACTCCCTTTCGACGCGCTGACATGCTGGACAGACTGGAGAGCGAGTCGTACGACGTCTTGGTGATCGGCGGCGGCATCACCGGCACCGGTGTGGCGCTCGACGCCGCGGCGCGCGGCCTGCGCACCGCATTGGTCGAGCGCGACGACTTCGCCTCCGGGACGTCGTCGAAGAGCTCGAAGCTCGTACACGGCGGCCTGCGCTACCTGCAACAAGGTGAGATCCGCTTGGTGTACGAGGCGCTGCGCGAGCGCGAACGACTGTGCAAGAACGCACCGCATCTCGTGAAGGTGTTGCCGTTCATGATCCCGATCCTCACCAGAGACGGCGTCGTCTCGCGCAAGATCGCCCGGGCGATGGGCTCAGCCATGTGGATGTACGACCTCACCGGCGGTTGGCGGATCGGCAAGATGCACCGACGGCTGAAGAAGGATGCCGCGTTCGCCCACCTGCCAACCATGCCGAAAGAGCGCCTGGCGTCGGCATACCTGTACTTCGATGCGACGGTCGACGACGCCCGGCTGTGCCTCACCGTCGCCCGCACGGCAGCCGACCACGGCGCCACGGTGGTCAACCGATGCCGCGTCGTGGAACTGACCAAGAACGACGACGGTCGCGCCTCGGGTGCGGTCGTCGACGCCCGTGGGCGGCTGATCACGGTGCGCGCCAAGGTGATCGTCAACGCTGCCGGCGTGTGGTCCGACGAGGTCCGCACGCTCGACGAGGGCGCCGACCCCGACTCGATCCGACCCGCCAAGGGTGTGCACATCACCGTCCCGTGGGAGAAGGTCCGCAACGACATCGCCGTCGTCATCCCGGTGCCGAAGGACAAGCGCAGCCTGTTCGTCGTGCCGTGGGGCCGCCGCGCCGATGGCACCTTCGAGCACGCCTACATCGGCACGACCGATACCGACTACGGCGGTTCGATCGACGATCCCCAATGCTCGAAAGACGACATCACCTACGTGCTGCGGGCGCTCAACGCGTCGATCAACACCGGCGTGACCGAGGCCGACATCACCGGTGTCTGGGCGGGACTGCGACCGTTGGTCAAGAGCGCGTCGTCGGGTCGTACTGCGGATCTCTCGCGGCGGCACAAGGTCAATCGCAGCACCAGCAACCTGATCACGGTCACCGGCGGCAAGCTGACGACCTACCGCGAGATGGCGCAAGACACCGTCGACGAGGTCTGCGAGGTGTTGGGTGTGCGCCGCAAGTCGACGACCAAGCGCCTGCCACTGTTCGGCGCCGAGGGGTACCGCCAGCCGGCCGACGACACAGCACACCTTGCCAACCGCTACGGCTCTGCGGCCGGCGATGTCGTGGCGTTGCACGGCGCGGATCGGCGGCTGGGCGAGCCATTGGTGCCCGGGCTGCCATACACGAAGGCCGAGGCCGTGTACGCAGCGCGGTCCGAGATGTCGGTCACTCTCGACGACGTGCTCTCGCGCCGCACGCGGGCGCGCCTGTTCGATCGACCCGCAACAGTTGAGGCCGCCGAAGACGTCGCCAGGCTGATCGCCGCAGACATGGGTTGGGACGACGCCGAAGTCGAGCGTCAGGTCGTCGAGTTCCGCACCTCGTGCGCTGCAGAGCAGACGGCAGGTCAGACGTCGGAGGCCGACCTGCTCGGAGTCAAGCGGTGACGGAGCCGACGGCGCCGATCGAACTGACCGGAACCGAATCGCACTTCACTGGCCCGACGCATCAACCGAGCGAGCAGCTGATCGAACGGCTGCAGGCGATCTGCGAGACCATCACGACGACCACCGAGACCGCCGAGGCCAGCCGCGACTGGTGGCCATTGGCGATGCACTGGTCGTTGGCCGGCAACGTCGCCCAGCGCGCCGGCGCGGTGTGCAGGCCGACCACCACCGAGCAAGTCGCAGCCGTGTTGTCTGCGTGCTCCGCCGACGCTGTGCCGGTGACGGCGGCCGGTGGGCGCAGCGGCGTGTCGGGTGCCTCGATCCCGGCGTTCGGCGGTGTCGTCCTGGATGTCACCGCAATGCAGGGGGTCATCGATATCGACGCCCAGTCCGGCGTGGTCGAGGTGTGGTCGGGGACGTTCGGGCCCGAGCTCGAGACCGAGTTGCGCCAACGATGCGCGATGACCATCGGCCACTTTCCACAGAGCTTCGACATCGCCACCGTCGGTGGATGGGTGGCCTGCCGTGGCGCCGGGCAGTACAGCACGCGCTACGGCAAGATCGACGACATGGTGGTCGGCCTCGAGGTCGTGCTGGCCGACGGCTCCGTGGTGCGCACCGGGCACGGCCCGGCCGCAGCGATGGGGCCGGATCTCACCCACCTCTTCCTCGGCAGCGAAGGCACGCTGGGCGTGATCACCCGGGTGTGGCTGCGCGCCAATCCGGTGCCCACGCACGAGCGTCGCGCCGCGTACGTGTTCGACGACTTCGAGACCGGGATCGAGGCATGCCGCTTGATCCTGCGCCGCGGCGCGACGCCGGCAGTGCTGCGCCTGTACGACGCCGTGGAGTCGCAACGGGGTCACGGCGGCGATGGCACGCAATGTGTGCTGCTCGTGCTCGACGAAGGCGACATCGGTCTGGTCGAGGCAACGATCGGCGTCGTCGAGGACGAGTGCGCAGCGGCAACACCCGCGTCACCCGACCTCGTCGAGCACTGGCTGACACATCGCAACGACACCAACGCACTGCAGGAGTTGACCCGCAAAGGCTTCGTCGTCGACACGATGGAGATCGCCGCGCCGTGGTCGAAGCTGGCCGCGATCTTCATCGAGGCACGCCAGGCGTTGCTGGCCGTTCCGAGTGCACGCGCCGCCAGCTGCCACCTCTCGCACAGCTACCTCGACGGAGCGTGCCTCTACTTCACCTTCGCGGCAACTCCCCCGCCCGATCAGATCGAGGCGACCTACGTGGCGATGTGGGATGCCGGCCAACGAGCCGTGCTGGCCGCCGGCGGGAACCTGTCGCACCACCACGGCATCGGGCTCAACCGTTCGCGCTTCATGGCCGAGTCGATGGGCACGTCGCTCGACGTGCTGCAGTCGATCAAGGACGCCCTCGATCCGCTGGGCATCCTCAACCCCGGCAAGCTCGGCCTCGCATCGCCGTTCGGTGCAGTTGGCTGGCCATGAGCACGCTCGACTGGAACGCACTGCGCGCCGGGGGCAGCGTGGCGTTGGTGTTCGCCATCCCGTTCTCGATCGCAGCGCGCATCGTTGCCGATGGCGACGGCAGCGCCGGCACCGCCTCGTTGCTCAGCCTGGCGGCGCTGATCGGCTTCGTGCTGGGCGCCGGCGTGGCCGCGTGGGCGCAGCAACTGCAGTTGCCGCTGAAGCACGGAATCATCTGCGCGGTCGGCACCTACGTGGCTGCGCAGACTGTCTTCATCATCGTGCGTGCGATCCGCGGCAACGACGTGCGGTGGCTCGCCGCGTTGTTCAACCTCACGGCCGTTGCCGTCGCCGGTCTGATCGGCGGCGCGCTGGGCAGCGCGCTGGAACGCCGAGGCTTCTCCCCCTCATCGAGTAGAAGGTCGTCATGAGCGTGCTCGTGATCGATGTCGGTACGTCCGGGCTCCGCGCCGCCGTGGTCGACGGCGCCGGAGCGGTGCACGCGCTCGAGTACCGCGCGTTTCCACCGTCGTCGCCGTTCCCCGGTCTGTTCGAGTTCGACGGGAAGGGCATGGCCGAGGCCGTGCTCGATGTCGCCACCAGATCGCTGGCGGCCGCCGGCCCGGTTGCAGCCGTGGGGATCAGCAACCAGCGGGCCTCGACGTTGGTATGGGATCGCACGACCGGCGACCCGATCGGCCCGGGCCTCGGATGGCAGGACCTGCGCACCGTGTTCGACTGCATCACGGCCAAGGCCGAGCACGGGCTGGCACTTGCGCCGAACCAATCGGCCACCAAGGTCGCCTGGCTGCTCACCAACATCCCTGGAGCCCGCGATCGCGACCTGTGCTTCGGCACGGTCGACACGTGGGTCGCATGGGTGCTGTCGCGTGGGTCCGTCCACGTGACCGACTCGTCGAACGCCGCGGTCACGGGTCTGCTGACCGCCGATTGCACGACGTGGTCGGCCGAAGCGTGCGCCGCGCTCGGCATCCCGATGGAAATGCTGCCGACCATCGTCGACTCGACCGGGGTGTTCGGCCAAGCCAGCGCCCTGCCCGGCGAGCCGCCTCTCGCAGCGCTCGTCGGCGATCAACAAGCCAGCTTGGTGGGGCAGGGGTGCGTGCGCCCCGGCCTGGCCAAGATCACGTTCGGCACGGGTGGGATGCTCGATGTGTGCACGGGGACGACCGCGCCGGTGTCGGCGCGTCGAAGTGACCACGGCACGTTTCCGATCGTCGCGTGGAGCCGTGCCGGTGAGCGCACGTGGGGTGCCGAGGCGATCATGCTGTCGGCCGGCACCAACGTCGAATGGCTGCGTGACGACCTCGGCGTGATCGACACCGCAGCACACAGCCACGACGTTGCCGCGCAATGCGAGCACACCGACGGCGTGGTCTATGTCCCGGCGCTGATGGGCCTCGGTACACCGCATTGGGATTACGGCGCCCGCGGCACGTTGCTCGGCCTCACCCGCGGATCCGGTCGGCCGCAGTTGGTGCGTGCAGTGCTCGAAGGCATCGCCCATCGCGGGGCCGACCTGCTCGAGGCGGCCGAGGCCGACTTCGGCAATTCGATCGGCGCCATCCGAGTCGACGGCGGGATGAGCCAAAACCCCACGTTCATCCAGGCGTTGGCCAATGCGACCGGTCGGGCCATCGAGGTGTCGCCTCAGACCGAGGCGACCACGATCGGCGCGGCCTACCTCGCCGGCCTCGCTGTCGGGGTCTGGGGTTCGTTCGACGACATCGCTGCGGCATGGCAGCCGCACGCGGTCGTGGAGCCGACCACCCCGCTCGACCGCCAACAATGGGCCCGCGCGATCGAGCGGGCCCGCACATGGATACCAGACCTGTCCGCTCTCGACTTCTAGAATTGCTCCGCTCGCCCTCGGCAAGGAAGGCTGATGGTGAGCATCTCGAAAGGATTTCCTCGTGGACATCGATGTGACGGAGCCCGTACCGGCCGACAGCGCCTTGCGCCGTCGACTGCTGGGCATTGGGTTGGGTGGGGCCGCTGTCTCGCTGCTGCCATTCCTCATGGGTCGGGCCAGCGCGACCACGACCACCGGTTCGACGTCCGACACCACGCCGGCGGCCACCACCACGGCGCCGCCGAAGCGCCCGAGCACCGACGACGTCACCCTGCTGGGGCTCGCCCAATCGGTCGAATTGGCCGCTCGCGACCTCTACGACGTGGCCCTCGGCACCAGCGGGTTCGAGGCCGACCAGCGCGCAGTGATCGCCACGATCCGCGAATCGCACGATGCCTACGCCGCGTCGCTGTCGGCCATTCTCGGTCGCCTTGCTCCCCAAACGCCCAACCCGGTCGTCGACTCGCTGTCGTCGTCGTTCGCCGGCGAGACATCGACGATCCTCGATGCTGCGTACAGCCTCGAATCCACCGCGGTAGCGACCCACACCGACATCCTCGGCAAGCTGCAGGGAACCGATGCGGCGTCGTTGATCGCCTCGATCCTGATCGTCGAGGCTCGCCACGGCACGGTGCTGGCGTACCTCAACGGAAAGACCGAGCTCGACGATCTGCTGGTCAACAATGAGGCCGACGCGCTGACGCCGGCGGAAGGGTGAGGCTGTGAGCCGTCACGACAACAGCCACGACGAGCTCCGCCGCGAACTGCGATCGCTGGGCGCCACTGCCGACCGCGACGCACGGGCGGCGCAGCGGGTCTACAGCCAACTGTTCGAATCCCCCACCGCTGCCAGCGACGGCAGGCGGGCGCTCTTCGGTCGCCGCGACATGCTGCGCATCGGCGGGTTCAGTGTTGCGACCGCCGCGGTCATCAGTGCGTGCGGCGAACACGTGCGTGGCCAGATCGGCCGAGTCGGGGCAGTCCCCACGACCGTCAAGCTGCCCGACGCTGTGGTCACCAACATCACGTTGCTGCGCACGGCCTCGTCACTCGAGCACTCGGCCATCAACGTGTACAGCCAGGTGATCGGCAACACCAACCTGATCGACCCGAAGCTGCAAGATGTGGCCAAGCGGTTCATGGACGACCACGTCGGTCACGCCAAGCTGTTCGAGAAGTTGACCACCGAAGCCGGCGGCACACCGTGGACGTGCGGCAATCCGAAGATCGACGACGTGATCATCAATCCGATCATCACGCGCATCATCAAGGGTGCCGAGGCCACGCCGACATCGAAGGCCATCGAGCCCAGCGACGACCCTCGCCGCGACGTGTTGAACTTCGCCCACGGTCTCGAGACGCTCGCCGGCGCCACGTACCAAGCACTCGTCGCGCTGTTCTCCGATCCGGCGCTGCGCGGCGATGCGATGTCGGTCGGCGCCCGCGAGGCTCGCCACGCCGCGTTGCTGGCGCTGACGATCAATCCCGATCGTCCCGGTGGCCTGGTCAACTTCGACGACGCGGTCAACGCCGAGCCGGCCGCACCGCCCACGACGATCGCACCGACCACCACGGCGCAGAACATCGCCAACCCCGTCGGCGGCAAGTCTCCCAGCCCCGCACCGGTGCCGCAGACCGAGATCCCCAGCGTCACGGCGATCCCCGGGCAGTTCGGCGCTCTCGGGGCGATCCAGATCGTGGTCGGCAAGGGCGACGAGAACGGCACGCGCCTGAAGATGAACTTGGAGACACCGAGCCTCAACTCGTTCGTCTACGAGTACATGAAGCCGAGTTGCTGAGCCGCTCGTACACTGTCGCCCGATGGTGAGTTGGCCGGGTGACCGCGGCATGGCACTCCGGTGACCATGTCGAGGAAAGTCGGGACTCCGTAGGGCAGAGTGCTGGCGCGAGCCAGGTCGGGGCGACCTGACGGACAGTGCAACAGAGAGAGACCGCCGATGGGCCAGTTCGCTGGTCACAGGTAAGGGTGCAACGGTGCGGTAAGAGCGCACCAGCGTGCAGGGCGACCTGTACGGCTGGCAAACCCCATTCGGAGCAAGGCCAAGCAGAGAGGATGGGCTGCCCGTCCAGCCGGTTCGCCGGCTACCTCTCGGGTAGGCCGCCTAGAGGGATGGTCACCGGCGTGAAAACGTTACAGAATCCCGCTTA
>JANMNE010000313.1:0-1909 GCA_031373785.1 Ilumatobacteraceae bacterium
TGAGCGAACTCCTTGGTCCGATTCGATGTGAATGGACGGGATGGGTTCGCCGGTCGACCATCGCGGGCAAGCGACCCAACAAACACCCGCGACTCAGTGCTCCGTCGCCATCAAGTGTGCGTACGGGGCGCGTGCCGATCCTCGGGACCTTCGGCGCTGTCCGCGGACACCAGCCAGTAGGGTTCGCCTGGCGTCGGATCCGCCGGTTCTGCCGAGGGTAGGGGGTGTGCCGTGGACGTGTTGTCGTGGCGAGAGGTCGACATGGCAGGCGTCACGCTGGCCGGTCTCGGTGCCGGATATGCGATGGCGCTGGCTGGACTGTGGGCTGGTCGGGTGCCGGGTCTCGCGGCGATCGACATCGCCGACTACGGCCGCCGCTACATGGTCTCCGACCGTCCGAGCGCGTGGTTGCTCGGCCTCGCCTCACACCTCGCCAACAGCTTCCTGCTCGTGCTCGCCTGGGCGACGGTCATCGAGCCGAACCTGGGCTGGGCGCGCTGGCTCGAAGGGCTCGTGTGGGGTGAAGTGCTCGCCGTCGTGCTGGCCGGCGCGACGGTCGCGCCACTGAGCGGTCAGGGCTTCATGGGATTGCGCTCCGGCAACGCCAGGTTCGCGGCAACGAACGTGTTGATCCACGGGCTGTGGGGCGTGCTCGTCGGCGTGATCTACACCGTTCCCCGATGAACGGGTGGCGCACCGCTCATCCCGCCGAGATCCTGCATGGCGGTGGCGTTGCCCTGGCCTGTGGCCTCGACGGCAGCATGTCGGCCGATGAACTGCACGGGCTGTTCGCTGCTGACACGCGCGTGCTGTCGACCTATCGCCTCAGCCTGGGCGGCGTCGGGCTGGAGCTGCTGTCGCGCATGCGCGAGGGGCACGGCACTGCTCGCTGGCAGTTCCAGAACCGCCGGTTCCGCGTCGCCAACAGCGACATCGAGGCAGGCTCGATCTCCATCGGTCTGCGCCGCCGCGTCAACGGTGCCATGCACGACGATCTACGGATCACCTCCTACGTCGAAGGCACGCTGCGCACCAGTGTGATCCTGCAGCTCGATGCCGACTTCGCCGACATCTTCGAGGTCAAGATGCAGCGATTGCCCCCGCACCTCGGCATCGGTCGCAGCGTGAATGCCAACGAGATCAGGCTGGGCTACGAGAACCAGGGCTTCAAGCGAGCGTTGCTGATCTCGACCGACGGGCCGAAGAACCCTCCGTTGGTGGTCGGGTCGCAGTTGCAGTTCGACATCGAGCTCGCCCACGGGGCGACGTGGTCGTGCTGTCTGGAGATGTCTCCGGAAGTCGACGGCCAACGCGTCGCATTCCTCGGCGACCCGCACAACGACGAGGACGCACCTCCCGATGCGATCAGCATCGACTGCGCCGACACGCTCGGCTCACCGTTCCGCCGTGGCTGCGCCGACCTCGACTCACTCACCATCAGCGACGGGGGTTCGCAGTACATCGCCGCCGGCGTGCCGTGGTTCCTGACGCTGTTCGGGCGCGACACGCTGATGACGTCGCTAATGACGGGCCTGCTCGGCTCATCGACAGTGCGCGGAACACTGACCGCCGTCGGCGCGCTGCAGGCGACGGTCGACGATGCATGGCGCGATGCCGAGCCCGGCAAGCTGCCCCACGAGATCCGCAGCGGCGAGCTCGCCTTCCGCCACCTCATCCCGCACACCCCCTACTACGGCACGCACGACGCGCAGGCGCTCTACTGCCTAGCGCTGTGGAACGCGTGGCGCTGGACGGGAGACCGGCAACTGCTTGCGGATCACCTCGACACTGCGCGCGCCGCGTTGCGTTGGTGCGATGATCACGGCGACCTCGACGGCGACGGACTGCAGGAGTACCGCACCCGTAGCCGCGACGGCTACTACGACCAAGGTTGGAAGGACGCGGGCGA
>JANMNE010000199.1:0-19392 GCA_031373785.1 Ilumatobacteraceae bacterium
CCAGCCCAGCTGCCACGGGTTCCAGCCCCAGAGCGCGTCCAAGGTGCTCCGTCTCTAACCGCGCTTCAGGTCGGTCACCGTTCCACTACTGACCCGTTCCAGATCGGTCGGCGACAGGGCGAAGACGTCGTGCCACGTACCGGCGGCCGCCCAGACCTCGTCGTGCTGCAACAGGTCGGGGTCGATGAAGATCCGCAACTTGGTCTTGTGACCGAACGGCGGGACGCCACCGATCGGGAACCCGGTGGTCTCGTACACCGTGGTGGCATCGACGCGGGAACAGTTGCTCCCACCGGCAGCGTGCGCCAGCTTCTTCTCGTCGAGCTGGTTGGAGCCGCTGACGTAGGCCAGCACGACCTCGCCGTCGACGGCGAAGATCAGGCTCTTCACGATCTGGCCGACATGCACGCCGATGGCCGCGGCGGCGTCGGCGGCGGTCTTGGTGCCTTCCGGAAAGCGGCGCGGTTCGATCGTCAGCCCGAACTCGGCCGCAGCAGCGGCGACCCGCGTGACGTTGGGATGGATGTCGGTCACGCCGCACCCAGCGCCGTGATCGCCTCGGCCAACTTGCGGTCCTTGTCGGTCACCGTGTTGCCCGCGTCGTGTGTCGTGATCGTGATGGTGACCACATTCCACGAGATCGCCATGTCGGGATGATGCCCTTGCTCCTGGGCGAGCAGCCCGACGCGGGTCATGAACGCGAAGGCCTCGGCGAAGTCGGTAAAGGTCAATTCGGCGCGCAGCGCGCCATCAGCTTCGTTCCACGTCATACCGCAAACGTAGCGACCCGACGCGATGTGAGCCAGGCGCGACATCGGGCACACAACCGGCGCAAGGCCGGCGTGATGTGTGTCGGGTGTGGTCGCAGGCGCGACATCTGGCTCACACCGATCGGTGAGGTCGAGCGATCGTCAGTCAGTCGGCGGAGGCGAGCACCGACGCAACCGACGGCTCGTGCGCCTCGTCGGTCGCAGACGGGGCCGATCGGCGGCACCAGGCGTGGGCGAGATAGGCGACAGCGATCACGATCACGACATCACCGACGCTGAACACGTTGGCGAACGGCCAACCATGGGGGACCGCGAAGACGTCGCCGAGCCATGGAAGCCGTGCGTTGTGCACGATGTTCGAGTTCTCGAACTGGTCGACGAGCACGGGGAAGCCGGCCGTCTTCCATGCCCACGCTGACGCCGGCATGGTGCCGTTGTTGGCGGCAATTGCAGCGAGGTTCAGGCCGGCGCCGATGGCGACGAGGAAAGCACCGGGAAGGCGTCGATTGCTCCAGAGGAACCCGGCGGACAGCGCGAACGTGAACAGGTGCAGCGGTTGACCGAGCCAGTTGGGGAAGCGCGGCACGAGTGTGATCAACATTTGCAGGCTGATGCTGAGCCACACCATCCAGACCCTGCGCAGGTCGAGCCGTGCCAACGGGCTCAGCGAGCGACCGGTCAGCGGGACCGTCAAGATGGCGGCGATCGAGGCGACGACGATGATCATGACGACACGTGCTCCAACTCCGACATCGATTGGCGGATCTCGAGCCACTCGACCAGATCGGGAAGCGGCACGGGCCGACAGATCAGGTAGCCCTGGGCGATGTCGCAGCCCAGGTTGGCCAGCGTGATCCACGACTCCTCGGTCTCGACACCCTCGGCGACGGTCTCGATGCCCAGGCCCTTGGCAAGGGCCACGATCGCCTTCACGAGATGCTGCTGACGCTGGCTGTGGGCGATCCCGTCGACGAAGCTGGCGTCGATCTTCAAGCGGTCGACCGTGAAGTCGCGCAACATGCTGAACGACGAGTACCCGGTGCCGAAGTCGTCGATGGAGACTCGAACCCCTGCCTCGCGCAAAGCGCTGATCGCGAACAGGCTGCGCTCGGGCTCGCTGGCGATGGCGCTCTCGGTGATCTCCAACTCGAGGCGTCCGGGTTGCAGTGCAGCCTCGTCCAACGCCTTCAAGACGCTCGAGGGGAACCGGCGATCCTGCAGGTTGCGCGCCGAGACGTTGATTGACAGGCGCATGTCGAATCGATCGACGACCCGTGCGTCAGCGGTCGCCTGTGTCAGCACGAACTGCGTCAGCGGACCGATGAGATCGGTGTGCTCGGCGAGCGTGATGAAGTCGCCGGGTGGCACTTGTCCGAGGGTCGGGTGCTGCCAACGCAAAAGCGCTTCCATCGCGTTGGGAGTGCCGTCCCGAAACCGGGTCAACGGCTGGTAGTGGATCTTCAACTGATCGGCGGCAATGGCATGCGACAGCTCGCCGAGCAACCCGAGGCGACCACGCTCTGGACGCGAGCCGAGCGCCTTGTAGCTCTCGACACCGGTGCGATATCGCTTGGCGCGATACATGGCGACGTCCGCGGCGCTCAGCAGGTCTTCGGGTGTGCGACCGTGTGTCGGGGCGAAGGCCAGTCCGATGCTGACGCCGACCGACAGCGGGAACCCGTCGACGACGATCGGGCGGGTGAGTTCCGCGCGCAGCTGTTCGACGATCGCCATGGTCGACGCTTCCGAGCCGACGTCGGGAATCAGGACGGCGAACTCGTCGCCGCCCAGACGGGCCACGACAGCGGCCTCGGGTGCCGACCGGGCGAGTTGCTCGGCGATCCCGATCAGCACCATGTCGCCGGTCTGGTGGCCGAGGCGGTCGTTGATCTCCTTGAATCCGTCGAGGTCCAACAGCAACACGGCGCCGCGGACATCGTCGGGGTTCGAGGCGAGGAAGCCCGACAAGTGATTGTCGAACGTCCGTCGATTGAGCAGGTGGGTGAGACCATCGTGGTTGGCCTCGTGCGCACGCCGCAGCGCCTGCTGCGTGCTCTGGTAGATCAGCAGTGCCGTCACGCCGAGCAGCGGCAGCATCATCAGGCTGAAGTGGATCGCCACCACGAAGATCGGCGACAGGGCCAGTAGCGCACCATCGGCCGAGATGCTGAGGAAGAAGCTGCGGCCCATCATCGAGCGCAGGCTGGTCTTGTAGTGCAGGGTCAAGACGACGCACGTCAGCATGCCGTTGGCGATGAAGACCAGGGCACCGGCGACGACGATGCCGATCCCCCAGCGGTACGACAGGCGGCCGGCGTCGGTGATGGGCGAGCCGAGCCCCATCAACGCCAGAACGAGCGCCCCCGCAGCCAGCGATGCGGTGATCTGCGCAGCATTGAAGACGATCTTGGTCAGCGACTTGCGGTCACGGAGGTCGACGTAGAGGGTGCACGCGGCCATCGCCGCGATGGCAATGATCGGTGCGCCGAGCAGCACGATGCTGAACGCAAAGGCCCATCCCGGCGTGACCTGACCGCCGTCACCGAACCGGAACCACATGGTCCGGGTCTCACCGATGAACAGCAAGGCGCAGAAGATGATGACGTAGACAGCTTTCGACGGCGGGATGACGCCGTTCGGGCCCAACGCGAATACCAGGGATGTCAGGGCGATCGCCACGATGGCGACGCTGGCGACAAAGGCATCGACGAGCCGGTGCCTCGAATCCTGGTTGGTCGAGCTGTCGGGCACTTGAGAAGTTCCTTGATCGGGACGATTCGGACGAAGAACTGCGCGGCGCGGACGTGTGTGGATCGCCCGCGCCGCCGGATTCAGCTCAGTACCATTTCCAGGGGGCTCCGACTGACGAGATCAACGCAACGAATGTTGCAATTGCTGTCGCCGCCCGAACTGACGTGTGATTGATGGTTCTCATCGCACGCCCCACTTCATCGGCGCAGCGACCGTGATGGCGAGCATCACGACCGGCGCCAGCCGGTAGATGGTGGTTCTTGCTTGCTGACGCATAGTGCGTGCTCCTCTCGGCGTTCCGTCCATTGCACGGCGGCGTCCGCCGTTCACCTCCACCGTGCACCGTTGTTATAGGCACGAAAGTCATCGGGCGATAGGCGCGGATGCTTAAGTAATTTTCTGGACTTCATCAAGCAAATGCCCCCGGCCACCACGTCGAGACGGGTTCCGTTGCGCGCTCTGCTGGAACGCTCGAGCCACCCGACCGCCGCCGGTGGCCGGCGGTCACGAACGGTGCCGATCGGCGGACCTGCCGCATCGGCCATTTGAGTCTTTTGGCCTACCCGAAAAGGTCGGCGAGCGCACCGGTGGTGGGCTCGTCGTCGGTGCCGACGAACGCGGCGTATCCGTCGATCTCGAGCTGATCGGCAAGCTCCGCGCCCCCCGATGAGACGATTCGGCCCTTGACCAAGATGTGCACGTGGTCCGGTCGCAGCACTTCGAGCAACCGGTTGTAGTGGGTGATCGCCAGCACACCGAGTTGCTGCTCGTTGGTCAAGGCCTCGATGCGCTGGGCGCAGTCGCGGAGCGCATCGATGTCGAGGCCGGAGTCCAGCTCGTCGAGGATGACGATCTTGGGCTCCAGCATGGCCACCTGCAGCGTCTCGTTGCGCTTCTTCTCGCCCCCGGAGAGGTCGACGTTGAGCGCCCGTTCGAGCAACGCGTCGTCGAAGCCGATGCGCGCCGCCTCGGCGTGCAGCCGAACGTCGAGATCGTTCAGCGGCAACCCGCGCGCATCGAAGGCGTGACGCATCACGTCGACGAGCTGCACGCCGGGCACCTCGGTCGGATACTGCATCACCAGGTGCAGACCCGCCTGGGCCCGCTTCCAGCTGGGCAGCGCCAGGATGTCGACATCGTCGAGCAACACCTCACCGGAGATCACCTCGTACCCGGGCTTGCCCATCACGACCGCCGAGAGCGTGCTCTTGCCGGCGCCGTTCGGACCCATCACCGCATGAACCTCGCCCGAGCTCACGGTGAGGGTGATTCCGTTGAGGATGGTCTTGCCGGCCACCGAGGCGACCAGGTCACGAATTTCGAGGGTGCTCACTGATCCTCCACGTCGATCTCGATCATGCCGTCGACCACCTTGGCGACGTACACCGGCACCGGTTGGGTAGCCGGAAGGGTCTGCGGTTCGCCGGTCTCCAGGCTGAAGGTGCTGCCGTGCTTCCAACACTCGATTTCCTTGGTGTCGCAGAACAGCTCACCCTCGCTGAGCGAGAAGTCGGCGTGACTGCACGTGTCGCCGATGGCGTAGACATCGTCGCCGATCCGCACGACGGCGATTGCTCGCCCATCGACGTCGAACTTGGTCGCGCTGTTGGGCGCCAGATCAGTGAGACGGCAGACGACACTCATCGGCTGCGACGATCGAGCTTGGCGGCAACCTGGGCACGCAACTCCGCGGCCAGCGGCCCGACCGGCAACTGGGCGAGTACCTCATCGAAGAAGCCCAACACGACCAGGCGCTCGGCTGTCTCGGGCGGGATGCCGCGACTCTCGAGATAGAAACGCTGATCCTCGTCGATCGGCCCGATGGTGCTGGCGTGACTGCACTTCACTTCGTTGGTCTCGATCTCCAGGTTGGGCACGCTCTCGGCCCAGGCGCCGGCGCTGAGCGTCAGGTTGCGGTTGGTCTGGTACGCCACGGAGCCCTTGGCGTCGTGACCGATCCGGATCAACCCGGTGTACACGCTGCGCGCCGTGTCTTGCACGGCACCCTTGAACAGCAGGTCGCTGGTGGTACGGGGAGCAACGTGATCCTGCAACGTGCGGAAGTCGTGCATCTGGTTCTCGTCGGCGTAGTACAACGCGACCTGTCGCGTGGTGGCCCCTTGACCAACCACCTTCACGTCGGTGCGCACTCGGGCGTACTCGCCGCCGAGGGCCACGGTGGCCAGCAACGTGGTCGAGTCGCGCTCGCCGATTGCCTGCTGATGCCCGAGCTGCCATACCGACTTGTCGAGCTCGTTGATGGCGACGTACGTGACACGCGCCGCTTGCTGGGCCCGCACGAACAGTCTCGGCACGACGAGGGCAGCGCCGTCGCCATCGGAGACGAACCGCTCGACGATGGTGACCTCACTGTTCTCCCCGGCATCGATCACCAGGCGGGGGAACGTCGCCTCGTCGTCGCCGTGCACCGTGTGGGTGACCATGATCGGGGCGGCAACATGGGTGCCGCGAGGGATCGACAACACGGTCTCCCCGTAGTACGCCGCGCTGAGCTCGTCGAACACGTCGTGCACCATGGTGGTGTCGAGGTCGTGATGATCGACGGAGTACCCGTTGGCGCCATGCACGGTCGTGGTCGGCGGCACTGGTCGAAAGCGGTCGAGCTGCAGGTCGCCGATGCGGCTGTAGCGCCACACCTCCTGCTCGGCCGTGGGCAGGGCCATCGCCTGGGCACGCTCCGCTGCGGACCTGCGTTGCTGGTCAGAGGGGTCAACCAGGTCTGGAGAGAACGCAAGCACGTCGGAAATTCTACTACCTGCGTAGGACTAATCCCCGTGCTCAGTCATCGCGAAAGCGACGCATGACGCGGCGAAACCGCTTCTTGCGTTGTCCTGGCCCGTTGATCGTGGCCTCCGACATCACCTGCGGTCCGATCGAGTTGAGGAAGTCCTCGGCCTCGTCGAGGATCGCCGCGGCGCTGCCGTCGTCGAGTCCGGGTGGTTCAGGCGGGGTGGGCGGCGACACCATCGATCCGTACGTCCAGCCGGCATCCATCCGCGGTTCGAACGCCGAACAGGTTTCAGGGCAACGCCACGGTGCGTCGGGGGCCAGGTCGAGATTGCACTTCCGGACCGTCTCGCCATTGCCGTAGGTGCGACTCTCGAAGTTCTTGCATTCCTGACGCATGGGCATAGAACGAAGCGTAGAACCGCCACAGCCGCGCGCAACCTTCACACCCAACTCTCAACTGATCACTGGACACCACGATCGATCACCCACGTACCATCACGAGTGACAACGAAGGGATGCCAACATGTCACGGATCAGAGCGATTGCCTTCAGTGCGGCGGGTGGCGCCGCTGCAGCACTCTTGATGGCGAATGTCGCGTTCGCCGATGATCGCGGGTTCGGCGGCGGCGGGTTCGGCCGACGGCATCGCGACGGCGGGTTCATGTTCGTCTTTCCGCTGCTGCTGCTCATCGCCGTGGCCGCACTGGGCATCCTGCTGTGGCGCGGCCGGCAACCGGCCGCCCCGTTCGGAGCATCGCCCGCGCCCCAACTCCAACCGACGTTGAACGCCCAGACGATTCTCGCCAACCGCCTGGCTCGCGGCGAGATCAGCCCCGACGACTACCGCGCCGCCGTGACGGTGCTGCGCGAGACTCCCCCGCCGCCCGCCGACTGAGCGTCAGCCGACGCTGCCTTCCATCTGCAGCTCGATCAGGCGGCTCCACTCGACGGCGTACTCCATCGGCAGCGTGCGGGTGATCGGCTCGATGAAGCCGTTGACCACCATGCTCATCGCCTGCTCCTGCGACAGGCCGCGGCTCATGAGGTAGAACAACTGCTCGTCGGCGATCTTGCTGACGGTCGCCTCGTGGCCGATCTGGGCGTCGCGCTCGCCGACTTCCATGTACGGCATCGTCTTGCTCTCGCTCTGCTCGTCGAGGATCAGGGCGTCGCACTGCACGTGGCTCTTGCAGCCATAGGCGCCTTCCTCGACGCGCACAAGGCCGCGGTAGGTCGTGATGCCACCGTCCTTGCTGATCGACTTCGACACGATCTTCGAGGTCGTTTCGGGGGCGGCGTGCACCATCTTGGCGCCGGCGTCCTGATGCTGACCAGCGCCCGCGTAGGCCACCGAGAGAACCTCACCGGTTGCTTTCGGACCGACCAGGTAGACGCTGGGGTACTTCATCGTCAGCTTGGATCCGATGTTGCCGTCGATCCACTCCATGTGACCCTCTGCCTCGACTCTGGCTCGCTTGGTAACCAGGTTGTAGACGTTGGGCGACCAGTTCTGAATGGTCGTGTACGTCACTCGCGCCGATGGCTTGACGACGATCTCCACGACCGCCGAGTGCAACGAATCGTTGGTGTAGACGGGTGCGGAGCAACCCTCGATGTAGTGCACCTGCGAGCCCTCGTCGGCGATGATCAAGGTCCGTTCGAACTGACCGGCGTTCTCGCTGTTGATGCGGAAGTAAGCCTGCAACGGCATCTCGACCTCGACGCCCGGCGGGACGTAGACGAAGCTGCCACCACTCCAGACCGCGGTGTTGAGCGCGGCGAACTTGTTGTCGCCGGGAGGGATGATCGTGCCGAAGTACTTGCGGACCAGATCCGGGTACTCACGCAACGCAGTGTCCATGTCGCAGAACAAGATGCCCTGCTTCTCGAGGTCCTCACGGTTGCGGTGAAAGACGACTTCCGAGTTGTGGACGACGAAGCCCTCGGCGACGAAGTTGTGGTGACCCTCGACCTCGATGTCGTACGTCGGCTCGACGCCGACGGATTCGATCGACTCGATCCGCACGAACCCAAGCATGTCGCTGGTGTGCTTCTTGAACGTCGTGCCCTTGGCCGTGCGGTTCGTGTGTGCATACGCCCGGGCATTGAGACGATCCGCCTTCTTCGGCGAACGCAAGGGAAGGCGATCGAATCGTCCGGACAGATGCAGTCGATACCCCGTGATGAGCCGGTCGGGGTCGTGTGGGTGGCGTGACGTGAAGCTGCGGTTGTTCGATACGCCGATCCCGCACAGCATCGCCAGCTCGCGAACGTCGTCGAGGAGCGCAGGGTTGCCACTGGTGATCACCGGGTTCTTCGCGGAGGCGTGGGCGCGAACGGTGCCGTCGGCATCGATGAACCCGGCCAGCACGGCGAGTCGCTGGTCGGCCGGCAAGCCGTACACCCAGGCAGGGATTCGCTTGGTCAGCGACCGGCCGCCGAGACCGTTGATCTGCAAGAAGTCGGCGAGGTCGGCTGTTCCACGTGCTGTCAACCGCTGCTTGTCGGCGGCCATGGTGAAGTCGAGGTCGAACTCCTGCTTGGCGACTCTGACGATCTCGTCGACCAGCCCGGTATCGGCGGCGTCGACGGCGATCTGCACGGTCACGTATCCATCGCTGTGCTTGAAGAACCCGTCACCAAGGAACAGTCCGAGGAACCAGCACAGGTCGGCGTTGGTGAACCCATGACCGAGGCCGGAGTGCGGATGACGGCGGGCGAGCCCGTGAGGCATCCCGTACGACGGAACGTCATTCGGGACGGCAACGAGGTCACCGACGCGCAGGTCCTCGACGGCCACCCACGTCGGCTGATAGCGGGCCTTCTTCGAGCCCTCGCGGCGAACGTCGCGCAATGCGTAGAACGGATGGTTTGCCGAGGCGCCAATCGTGCGTGACCCGGCAGTGATCTCGAAGATCTCCTTGTCGCCCGAACTGCCGCCGGCGACAACGCGAGCTACTTCGATCGACTTGGTGGCCTCGTCGAGCGCGAACACCTCGTCGCCAGAGCCCAGTTCCTTGATCGCGCGCATGCCGCGAGTGGTCCACACCAACGTCGAGCCGCGCAGGCACTCATACTGTGCAGTGACACCGGCGAGGTACTTGCGCTCGGCTTCGGGGATGCCCAGCTTCTCGTACGTGGCCTTCATCTGCTCGGGAAGGTCGTCCCATTCGCTGACCTGATCGGTCGCCGGCTTGAGGTAGTAGAAGATGTCCTGGAAGTCGATGTCGGGCATGTTGACGGCGAACCACGGAGCCATCGGCTTCTTCTCGAACATTCGCAGACTGCGTTGGCGCTGCTTCGTCATCCACGTCGGCTCGCCCTTCCACCACGAGATCTGGTCGACGACGGCATCGTCGAGGCCCTTGTGGGGCTTGAAGGCGTACTCGACGTTGTCGTCGCTCCAGCCGAGGCTGTATTTGCTGAGATCGAGGTCGAATGTCGTCATTGCTGACTCCGTTCAAGCGAAAGGCGGGTGGGGGATTTCCCCTACGCACATAGTAACAATTCACGCCGCGGTTCCCACGAACAGGAACCGACCGACTAGACAATGCCGATGGGGCGACGTTTGGCGACCACGGCGGTCGCCGTGGCGCTGTCGCTGGCATCGTCCGGCGCCATCTCGCTGCTCGGGCCGGCCACGCCGGTTGCCGCCGCCGATGGGCTGCGGGTCGAGAGCACCACCACGTACACCATCGACGCAACCGCCGGGTTGGTGCATGTCTCGGCAGTGATGGAGTTCACGAACACCGTCCCCGATCGCCGCGATGGCGACACCGTTCGCCGGGCGTTCTTCACCGGGTTCTCGGTACCGGTGCCGGTTGGGGCGGCCGGCGGCGCAGCCATCGACGACACCGGGCAAGCCCTCACCCTCGACGCCGAGATCGTCGACGGGAACAACGACTACTTCATCTACGACGTCGTCTTCGCCGGCCGCCTCTTCTATGGGAAGTCCGCACGGATCACGATGTCGTACGACATCACCGGCTTGCCACCACGCTCCACCAACCCATCGCGCATCAACCCGGCCTACGCGGCGTTCGACGCGTACGGAATCGGCGACGCAGGCAAGGTGACCGTGCACATCGTTGCCCCCAAAGGGTTCGCTGTCGACACGTTCGGTAACGACGCACAGGTCACCGCCGAAGGCGACACCACCGTGTACACGGCGTCGAACATCGCGGACCCCGACACGTTCAACATCTTCGTGTCTGCCCGCAACGATGCCCGGCTCACCGACCAGCGCGTCACCAACACGTCAGGCAACCGCTTCGACGTGCGGGCCTGGCCGGGTGACACCGACTGGCAGGCATTCATGACCGAGCAGATCAACGACGGCGTGCCGGTGCTGGCCGACCTCATCGGCCAACCGTGGCCGATCACCGACGCGACCGAGGTCCGCCAGGCGTACACCCCGTACCTCTACGGCTATGCCGGGTGGTTCAGCGCAACGAACAACGAGATCGAGATCGGCGAGGATCTCGACCAGGGCGTGGCGCTGCACGAGTTGTCGCACGCCTGGTTCTCGGAGAAGTGGTTCGCCGATCGCTGGTTGAGCGAGGGCTACGCCCAGACCTACGCCAGCTTGGCGATGGTGAGCCTCGGTGGAACGGCAACACGACCGGACCCCGTCGAGAGCGCCGGCGTCGGTTCGATCCACCTCAACGACTGGGGCAACCCGCGGCTCGTCGACGGGGCCGACGCCGTCGAGAGCTACGGATACAACGCGTCATGGTCGGTGGTGTCGCAGATCACCGACGAGATCGGCGTCGACCAGAGCCGACTCGTGTTCTCGGCAATCGATCACGCCACGATCCCGTACGTCGGCGATGGTCCGGCGGAGCTCACGGGTGCACGCACCGATTGGAAGCGATATCTCGACCTGGTGGACGAGGTCGGCGGATCGACCAAGGCCGATGCCTTGATCGAGGAGTTCGTCGCCTCGAGCAGCGATGTCGACGCGTTGGCGACGCGCACCACGACGCGCGCCGACTACCACGCGCTCGAGGTCGCCGGCGGCAACTGGGCTCCACCGTTGGCAATACGACGGGCGATGACATCGTGGTCGTTCGGCGCCGCCGAGGATCTGATCCAGGCGGCCGACGACATCCTCGGCAAGCGCGACGAACTGGCGACGGCCAGTGCCGAGATCGGCGTGACGCCACCGGCAGGGTTGGAGTCTGCGTACGAGAACGACGAGGGCGACCTCAGCAAGCCGGCCGCGATGGTGGCGGACCAATTGGACGCCACCAACAAGCTGAACGACGCGGCCGCAGCCGAGGCGGCCAACGACGGAGTGTTCGGCGGGGTCGGGTTGATCGGGACGAAGTTGGCCGACGACCTGGCGAACGCAACGTCGGCACTCGCAGCCGGCAAGACCGACGAAGTGCGCACCATTGCTGCGCATGTGACCGATGTGATCAACGATGCGCCGGCGCTCGGCAAAGAACGCACCGCGCTCGCCGCTGCCGGTGTGCTGGTCGTCATCATCTCGCTGTTGACCGTGGCACTGGTCGTCCGCGGTCGGCGCCGGAGGCGGCGCGCAGGAACGGGCTTGCCCGATGAACCGGGCTCAGGCGGCTTGGACCTGCTGCACGTCGATGAAGATGCACTCGCCGGGGCACGCCAGCGCGGCGTGGATGACGGCTTGTTCGTTGCGGGGATCGACCCTGGCCAGGCTGCCGCCGCCCCCGGGATCGTTGAGCACGTACTCGGCCTCGGCGACGTAGGCGATCCCGTCCTCGAGCTGCACGAACACGTCGGGGCAATGGTCGACACACAACCCGTCGCCAGTGCACAAGTCTTGATCGATCCACACCCGCATGACAGCGCTGACCCTACCGTGGCGGCGCGGCGCGGCAACGAATCGGTGTCGACGGATACTGTGATCGGCGTGCACGAACCCCTTGCCAAGCAGATCGAACACCAGTGGGATCGCCCGACCGGGCGGGTCGAGGATCCGTGGGCGTGGCTCCGCGATCGCAACGATCCCGACACCATCGCCTACCTCGAAGCGGAGAACGCGTTCTCGGCAGCATGGTTTGCCGAGCGCGATGAACTCGTCGAAACCATCTTCGACGAGATCAAATCGCGCATCCAGGAGACCGACATCACCGCTCCGATCAAGGACGGCGAGTGGTGGTACACGTCACGAACCGAGGAAGGCCGGAACTATCCGATCCACTGCCGAGGCCGGTCGGCGGCCGACGCCACATCCACGGTTCTGCTCGACGAGAACCTCGAGGCCGACGGCCATGACTTCTTCTCGGTCGACACCTTCGACGTCAGCCCGAACCAGCAGTTGCTGGCATGGAGCGCCGACCTCGAAGGCGGCGAGAAGTACACGCTTCGCGTACGCGATCTGCTCAGTGGTCGCGACACCGACGACGAGGTCCACGACGTCGCCTGGTGCGGAACGGCCTGGTCGCACGACAACGCCTCGGTCTTCTACGTCACAGCCAACGAGGCAATGCGCCCGTTCAAGGTCTGGCGCCATGATCTCGGGACATCGCAGAGCGACGACGTCTTGGTCTTCGAAGAGACCGACGAGCGGTTCTACGTCTACGTCGAACTGAGCCGCAGCGGGCAGTACATCATCATCGACACCCGCTGCAAGACGTTCTCCGAGGTGCTGCTGATCCCGGCACGGGAACCGAAGCAGCAGCCACTCAGCGTGCGTCCGCGCACCGACGACATCGAGTACTCCGTCGACCACTGGGGCGATCGACTCGTGGTCTTGACGAACCTCGACGCCGAGGACTTCCGGGTCATGACCGCGCCGATCGACCAGCCGTCCGAGTGGGCCGAACTCGTCGCCCACCAGCCCGGTCGACGGATCGTCGCCGTCGAGCCGTTCGCCGGTCATCTCGTGCTGCACGAATGGAGCGAGGCGCAACAGCGACTACGCGTGCTGTTCGACGACGACACCGAGGAGCGGGTCTTCGATCTCGGTGCCGAACCGCACGAGGTCGAGATCGACGCCAACCCGGAGTGGCACACCGACGTGTTCCGCTACCGGTACCAGTCACTCACCACGCCGCTGACGATCTACCAGGAGGACGTTCGCACCGGCGAGCGAACGATGTTGAAGCAGACGCATGTGCCGGGTGTCGACTTGACGAAGTACACCGCCACCCGAGAGTGGGCGATGTCGCACGACGACACCCTGGTGCCCGTCGACCTGGTCCGGCATGTCGACACCGCCGTGGATGGCACTGCGCCGTGCCTGATCTACGGGTACGGCAGCTACGAGTCGTCAGAGCCCCCGTGGTTCAGTCCGGCCCGGCTGTCGCTGCTCGACCGCGGCTTCGTGTGGGCCCTGGCTCATCCGCGAGGTGGCGGCGAGCTGGGTCGACGCTGGTATCTCGACGGCAAGTTGCTGAACAAGCGCAACACCTTCCTCGACACCATCGCGGTGGCCGAACACGTCGCCGCACACCAATGGGCATCGCCGAGCCGGATCGCCATCCGCGGCGGCAGCGCCGGCGGCCTGCTCGTCGGCGCTTGCATGACGATGCGCCCCGAACTGTTCGCAGCCGTGGTCGCCGAGGTCCCGTTCGTCGACGTCGTCACCACGATGTACGACGAGACACTGCCCCTGACCATCACCGAGTGGGACGAGTGGGGCAATCCTTCGACCGAGCCGCTCGCCAGCTACATGCTGAGCTACTCGCCATACGATCAGAGCACGCCGCGCGACTACCCGGCGCTGTTCATCACCGCGGGGCTCAACGACGTGCGGGTCAGCTACCACGAGCCCGCCAAGTGGGTCGCCAAGCTGCGTGCCGTCCGGACCAACGATGCGCCGTTGCTGATGCGCTGCGAGATGGGCGCCGGCCATGCCGGCCCGAGCGGGCGCTACGACCTCTGGCGAGAAGAAGCACGCACGCTGACCTTTCTGGTCAACGTGGTCTGATCACACCAGGCGCAGCAACACCACTGCCGCGAGGCCGAGGAACACGACGTTGCGAGCGACGTTGCCCCACCCGATCGGCTTGCTCGACCAGGCGCCGAAGCAGGCGCACGGTGGGCGGCGGCCCTGCAGGAGACGCACCGTCAGCAACACAGTGAAGGCCACCAGCAGTCCTGCTGCGACCGCGGCGACGGGCCGTCGAGCGATCTGGGCGACGAGGAGTGCACCGACGACGAGCTCGGCGAACGGCACGACCGTCGCCACCGCGCCGGGCACACCGAGGCCGGCGGACTGCGTGCGCCACTGCCGGGGAGCTGCCACCTTCATCACACCCGACGTCACGAACACGGCGCCGAGCAGCACGCTGACGACGACGATCACTGCGCCACGCTAGGCAACTTCGACGACGAGCCCCTCCGAGGCCGCGATCACCTCGACACCGCGACGCTCGCCGGTTGCTGTCGCACACCGCAAGAGTTCGTCGAGGTCGTCGTCGCGACGGGCCGGGTCGTGATGGAACAATGCCAACCGCTTGACGCCGGCCTCTGCCGCCAGCCACACCGCATAGTCGATGGTGCAGTGACCCCACGTCGACTTCGCCGCAAATTCGGTCTGGGTGTATTGCGCGTCGTGGATCAACAGGTCGACACCCTCGACGAGCTCCATCGGCCCGGGCGCCACGGAGAAGCTGCCGTCGAACGGCTGCTGGTGATCGGACAGGTAGGCAAGGGAGTGGCCGTCGAACTCGACCCGGAAGCCGAGTGTCGGCCCGAGGTGCGGCACCAAGCGAGCCGTGACGTTGTAGTCACCGATCGCGAACTCAGTGTCCGCCGTGTCGTGAAACGTGACCGAGCCCGGCAACTCGTCGACGCTGACCGGGAAGAGCGGCGGGCGAATGGTGACGGACACGACATCTTCGAGCGTGCGGCCATCGTCTTGCGCCGGCCCGTACACGTCGAGCGAGGAGCCTTCGCGCAACAGCGGCGCGAAGAACGGGAGGCCCTGCACGTGGTCCCAATGCAGGTGGGTCAGCAGGCAATTGCCCCGGAACAGCTCGTCGACCGGCACGCGCTTGCCGTAGTAGCGAAGGCCCGTGCCCATGTCGAGCAGCAACGGTGCCTGCCCCGGCGCATCGACCGACACGCACGACGTGTTACCGCCATACCGGCGAATGTCATCGCTCTGGCACGGCGTTGAGCCGCGGACTCCATGGAACGTGACGCGCATCACTGAGTGATCCCCAAGACCTGGCACGTTATGCGGCGTTCATCATCAGGGAAAGTCCAGTCAACGTGACGTACGTCGCACGGGGCTACGTTTCGTCGGATGGTCGAGCACTCTGCAATGCGTATTGAACGGCCCACCCTGCCCGAGGGACTCGTGGTGATCGTCAAGCGGGAATGCGAGACCTGCCAGATGGTCGCCCCGTTGTTCGCCGAGTTCGATGCAACGATCTTCACCCAAGACGACCCGACCTTTCCGGCTGACTGCCACCCGACTCACGATAGCGACCTGGCAATCAGCTGGCACCACGATGTCGAGACCGTGCCAACCCTGATCCGTGTCGTCGACGGCCGCGAGGTCGAGCGCACTGCCGGCTGGCTGAAAGCCGACTGGCAACGGATCACCGGCGTCGACGACCTCGGTGCCGACCTGCCGGTGATGCGACCCGGCTGCGGCTCGATGAGCGTCGACCCCAACGTGGCGGATTCGCTGCGCGCCCGGTTCGGCGGGGGCGTGTTGCGATCGCGCCGCCTGGAGTTGGCCGACCTCGATGACGAGATGGAGGTGCTGTTCGATCGGGGCGTGACCGATGGCCTGCCAGTGACCCCGCCGACCGAGGAACGAGTGCTGCGGATGCTCGACGGCACCAGCCGTGCACCCGACGAAGTCGTGGCCGTTGTCGCCCCCGATCTCGTCGAGGTCACGGTCGAGAAGGTGGCGATCAATGCCGTGATGGCCGGCTGCAAGCCGGAACACCTGCCCTGGGTGCTCGCCGCGCTCGAAGCTGTGTGCACCGACGAGTTCAACATCCACGGCGTGCTGGCCACCACCATGCCCGTCGGGCCGGTGTTGATCTGCAACGGTCCGGGCACACGTGCGATCGGGATGAACAGTGGCGTCAACGTGTTCGGCCAGGGCAACCGCGCCAACCTCACGATTGGTCGGGCCCTGCAACTGGTCGTGCGCAACATCGGGGGTGGACGACCCGGCGAAGTCGACCGAGCGGCGCACGGCAATCCCGGCAAGCTGAGCTTCTGCTTCGCCGAGGACGAGATCGGCTCGCCGTTCACCTCGTTGTCGGTCAGCCGCGGGTTCGCCCCCGACGACGACACCGTCACCGTGTTTGCCGGCGAAGGTCCACGCTGCATCGTCGACCAGCTGGCCCGCGACGCCGACCAACTGGCCAACACCTTCGCCGCGTGCTTGCGAACGGCTCATCATCCGAAGCTCGTGATCGGGTTCGACTGCCTGCTGGTGGTCGGCCCGGAGCACGCCCGAGTCTTCGCCGACGCCGGATGGGACCGCGACCGGCTGCTGGCCGAGTTGCACGGCCGGCTGCAGCTCCCAGGAAGTGAGCTCGTACGTGGCGCAGGCGACATGGCAGAGGGAATACCACAGTGGTTGGCCGGCGAAACCCTCGGCAAGTTCCGCGCCGACGGTCTGCTGCTGGCGTATGCCGGCGGAGGCGCCGGGCTGTTCTCTGCAATGATTGGCGGCTGGGCGAATGGTGCCACCGGTTCGCAGCCGGTGACCAGGAAGGTTGGGCGATGACCAAGCTGCTTCTCGATCCCACGAGCGAACGCACCGTGCTGGAGCGCGCCCTCCTGCCGAGGCCTGCTTCTCTCGGCGGCAAGACGGTCGGTCTGCTCGACATCTCCAAGCCGCGAGGCGACGTGTTCTTGAACCGGCTCGAGCAGCGATTGACCGAGATGGGCGCCACCGTGCTGCGCTACAAGAAGCCGACGTTCGCCAAGCCTGCGCCCGTCGATCTCCGCCACGAGATCTCCACCCAGTGCCATCTGGTCATCGAGGCACTCGCCGATTGAGGCAGTTGCACGTCGTGCAGTGTGCACGACATCGTTGATCTCGAGGCCCGCGGTGTGCCCGCAGTGTTCGTCGCGTCCGCGCAGTTCGTCGATGCGGCAATCGCCCAGTCGCAGTCGCTCGGCTTTCCCACGGTTGCCCGGGTCTTCACACCCCACCCGATCCAAGACCGCACCGACGACGAAATGGTCGCCTACGCGGACGCGGCGCTCGACGAGATCGTCGCAGCCATCACCACTGCAACGTGACCGCGGGATAGCTCAGCAGTCGATCGCGGCGCGGATCGCCGCACACACCTCGACCCATCGGCCGACGTCGAGCACGCCGACCCGACGAGTGAGATGTGCCTTTCGAATCGTCCTGAGGTTGTCGAAGTTCGCACACGATTCTGTCCGTATGCCGTCACGCTCGTCGAGTATCAGTTCAGTGGCGATGCCGCGTTGACGGCGCGACACTGGTGCGACCAATACCGAGTGCATCACGGGAATCGCCTCGTCGCGTGTGAGCACGATGAACGGGCGAGGCTTCTCGTCGGGTTGTTCAGCCCACCAGATCTCGCCCTGCCTCACAGAAGGTCCGACCAGTCGTCGTCGTCGTCGAGATCCCACGATTGAAATGGGATATCAGCCATTTCTTCCTCGGTCTGCGGCATTCGCCGATACGCCTCGGCGATCTGCTCACCGATCTGCCGGCGACGCTCCTGATCGATCAGCCTGACCAACGCATCGCGCATCGCCTCGGCGCGACTGTCGTACTTGAGGCGAATCACCACCCAGTCGAGATCGGCGATCAGCTCATCCGGTAGTCGAATTGCCAGCTGTGTTGACACTCGCTGAGCATACCATTATGGGAGTCGCACTGCAAGGCCGACCGTCGTCACCAGTCCTTCGCGTTCCATGTCGCTCGCCAGCCCGACCGCTCGATCGGCGTCGCACCCCATCACCGCTGCCAACTGATCGTGGGCAATCGGCCCTACCCCCAGGGCTTTCATCAATCGGCCACGAGCTTGACGGTCACTGCCATCGAATCGCGCCTGACGACCACTGACACCCGCCGACCCGATCGCCGGGTCGATGCCTCGTCCCCTCCACGCACAGCACGACTGCACCGGGCACGCGTCGCACTGTGGCGTGGTCGGTCGGCACAGAACTGCACCGAGATCCATCAGGCACTGGTTCCATGCCCACGACTCGCCGCGAGGCAGCGCAGCGTCGGCGGCCGCCTGCGCCTGCTTGGGTGTCAAGCGGCTGCCGGCGACGCGAGCCAGCACCCGGGCGATGTTGGTGTCGACCACGGCGGCGTCAGCCTCGAACGCGAACGCGAGCACGGCACGGGCCGTGTAGCCGCCGACGCCCGGCAGAGCGAGCAGCGCGTCGAGGGTCGACGGGAACTCGCCGAGGGCAGCGATCTCTTTCGCCGCACCGTGCAGATCTCGCGCCCGGCGCGGGTAGCCGAGCCCCTGCCAAAGACGCAGCACATCTCCGAGCGACGCATCGGCGCACGCTTCGGGCGATGGGAACTCGGCAATGAACTCCTGCCACTTCGGCACCACGCGCGCTGCTTGCGTCTGTTGCAGCATCACCTCGCTGACGAGGATCGACCACGGATCACGGGTGTGGCGCCACGGCAGATCGCGCAGCCGAGGCAGTCCCCATTGCAGGACCTTCGCTGGAGCTAGTCCGCCCACACGTCGAGATCGTCGTACGGTCGACGGCGTGCCGGAACGCTGTCGCGCTTCCACACCATCACCCGGCGCCGGAAGTAGCACACCTCCTGCCCGTGCTGGTTGAACCCCTTGCTCTCGACGGTGACGATGCCGCGGTCAGGCTTCGACTTCGACGGCTGCACATCGAGCACCCGCGTCTCGGCGTGGATGGTGTCGCCGTGGAACGTCGGGAACTTGTGCTGCAGGGTCTCGACCTCGAGGTTGGCGATCGCCGCGCCACTGACGTCGGGCACGCTCATCCCCAACACCAACGAGTAGACGAGGTTGCCGACGACCACGTTGCGGCCTTGCACGCTCTCTGCGGCAAACCAGTCGTTGGTGTGCAACGGATGGTGGTTCATCGTGATCATGCAGAACAGGTGGTCGTCGTACTCGGTGATCGTCTTGCCGGGCCAGTGCTTGTACACGTCGCCGACCACGAAGTCTTCGAGGCA
>JANMNE010000331.1:0-3491 GCA_031373785.1 Ilumatobacteraceae bacterium
CGAGTCCTACCGGCGACGCCAACGACCCACCCTTGACACCAGCCACCCCGCCGAACCATCATCACCACGCCGACACTGACACCCCCGACCCGGTCCCATCACACTGACGGACAAGTGGTCCCATCATGCTGGCGGGCGACACATGCGCTCGTCTGGTTGCAATCTCCTGTCAAGTCGCGCATCATTGAGGATGTCCGTAGCAGTAGCTGCGGGAAGTGCACCCGGTGAGCCCTCCGGACGGTGGGTAGCCGGGTGTTGCGCGTCAATGGTCGACTTCGACGAATTTACCAAGTGGTGCAACACGATCGAACATCGTCCCCGGCACCGACGGCCAACAATTCACGCTCGGCTCGTCGTCTCGGCCACGGCGCCTCGCTGGCCGATCTTGTCGGTGACGGTTCGAACTGACTCCGGCAGTGCGTGGGCGTAGACCTTCATCAACATGTCGGGGCTGTGGCCAAGGATGTCCGCCGCGGCGCGCATCTCCCCCAGGTCTGCGGCGTGGCGGACCATGTGGGTCGCGGCGGTGTGGCGCAAGCCGTGCGACGTCAGCCGCGGCACGCCGGCCTGCTTCACCAAGCGAGCGAGGGTCTGATCGAAGTTGCTCGGCGCCACCCGGTTGCCGGTCCTGCTGGTCACGACGAGTCCCATGTCGATCCATTCCGGTCCGGCAGCAAGGCGCTCTTCGGCCTGGAACCGCCGATGCGCAGCGAGTGCCTTGGCAGTCGCCGGGTCGATGGGGATCGTGCGGCGCGAGCGTTCGTTCTTGCCGGCGCTCCACTCCACCTTTCCCGAGACCTCGATCAACGCTTGCTCGATACGCACGGTCCCGGCCTTCACGTCGACCGCCGACCACGGCAATCCCAACAGCTCGCTGCGCCGTAACCCGTACAACGCGGCGAGTCGCAGTGGCGCTCCCCAGCGATGACTCGAAGTCGTGACCAGGAAGCGTTGCAGGTCGGACTCTTCCCATGCTTCGACCTCGCGTTCGGCGCGCACCTTCACGACGTTGCGCGGCATCGCCACACGACTGGCCGGGCTGCGGCGAAGCTCGCCGGCCTCCACGGCATCGGCGAGCGCGGCGCGCAACACGGTGCGACAGATGCTGATGCTGCGACGCGAGAGATGACCACCCTGAGCCAAACCGTCGAGCCAGCGGGCGATGTCGGTGCGGTCGAGACGGTCGATGCGCACCGAGCCGATCCCCGCACTGATGTGACCTGCCGCCCATTCGTACTGCAACCGCGACTTGTTACCGATGTCGGTACGCGACTCGGCCCATTGCGTGACGACGTATCCGACGGTCGACCGATCGGAGCCGACCTCACCGGACGCGCCGAACTCGGAAGCTGCTTGCTGCGCAGCGCGCCTCGAGCGGAAGGTACCGAGCTGGCGCGGTCGTGCCTTACCTGAACTGGTCTCGATCCCGTTGACTCGCACGACCCAACGATCGCGTTGCTGGTGCACGATTGGGTGCCCGGTCGGCTTCCACGTCACGGTGTCCTCCCTGATACTTCCTCATACGTTTCTCATACATCAGCCGAAAAATGGCCGAAGGCCTCTCCGTTGGAGAGACCTTCGCATCATATCATCGCTGGTCAAGTCACAAATTTCTCGGTGCGTCCGGAGGGACTCGAACCCCCAACCGTCTGATCCGAAGTCAGATGCTCTATCCATTGAGCTACGAACGCGTATCAGTCGCGAGAATAGTCCAACAACCTGGCGGGCATGACTTGCAATTGATGTTAGGGAGGCCTACCGTCGCTCCCAGGGAGGCAGCGACCTTCGGTACCTCCACTCCGGTGGTGGCCCACCCGTCCCGGGTCATCGCCGGAGTGTGAGAACGCCGCTCGCGGCCGACGCCGCTATGACGAGAGCGTTCGGCAATCGCCGCAGATGCCGTGAACGTCGAACAGGTGGTGCGACTCGGCGAACCCTGCCGACGTCAGGAGCGATTGCATCTCCTTGGTGATCAACCGCTCGAGTTGCGGGCTGGGGTCGAAGTCGTTGACGACGCCGCACTCGGTGCACACGAGGTGGTGATGGTGATGGCTGGTCAGCGATTCGGCGATCTCGAAGCGGTCGGTACGGTCCGCGCCGCCCACCCGCACGGCGACTCCGGCATCACACATTTCGGCGAGGTTGCGATAGGCCGTCGACAGCGGCACGCCGGAGATCTTGGCGACCTCGTCTGCGGTCACCGGTCGATTCGACGTGCGTAGTGTCGCCATGACCGCGACCCGATGGCGAGTAAGCCGTTGGCCCGCCTTCTTCAGGGTCGTCGACGCACGCGTGGTCACGCCGTCGATCGGAGTGGCTTTCACAGATCGACATCGTAACGCAGTGATCGTCACTTGATATTGAGAATCGATCTCATTCTTGATATGGTCGAGTCGTGACCGCATCTGCCACCCACCTCCCCGCGGTCCTCGAGGTGATCCAGCTCGGGGTCGGCTACGGCGACACCGTGGTGCTTGAAGATGTCTCCTTCGCCGTCGGCCGCGGCGAGCTGATCGGCGTGATCGGCCCGAACGGCGCCGGCAAGAGCACGCTGTTCAAGGCGATCTGCGGTTTGGTCAACCACACGGGTGAGGTCGAGGTCAACGGTGTGCACTGCCACAGCCGCACCGACCGGATGGACATCGCCTACATCCCCCAGCGCAGTGACTCCGACATCACGTTCCCGATCACGGTCGGCGAGCTCGTGCTGGCCGGTCGGCGACGGTTCCATCGCTGGTACGAACGCCCGTCATCACACGACTGCGACGAAGCGTTGCGCATGTTGGCGCTGGTCGACCTCCACGGCACCGAGTCGCGTTCGCTCAACCAGCTCTCGAGTGGTCAGCTGCAACGCGCGTACGTCGCACGGGCCTTGGCGCAAGAGGCGTCGGTGTTGATGCTCGACGAGTCACTGAGTGGTGTCGACCAACCCTCGACCGCCGAGCTGTTCGAGGTCTTCGAGCGCTTGGTCGATCACGGGTCCACCTTGCTGATCGCCACACACGACCTCGCCCTGGCTCGACGGCGATTCAAACGGTGCATGGCGATCAACGGTCGCCTGCTGGGCGACGGCCCGCCCGACATCGTGCTGGCCGCCGACGTGCTCGACCGCACCTTCGGGTCGGCGGCCCCGGCGTGAGCGCGGCAGTGTTGGCCACCGGCGTGCTGCAGGGCGAGTACCTCAAGGCACTCGTCGCCGCGGCGATCATCGGCGTCGTCGCCCCGGTGGTCGGCACGTGGATCGTGTTGCGGCGCATGGCCAACCTCGGCGACACGATGTCGCACGGCACCTTGGCGGGGGTCGGCATCGCCTACGCGGCCGGCGCCAACATCTTGCTGGGCGCACTCGGCGCCGGCGTGGTGATCGCCGTGCTGTTGATCCTGTTCTCGGCCAGCAAGCGCCTCGGGCAAGAGGCGATCATCGCGGTGATGGGCAGTGCCTTGTTCGCACTCGGGATCATCATCATCTCCAGGATCGACACCACCAAGGA
>JANMNE010000345.1:0-2864 GCA_031373785.1 Ilumatobacteraceae bacterium
CACAGATCGACCTCGCGACGAATGTCGTTGACCAAGCTGTTGGCTTCGCGGCGCTCGCCGGTTGCGTCGAAGTCGAGGGCCGCTTGGGCTTTCTTGCCCTTCTGGACCGAAGGGATCGGTGTCCATGATTCACTCGGTCGACGACCGGGAAGGAGCGTGCCCTCAGGACTCTATGCGCATGCGGTACTCCTCGACAGCGTCCTCGGGTACATGTGCAATGCCGTCGATCATGATGTGCCGGATCTGTTTCGGTTGGACAAGACGCAGCAGCTCTTGCGTTGGTATCTGAAGGCGGCGGGCAGCTTCGGTGGCTCGGAGCGAGGTGTCAGGCATCAGAATCTCCTTGCGGATTGTCGAAGTCGAGCGCGGAACTGAGCACTCGGATCTGAGTCGCGATCGGCATGACCACGGAGGGCATCTGCCGTATGACTCGTAGAACATGTCGAGGTGTTCGAGGTCTTTGGCGCGGCCCGAGGCTTGTTGCAGAGCCACCTACGTTGCGGCCGTGATCACGAGCAGAGGCTCACCGCCGAGGGTGAGGGTTCGACAGCAGGGGCGAGGTCGTCGTAGCCGCGGGACGCACCGTCGGGTGTGAAGACGATGTCGAGCGGGCCGCGGATGGTCATCAGGTGAAGGGTGTCGTGCTGCGCCCAGTTGTCGACGGGGAGTCGAGGGAACCAACTGCCACCTTCTTCAGCGGTGTAGAGCCCTGCTTCGAGTTCATCGAACGCCTTGAGCGGACTCTGTGCTTGTTGAGCACGCGGACCATCGCAACCGGGTCGAGGTCAGGCATGGACCTTGCGGCGGCTGACCCGGGTTCGCTCGCTCTCCGTATGGGCGATCACCTGATCCTCCGGCACGAGGGACTCGGCTATCACCTGGGCGGCATCGTGGGTGTCGGGCTCGGCGAGGCGCATGCGAACCTCGAAGCCGGCGGCGCCGAGGATGCGACACAGGGTGTCGACCGACGGCGATCTTCGGCCCGACTCGTATGCCGAGATCGCTGCTTGGCTGGTGCCGGCGCGCTTGGCGAGTGCTTGCTGAGTGAGGCCGGACTGACGTCGCGCCGTGCGGATCAAATGCCGAGAGTACGTCTCCGAAGCCACGGCCTCAGTATACCGGTACCGGTGTAGGCGGTCTGAAACCGTTCGGCGGCTCAGATCCGAGGAAGGACCGCGTCGACCAGGGCGGACTCCAGTACGCCGAGTTCCTTCTCGACTCGCATGTTGGCTTGTCTGCGCTTGATGAGGGGCATGGGCTTCGACACCGCCAGTCCCAAACGCAAGCGTTGGATGGCTTGCGTCAATTGCTCGCGGCCGGGGTCGTCGGCGGAGGGGAACGCCAGGGCGAGCGTCCCGGCGACCGACTCGACTCGCCGTTCGAGACCTTTCTGACCGAAGCGGGCGGTGGGGTCGAACCTACGGACGCCGACCGTGCGGCGCTCGGCTCGTTTCTTCTTGGCCCACTCCATGACACCTCTCGGCGCCTCGGCCAGGCGGCGCCGAACGTCTTCGTTCGCCAGCACCTGCTGAGCCACGGCCAATGCCCCGGCCAATATCGTCGCCTTCGATTTCTTGGCCATCGCTGGAGCCTCCGGGTTCGTATCGTCGCCGTTCGATGCAGAAGGTACCCACAATCGGCGACGTCCAACAGAAAGAGAATCGCAACCGCCGAGCCACCTCGTCACACCCACGGCGTACGGTGCCTGCCATGGCCGACGAACTGCTCGATGCGTTGCATGCGCTGACCGGCCGCGCCGACAGCGTGTTCCGGCCGGGGCAGCGTGAGGCGATCGAGGCACTCGTCAACGGGCGCGAGCGGGTGCTGCTGGTGCAACGCACGGGGTGGGGCAAGAGCGCGGTCTACTTCGTCTCCACGCACATACTGCGCCAGAACGGGTTCGGGCCGACGCTGCTGATCTCCCCGTTGCTCGCCCTGATCCGCAACCAGATCGAGGCTGCCCAGCGGTTGGGCATTCGCACGCTGACCGTCAACTCGGCCTCCGACACGACGGTGAAGGCGTTGGCCGAGGCCGTGGCCAACGACGAGGTCGACCTGCTGCTGGTCTCACCGGAACGTCTCGCCAACCCCGAGTTCGCCGACAAGGTGATGCCGCTCGTCGGACGCCGCCCGGGGCTGATGGTGATCGACGAGGCCCACTGCATCTCCGACTGGGGGCACGACTTCCGGCCCGACTATCGCCGGCTCTCGCAGGTCATCGCCGGGCTCGGCGCCGGCATCCCCGTGTTGGCATGTACCGCCACCGCCAACGACCGCGTCGTTGCCGACGTCTCCGATCAGTTGGGCGCCGGCATTCGTGTCCTTCGCGGTCCTCTTACCCGCGACGGGCTGGCGCTGCAGGTCATCGACATGCCCGCGGCAGCCGAGCGGCTCGCCTGGCTCCACCAGGTGCTGCCGACCCTTCCCGGTACGGGCATCATCTACTGCCTGACCGTCCGCGATGTCGAGCTCGTCGCGACGTGGCTGCGCGGCCACGGTCACAACGTGTTGCCGTACACCGGCGGAACCGATGCAGATCTGCGGCTCGATGCCGAGGCCGCCTTGCAGCGCAACGAGGTCAAGGCATTGGTGGCCACGACCGCGCTGGGCATGGGATACGACAAGCCCGACCTCGCCTTCGTCGTGCACTTTCAGGGGCCCGGGTCGCCCGTCGGCTACTACCAACAGGTCGGGCGGGCCGGCCGGCAACTCGGCGCGTCGAGCGGGGTGCTGCTGCGCGGCGTCGAAGACCGCGACATCCAGGACTGGTTCATCTCGACCGCGTTCCCCGACGAGCAGAACGTTGATGAGGTGCTGGCCGTATTCGATCTGGCAGCCGGTCCACTGACGATGGATCGCATCCT
>JANMNE010000213.1:0-14525 GCA_031373785.1 Ilumatobacteraceae bacterium
CGGATGGTCGCCGGGCTCGAGGATCCCACAGCCGGCGAGATCCGCATCGGCGACCGGTTGGTCAACGATCTTCCCAGTCGCAGCCGCAACATCGCCATGGTCTTCCAGAACTACGCCCTGTACCCGCACATGTCCATCGCCGACAACCTGGCATTCGGCCTGCGGATGCAAGGGCTCGGCAAGAACGATCGCCTTCAACGCGCCCGGGAGGTGGCCGAAATCCTGGCCATCTCCGAGCTCCTCGATCGGCGACCCAAACAGCTCTCCGGTGGCCAACGCCAGCGAGTCGCGATGGGCCGGGCCATCGTGCGTGAGCCCAGCGCATTCTTGATGGACGAGCCGTTGTCCAACCTCGACGCCAGGCTGCGAGTTCAGATGCGCGCCGAGATCGCCCGTATCCAGCGACGCCTTGGTACCACCACGTTGTACGTCACCCATGACCAGATCGAGGCAATGACGATGGCAGATCGCGTCGCGGTCATGAATCGCGGCGTGCTGCAGCAGGTAGCCACGCCGGCTGAGATGTACGACCACCCCGACAACCTGTTCGTCGCCGGATTCATCGGCACACCCGCGATGAATCTCTTCAAGGCCACGATCGTCTCCAACGATTCGAGGTTGGCCCTCCAACTCGGATCTCAAACAATGGACATCGGCGATCGGATTGGGTTGCGCGAATGGGCAGGACGCGAACTCGTCGTCGGAATACGCGCCGAAGACATCGAGGACGCAGCCAAGGCAGGCGCCGTACACGCTGGAGGGCGGTTGCGCGCCGAAGTCGAACTCACCGAGCACCTCGGTAGCGATCTCTTGGTCCACGCCACCATCGACGCAGTAGCCGCATCGTCGCTGCAACTGCGCGACGCGGCCGAGGACGCCCTACCACTCGACAAGTCGTCCGGGAGCGGCCGCCTCGTCGCCCGCTGCAATCCACGATCACATATCGCCGCCGGCGACACCGTCGAGCTGGCGATCGACGTCGGACACATCCACCTATTCAATCCTCACGACGGTGCTCGCATCGCCGATTGAACACAGCCGGGACTGCAGCGCCCAGGGTTCGACAACTGTTCGGGTTACCCGGGTGTCAGTCTCGTGTGTGCCGCTGCGAGATCGTCACCGAGGCGGAGATCTGCGACGTGATCGGGCGCGCGGTGCCCTCACCCTCGACGGCCTGAGGTTCCGCCGAGGGCGGGCATGAGACGATGCCAGGGTGGCCGTCTGCACCTGGCACGCGATCAGCGCTGTGAGGCTCCGGGAAATGGCACCTCGGACACGATTGCCTGGCGCTCACCATCGGGCGTCGCGACCGTGAGTTCAGTGCCTGGAGCGGTGTGCTCGACCGCGAGCATGCCGAGGGCCACGTTGGTCTCGAGTCGGGGCGACCACACCGCGGAGGTGACGGTGCCGATCGTGGCGCCGACCGCGAACGTCGGCCACGGATCGCGCTGTGCCGGGACGGCCGTTCCTGCGATCATCAACCCGCACACCTTTCGAGTCACCCCTGTTGCGGCTTGGCGACGCAGCGCGTCGAGACCGATCGCGTCGATGTCGGCGTCGAGCGAGCAGTAACCCTCGAGGCCGGCCTCCAACGCGGTGTCGTCGCGTGTGATGTCGGTGCCGTATGTCATCAACCCCGCTTCGATGCGTTCGATCAGGTTGGGGCAGCCAGGCCCGATGCCGTCAGCGTCGCCGGCCGCCATCAACGCGTCGTAGAGGCGTCCACCGACCTCGGCGTCGTCGACGTAGATCTCGAATCCGCCTTGTGCGCTCCAACCACTGCGGGCAACGAACATCTCATGCCCTTCGAAGGCAAGTGGTACGAATCGGAAGAACTTGATCGCCCGGGCCGCATCGCCGAAAACGGCTGCAACGACATCTTCGGACTTCGGGCCCTGAACGGCCAGCGGCCAGATGTCGGGCTCGCTGACCTTCACGTCGAGCCCGAGGCTGCGGGCGATGCCGCCGGCCCACAGGACGACGTCGGAGTCGGCGATCGAGAACCAGAATCGGTCATCGTCGACGCGTAGCACGACGGGATCGTTGATCAACCGCCCGTCGTCGTCGACGATCGGCGCGTACCCGCAGCGCCCGACGCTGAAGGACCGCAGATCGCGAACGGTGAGTAGTTGGGCCAACCGGGCGGCATCGGGTCCGACGAGTTCGACTTGGCGTTCACAGGCCACGTCCCACACCTGCACGGATTGGCGCAGATGCCAGTAGTCCTCCTCGACGCCGCGTAGCCGTGTGGGCAGCAGCATGTGGTTGTACACGGTGTAGGCCTGCACGCCGAACGCCTCGATGCGACTGGAGAACGGCGTCGAGCGAATGCGGCGGGTGATGGCGAGAATCGGTGCGGTCATGGACCGATCACGATAGGTCACACCGCGGCTGCTCAGCCGCGAAGTCGCCGCGGCACGAACGGGCTGGTGCGCGCCACGTAGGCGTCGTAGCCGGGACGGCGCTTCACCGGTGAGCGCTCCAGCAGGGTCACCCCGGCACCCGCCGCAAGAGAACCGTCATGACCAGCGCGCCGACCAGACCGATCGCGCCGATGCCGGTCTCGGCAGCGACGAGAGCGATGCCCCACCACGCGCACGCACGCTGTCGCTCGTTGCCAAGAGCTTGCTTGCATGGCAGATTTCGCCTCGACTCTGGCCTCGAGCGCAGCGAACTGATCTGAGCAGCCATTCATCGACTCGATGACGCGGTTCGCCCCGGTCGTGACGACCGGGGCGAACCGTGTGTGGGGTAGAGATTGAGCTCGTTTGGCGTCAGAGGTTGATCGGGCGTAGCACTCGGTCGATCCCGTGAGCGAAGCCGTTCGTCGCTTCGCCTCCGACATTGGGTGACACGACCCTCGGATCGCGGGCGTCGGGATCGTTGTCGATCAGGCGGACGGATCGGTACCAACCGCCGCGCACATCGACTGTCAACGTACCGCCCTGCAACGTTGTCAGCACAGCCCCGTCACTTTGCCGGGCCGTGGCGTAGTCGATAGCTGAGCCAGCGATGATGTGGTACGTCAGCACAGTCTTCACCGTGTCAAGGCCGAGTCCGGCAACGCCCGCGAAGACCTCCGACTCGCTCCGCAGTCGCTGCCCGGTGAGGTCTTGCACCAGCTTGCGGAATGCACCGTCGGTCGGCAGGAACACTGTCAGCTTCAGGTCAGGATTCGATGCGGCGGCAACGAGATCTGGGTACAGCAACACGGCCTGGGTGACGATGTCGAAGTCCTTCGCGTTCTTGTCGAATCCGTTGGCATCATCTCCAGCCGAGTCCGACAGCAGGATTTGAGCCAGCGTCTGACTCGGCGGCGGGGTGGCTTCGTGGTCTGTCTCGTGCTCGGTCTCACGGTCGTCGCTGTGAGCCGATGCTGGCGAGGCCACGGACAGACCCAAGCCGAGCGCCCCAAAGGCGGCGAGGGCGGCAATGCTCTTCTTCATGGTGTATCTCCAATACTTGTAGCGGTGAGGGATTTGGAGCTGCGCAGCTCTCGAACTAGTACGACGAAGTCCCCACCGTTGGATGCAGCGTTCGAGGGCATGTTGTCTGCGACCTGACCGGAAGGTTGCTCGCCAACACCCCCTCTTGGACTTCGTCATCTTCGTGTTTCTGCTGCATCCAGATCTGCCGCTTTCGGCGTAGTTCATGACGACACAACCATCCGGTCACGCTTCGGCGTGGCTCACCCCCCCAACGAATTTGGAGTACATGTCATGAGAACAACGAAAGCTTCTGCGGCCTTGGTCGCCGCCGGTCTGGCGGCGATTTTGGCGTTGACGGCATGCGGTGACGACAAGAAAGACACGGCGGCCGCCGCACCAACCACTACACCAGCAGCAGCCGCTGCAACGACGACGGCTGCGATGGCGGAAAAGCCGAACACGATCGTCGATGTTGCCGTCGGTGCCGGCAACTTCACGGTCCTCGTCGAGGCCGTCAAGGCTGCCGGCTTGGTCGACACACTGAGCGGACCCGGGCCGTTCACCGTGTTCGCCCCGACCGATGCTGCGTTTGCCGACGCGCTGAAGACCCTCGGCATCACCAAGGAACAGCTGCTTGCCGACCCGGCCAAGCTGAAAACGATCCTCACCTATCACGTTGTTCCCGGCGAGGTGATGGCCGCCGACGTCTTGACCATGGACGGCAAAGACGTGGCAACAGTCGCTGGTCCGACCGTGAAGGTGAAGATCAGCGGTTCGACCGTGATGATCAACGATGCGACCGTCACCACCGCCGACATCAAGGCCTCGAACGGTGTCATCCACGTGATCGACAAAGTGCTCCTGCCGCCGAGTTGATCACCATTGGTTCCCCCGCACTGCCGGCCCATACGGGGGCCGGCAGTGCGCGAGGCGACGGAGCGCTCTCGCCCGCCACTGTCCATCGTCGATACAGTCGAGGTGTGCCCGACAGCACGGCCAGCATGTATGAACGCAATGAACTGGAGCTTTCGTTTGCCGACGGAGGCGACTCCGCCGTGCGTAGCGCCTACAATCGATACGGCTCGCTCGTGTATACGTTCTGCCGACGCACGGTCGGGCATCACGACGCAACCGAAGTCGCTCAGGACGTGTTCGTCGCTGCGTGGCGTTCGCGGAACTCATACGATCCCAACCGTGGCGGCCTCGGCGGCTGGCTGATTGCGATTGCCCGCAACAAGGCGATCGACCATTTGCGCCGTCAGGGTCGCCAACCGCTGATCGACTCAGGCCAAGACAGTGCAGCGATGGCCGGTCTTCGAACAGACGAGGTAGCGATGATCGCCGATCGCATGCTGCTCACAGAAGCTCTCAATGAGCTGGCGCCGCGCGCCCGACGGGTTGTCGAGCTTGCATTCTTCCACGACCTGACCCACGAACAGATCGCTGACAAGACTCACCTGCCACTCGGCACGGTGAAGAGCGACGTGCGACGCAGCCTTCCGACGCTGCAACGCGCACTTGCTGGACGTACGAACCGAGACACCGATGAATGACGACTCACTACCAGAACTCGACCTTACTGAAATGCAGATGCTGAAAACGATCGCCAGCCGAATGATCGACGAGGACTTTCACCGCGACCAACCCCCGGCAGAGTTGTGGACGGCGATCGCGACCGCAATGGATCGTCCGGTGAACGAAGTTGTCACGCTGCGACGGCCACATCGTCGAGCGTGGCTCGGTGTCGCGGCCGTCGTGGTCGCAGCCCTGGCCGTAGGCGGAGGGTTGCTCCGGTCAGCAGGCAGGAGCGACAACGTCGTGGCATCAACAGCCCTGACCAACAAAGGGCTGAGTCCACTCGGTGCACAATCGTCGGGCAACGCGGAGATCATTCGGCGGGGTAGCTCGTACCGGCTCCACATCGACTTGAGCGGTGTGCCCAACGAACCAGCGAGCTACGTCGAGGTGTGGCTGATCGATCGTCAGGTCAAGGGCATGATCTCCTTGGGTCCGTTCCACGGCGATGGCGACTACGCCATCCCGACAGGAGTCGACCCGGCCATGTATCCAATTGTCGACGTGTCGATCGAGCCGGCCGATGGTGTGCCTACGCACAGCGCGGTCAGCATCGTGCGCGGCCTGGCGGCCTCTTGACGACTCATCGGGCGCTGCCCGAGCGCGCCGATGTCGTCATCATCGGGGCTGGCCTTGCTGGTCTTGCCGCCGCAAAGGCATCGCACGGAGCCGGGCGTGACGTTGTGATCGGTCGGGCGCGATTTCGGTAGGCGGGCTCAACTGGTGGGCGCAACGGGTTCGATTTCGGTTCTCCATCCGCGTGAATGATGACGCTCAGTGGGGCGCGAAGCTCCGTTTGTAGGCTGCCGCGGAAGTCGTCACGAACCGGATGAAGTGTGGTCGCATGGCCGCGGTGCTCCCGAAGCCGCTACGTCGAGCCACCTCCTCCACGGAGATCTCGCCTTGCTCGAGGAGCTCGCGCGCAAGCAGGATCCGCTGCCGGATGAGCCACTGGTGGGGCGTGTCGCCAGTAGTCTCTTTGAACCGGCGCGAAAATTGCCGAGTGCTGAGGTTGGCGTTGAGGGCCATGGTCTGGAGCGACAGATCCTCTTCCAGGTGGCCGATGATCCACTCGAGCGAGCCGGCGAGCCTGTTCTCCGGCGTCACGGTCGTCGCAGGTGCGGTGATGAACTGTGCTTGCCCACCATGGCGGTGGGGGGCAACGACGAGCTGGCGCGCAACGAGGTTGGCGACTTGGGTTCCATGATCCTTGCGCACCATGTGGATGGCCAGGTCGATGGTGGACGCTGATCCGGCGGATGTGAGGATGTCGCCGTTGTCGACGTACAGGACGTCGTCATCGATGTCAACGGTCGGGAACTTGGATCGGAACCGGTCGGTGGCCTGCCAGTGGGTGGTTGCGCTTCGCCCGTCGAGAAGACCGGCCGCCGCGAGCAAGAAGGTGCCCGAGCAGAACGACACCAGTCGAACGCCTCGTCGGTGAGCACTTCGCAGCGCGTTGACAAGCGGCTGCGAAACCGCAGCCGTTTCGGACCACCCGGCCACGATGATCGTGTTGGCTGTGCGAAACGATGAGAGACCTCTGTCGATCGTCAAGCTCAGTCCGATGTCCAACCGGGTGGGGCCTATCAGCTCGGTCGCAACCGTGAAGCGATACCACGGGATCTCGATCGGAGGGCGGTGACCGAACACTTCGTAAGCGACAGCGAGATCGAACATGCTCGTGCCGTCACCGACGAGCGCCACGACGTGCGGCAGCTTCTTGTCGGCCATAGCGCGATTCTCGTGCTACGTGCCGGGTCAGTCAATGGCGAGATTCTTTTGAATGATGTCATTCAGGCCACTTGCGAGTCGAGGGTCGCCGGCGCACTGTGCTGACATGACGACCATTGCTACGGCTGCCGACATCCTGACGGACGAGATGCTTGCAGGGTTCGACGCCCGAGCTGCCAACTACGACCGGGAGAACCGCTTCTTCGACGAGGATTGGGATGAGCTGCGGAGATCCGGTTACCTGCTCGCTGCTGTGCCTACCGAGTTCGGCGGTTCCGGACTGGGACTGGATGCCGTCGCACGGCTGCAAGGTCGGCTCGCGTACCACGCGCCGGCGACGGCGCTCGCTGTCAACATGCACGTCTACTGGACGGGCGTCGCCGCCGATCTCCTCCGCTCCGGCAACACATCATGTCAATGGATACTCGAACGGGCCGCAGACGGCGAGATCTTCGCCGCACTCCACGGTGAAGCTGGCAATGACATCCCACTTGTTCTTTCGACGTCCAAGGCCGTGCGGGTGCCCGGAGGCTGGGAGATCACCGGCCACAAGCTGTTCGGCAGCCTGTCGCCGGTGTGGACGCTTGCCGGGTTCCACGCGCTGGACACCTCCGACCCAGCGAACACGCAGATCGTCCACGGGTTCTTACCGCGCAGGTCCCCCGGTTACGAGATCATCGAAACCTGGGACACCATCGGCATGCGCGCGACGCAAAGTCACGACACCATTCTCGAGCGAGCATTCGTCGCAGACGAGCACGTGGTCCTCGTGTGCCCCGCCGGCTTCAAAGGGGTCAGCCTCTTCCAGGTCGCCGTGTTCGCCTGGGCGCTGATGGGGTTCTCCACGGTGTACTTGGGCGCTGCCCGTCGAGCCTTCGATATCACGATCGACCGGATGCCCGCGCGCCGGTCGATCGCACTGACGAACTCGATGGCACATCACCCCGGGGTCCAACACCTCGTCTCTGAGATGCGCATCGCGCTCGACGCCAGCGATGCGCTTCTGGAGCGCGTGTGCGCCGATTGGACCACGGGAGTGCCGCACGACGACTGGGCCATACGCCTCATCGGTGCACGCCACTTCGTGATCAATCAGGCCTATGAGATCGTCGATCGGGCCATGGATCTCTCCGGTGGCAGCGCAGCGTTCAAGGGCAACCGCCTCGAGCAGATCTTCCGAGACGTCCGCATGGGCCGGTTCCACCCGGGCAACACACTGCTCGCGCACGAGCCGATCGGCAAGCTTTGTCTTGGCATCGACCCCGACGATCCCCAGCGCTGGGGCTAGCTCTCGACCAACTGATTCGGGGCACGGCGCTGTTTGTTGTTCGTTCCCATGTCGGCGAACGTAATCCGCGGGTGTTACAGAGAAGCGGGGAGCCCTGCTGATCGAAGCGGACCGGCGCCGATCACGTCGTGATGCAGGGTCGCATCTCTTCAGGCTGCGCCGTGTCCTCGCTGATTGATTGTTCGTTCAACGTGAACGGTTGCGGCGTACCGTGGCGTTCCAGCGGCCTCACCATCCGTCCAGCCGCCCGCGTACTTGATGGAAACGTCACGTTCCAGCTCACATCCCGGGTCGGCGAGCAGCACTGCGATCCGCGGGTCACGTCGAAGATTCCGGAGCTTCTGGCGACCTTCAACCAGACTGAACCGCACGGCCTCACCGTCGAACATGAACCAGATCGGCGTCACCTGCGGCTCGCCGTGTGGACCCAACGTCGACACGAACGCCACAGCCGTCGATGTCAACAATGGGTGAAAGTCCTCTGGGATTGCATGTCGACTCCTCGGGATGCCCGACTGTAGTCGTCCGTCAGGCGACGCCGAGTTTGCGAGCCATGTGGCCCATCACCTCGAGGTGTTCGTGCTGCGGGCTGAAGAGGATGACCTCGGCGTCGTCCTCCACGCGGACGGTGTGGCCTGCCGGCCAGTGAAAGACGTCGCCGCCGACGACACGGTCGGACGAGCTATCGGCGTAGGTGACCACCACCTCACCGGAGATCAGGTATCCCCAATGAGGCGCCTGGCAGAGGTCACCCTCGAGGCCCTCGAGCAGTGGTGTGATGTCGGTTCCAGCGCCGAGGCTGAAGTACTCGGCGCCGATGACGCCCGACGCGGTGCCGAAGTCGGGCAGATGACGGACCGTCGCACCGGGGATGGCGAGCACCACGGGAATCTCTTCCTTGGGAAGACGCATGATTGTTGTCCTTCTTTCGTGTAGGTGGTCGTTGTGCAGGGTTTGTGTGCCGATCAGCGTTCAGACCGTTCGACCACTGAACGCAACGAGGCGCTCGAGCAGATCGGCGTCGGCCGGCGCGACGGTGGGCTTGGCGAACGCCTCGCCGTCGCGCATCTCCGGCGTGATGGCCTGCCGCGCGAACGCATCGACCGCCACCACCACCTCGATCGAGGGCGCCCACGTCTGACCAGTCGCCCGCGCCAGGTCCCATCCGTGGATGAGACCGTCAAAGGCCACCAGCCGGGCAAGCGTGTCGCCATCGACCTCACCGAACGGGCTATTGATCACGCGGTCGAGCGCACCGGGCGACATCACGGCGGCGAGCAGATCCGTCATCGTTGCCGCCAGTTCGACGGCCGGCACCCAGCCGTACACGGCCGGCGCCTTCACGTCGGCTGGGCTCTCGCCTCGGAAGAGCGGGGCAAACGTGCCACCACCGACGAGGATGTGGTCGAGCAGGTCGTGAACGGTGAACTTCGCACATGGGGTGGGCGAGTCCAGTTGTCCGTACCAGATCCGGTCGACCACGCCAGTCAATGCCGGAACGATCTGCGACAGCTGATCGATCGGTGTCATCGTCGGCCCCTTTCCTCGACCGGGCTCACGCCCCGGTACCTTCTGTGACATCCAGAGGGCGTGACAATTCATGTGACAACGCGACAACGTTCGAGAGGAGCCACTTCGATGAGCAAGCCGGGTCACCTCGACGCGGCTCGAGCAGCTGTCGGACAGGCCCAATGGCAGCAGGCACTCGACCTGCTCGCGGCCAACGGTCCCGCAGCCGCATCGGCCGAGGGGTTCGAACTGCGGGCTCAAGCGGCATACGGCAACGGCGACTTCGAGGGAGCCGTGTCCGCGTGGGAAGACCTGTATGCATTGCACATCGAAGAGGGTGACCCGGTCGACGCTGCACGGTCCGCAGCGATGCTCGCCATGTTTCTGCTCATCGACACCGGGCTGATGGCCCCTGTGCGCGGATGGGTCCGACGAGCCGAACGGCTCCTGGTCGGCAATCCCGAGGCTCCAGCAAACGCGCTCGTCGCCATGGTGCGCACCTACGAACGCTTCATGTGTGGCGACATCGATGCCGTACGAGTGCAGGCGGCGATCGCCATCGACCTCGGTGAACGCCTCGGTGTGGTCCCCGCGGTGGTGATAGGCCGGGTGGCCACCGCCCGCGTGACCCTGCTCGATGGCCACATCGCAGAGGGGTTGGAACAGCTCGACGAAGTGGCCACAGTGCTCATGTCTGGCGATGTCGATCCACTGACCACCGGGATGATGTATTGCGAGTTGATCTGCGCGGCACAGGGGCTCGCGCTGCACGACCGGGCGGTCGAGTGGACCGACGTCATGGAGCACTGGCGGCACGGATCTGCCTTTGGCGCCATCAACGGCCGGTGCCGCGTCCACCGAGCCGAGCTCCTCAGGGTGACCGGGCCGTGCCAGCGCGCCGAGGAGGAGGCACTGCTGGCGTGCGACGAGCTCCGCCCCTGGATGCGGCGCGAGTTCGGTTGGCCGATGGTGGAGCTCGGCAACATCCGCCTTCGAAAGGGCGATCTGGTCGGCGCCGAGGAGGCGTTCCTCGCAGCCCACGAGAGGGCGTGGTCGGCCCAGCCCGGGTTGGCGCTGCTGCGGCTTGCTCAGGGAGATGTCGAGGCCGCGTCGGTGCTGATCGCGGACGCGATCGCCAATCCGTTCGACATACCGTGGAAAGAGCGACCACCGTCGGGCGAACTGCGCCTGGCACCACTGCTCGACGCGCAGACGGAGATCGCAGTTGCAGCTTCCGACCTCCCGACGGCGCGCCGCTCGGCGGAGGCGCTGGGCCGCATCGCCGACCACTTCCCCAGCCCGTCGCTGAGGGCAGGGGCACAGCTCGCCGAGGCGCGCGCCCGCCTCCTGGCCGGCGACCTGGCCGGCGCGAAAGCCGCTGCCACCGGCGCCTTGACCCTGTGGGCCGAACTCGGTGCCCCATTCGACGCGGCGGTCGCCCGCACCGTGTTGGCTGAGGCCCGACAGCGCGACGGCAACTCAGCGGGCGCGCGACTGGAATGGCAGGCGGCGCGGGCCGCCTTCGATGCGTTCGGCGCGGCGGGCTGGGTGCAGCGGTGCGACGAGGTGCTGGCGGGTGGACACGCCCCAGCGTCACCGAGCACCTCCCCGGTGGCGGTGCACGCCGTGTTCTGCAGCGAGAGCGATACCAGAACCGTGCGACTGGGTGGCCGTGCCGTCGTCGTTCGCGATCTCAAGGGCCTGCGCTACATCGAGCGACTGCTTGCCGAGCCGGATCGCGAGTTCCACGTGCTCGATCTCGTCGCCGTCGAGAACGGGACCCTCTCCACAGGTGCGCCGACAGGCGATCACGGCGACGCCAGCCGGCTGTCAGCCATCGGGATGCCCATGCTCGACGAGCAGGCTCGAGCTGCCTATCGGCGCCGGCTGGCCGAAGTGGAGGAGGACATCGACGAAGCGACGATCATGAACGACCCAGCACGGCGTGCATTGGCCGAGCGCGATCGCGAGTACCTGGTCGCCGAACTGCGCAGCGCAGTCGGCCTCGCCGGGCGCCAACGCACCACCGGCAGCAGTGCCGAGCGGGCACGCACCGCCGTCACCCGCTCGGTGCGCTACGCACTGGCACGCCTCGCGGAACACCATCCCGTGGCCGCCGCACATCTCGAGCAACGGGTTCGCACTGGGACCTACTGCTCTTACACGCCGGACCCGATGGTGCCGATCGACTGGCAAACCTGATTCCCGTGGACTCAGTCCACCTGAAGGGGGACCGCAGCGGTCGCCGTGGAAACGATCGACCACCCAACTAGGCCGAACTAGGCGGTTGGGAAGCTCGGCTTCATTGCTGTCCCGGCTGTCGGGTCGTCGAGTTCGACCGTGCCGCCGTGTGCTTTCACCAGTTGGGCCACGACAGCGAGGCCGATTCCACTGCCTGCTATCGGGCGGCTGGACTCGCTGCGGTAGAACCGCTCGAACACGTGCGGGCGGTCATCGACGGGGATGCCGGGTCCGGTGTCGCTCACGGTCAACGTTGCGTGTCGTTGTACCGGGTTCTGTCGTACGGCGAGGTCGATCGTGCCGCCGGGTGGTGTGAACTTGACGGCCCTACAACCCACGGTCCAACTCGAGGCCCATGTGCGGGTGAAACCAGTAGGTCCCAGCATCGGGGACGGTAAACCGGTACGTGAACCTGCCCGACGGCTCCACCGACATCTGCGTCAGGTCGTGCACCCCGTCCATGTCGTTGCGCAACGCGATGCCATGCCAGTGCAGCGTGTTGCCCGTCGTCAGATCGTTGACGAACGTCGCCTCGATCAGGTCTCCGACCTTGACCCGGATCCCACCAGCACTCGGGCGATCACCGAACGCCCACGTCCTGACACGCCTCGACCGATCCAGCGCCCGCGTGCCCTCGTTCCTCGAGTGGCACGCGGGCTGTTGACGTGCGCTGCACTGCATACTGACCACCATGGACTCGTCACTCTTCGAGTGGATCAACCGGCTCGCTGATCGAACGTCGTGGGCACACGCTCCGATGAGGTTCTACGCCGGCTACGGCATCGTGGCGTTCGCCGGTCTGTTGCTCGTCGCGTTCCTTCGTTCCCGCCATCGCAACGATCTCAGAGCGATCGCCGGTTCGTTGTGGGCCGGTGCCGCTGCGCTCATCGCGCTCGGAATCGGGCAACTCATCGGCAACGCCGTGGACCGCGCCCGGCCCTACCAGACACTGACCGGTGTCCATGTGCTCATCGATCGAACCACGGACTTCTCATTTCCCAGCGACCACGCCACGACCGTCGGTGCCGTCGCCGTCGGCCTGCTCCTCGTCGAGCGACGACTGGGGCTGATCGCGACGGTCGCTGCGCTCGCAATGGCGTTCACCCGCGTGTACGTCGGGGCCCACTATCCGCTCGACGTGCTCGCCGGCCTGGTGCTCGGCGGCACGGTCGCCTTCACCGGAGCACGCCTGCTCGTCCCGCTTCTGGAGCGAATCCTCGTGCGCCTGACGGCATCGCGGGCGGGAGTCATCGTTCGCGCGACCCATGCCGGCGTGACTGATCGTGGGCATTGAGCCGCATCCCGAAGACGTGGCAGCGCTCTGACCGTCTCCGCAACGGTGTGACCATGACAACCTTCGAGCTGTGAATTTCGTTGATTGCTGGCCGTCACCGGCGACTTCCGCAGCTGACGGGTCAGGCATTCGCCTCGCGGCGCGGGAGCTTCCAGTTGGGCCTGACGAAGTGGCAGGTGTAGCCGGCCGGATAGCGCAGCAGGTAGTCCTGGTGCTCGGGCTCTGCTTGCCAGAAGGGACCCACCGGGACGACTTCGGTGACCACCTTGCCGGGCCACAACTCCGATGCTTCGACGTCGGCAATCGTGTCGTCGGCGATGGCGCGTTGCGCCTCATCGGTGTAGTAGATCGCCGACCGGTAGCTGGCTCCCATGTCATTGCCCTGCCGGTTCTTCGTCGTCGGATCGTGGATCTGGAAGAAGAATTCGAGCAGATCGCGGAAGGACCCCTGCTCGGGGTCGAAAATGATCTCGATTGCTTCGGCATGCGAGCCGTGATTGCGGTACGTCGCGTTCGCAACATCACCACCCGTGTAGCCGACTCGCGTCGAGATCACGCCCGGACGATTGCGGATCAGATCTTGCATTCCCCAGAAACAGCCGCCGGCGAGGACGGCTCGTTCAGTCGCCTGACTCATGTTCATCTCCTCATCTCGTACCCGAACGTGACGCGTACGCCTCGGCGCTCGGATTCCACGAACGATACCTCCAGCGTGGTCGGGCGCGACTCCGGTACGACGGGTACTCATCGCGCACCCGAGCGAGCTCAACGGGTTCGAGGCAACAGCTGTAGCCGCGCCCATGCCAGACTGCTCGTATCGATTCAGTGCGCATCGACCAGTGGCTGCAGGCCGTGCGGATCACCAAGACCCGCTCGGGAGCCGCCGCGGCCTGTCGTGGCGGCCATGTGAGCATCAATGGCGCGCCGGCGAGAGCGTCCTCAGCGGTGAGAGTGGGTGATCATGTCGAAGCGCGTGTCAACCAGCGCGAGCGGATCGTCGACGTGACCAAACTCATCACGAAGCGAGTCGCTGCCGCGACCGCCGCCGAGTGCTTCGAGGATCACAGCCCGCCGCCACCCGACCGTGACGACATCTTCCAAACCCCGATCGCCGTCCGTGACCGCGGTGCCGGGCGCCCGACGAAGCGAGACCGTCGTCAGATCGACCGCGTGCGCGGCCGTGGCCACTGACCGACCGGTGGCCTCGCGGGGAATGGGTATCGTGGCGACGTGATCGGGCCCCTCGCGGACGACGAGTTGACCGCCTTCTTGAACGATTTCAACGCACGGCACATCCCACCTGCGGCTGAGACCGGAGCGGCGGCCATGCGCGCCGCGACCGAGCAGCGAGCTGCGACCAAACCAAAGGGACCGGAGATGAGTTCCGTGGTCGACTCGCCGTGCCGCCCAACGGCCGGCCGGCGCGCTTGTACCGACCGACGGCTGCGGAGACCAC
>JANMNE010000383.1:0-15261 GCA_031373785.1 Ilumatobacteraceae bacterium
CGGTTGGCTCCGCACCGGCGACATCGCCGTGACCGACGACGACGGCTATCTGTACCTCGTCGACCGAGCCAAGGATCTCATCATCGTCAGCGGCTTCAACGTGTATCCCGCTGAAGTCGAGAGCGTGATCGCCGAACATCCCGCCGTCGCCGAAGTCGGTGTTGTTGGCGTGCCGCACCCGCACACCGGCGAAGCCGTGAAGGCCTGGGTCGTCGTGCGCGAGGGCAAGTCGGTCGACGAAGACACCTTGATCGCATGGTGCAGCGAGCACCTCGCCCGCTACAAGAGCCCCTCGAAGATCCTCTTCGTCGACGAGTTGCCGCGCAACGTCAGCGGCAAGTTGCTACGCCGCTCGCTGACGTAGCGCGACGACCGGGTGGCGACGCACGGTCGACGCCACCAGGAAGCCGCTGAACAACACGGCGATCCCGATCAGCAGCGTGACCGAGAAGGCGGTGTTCTTGCCGAGCCGCCCAGCCAGCGTGCCGCTGGCGGACAACACGATCGTGCCGGCCGCGATCAGCAGGTTCCCGACGACCAGTTGGCTCGGGGAGGCGCCGCCACGGCGCACGCCCGGCAGCGCCGGCTCGCGCCGTCGGGCCAAGCGGTAGACGCTCCACAGCGCGCCGACGACGATCACCAACGCGGCAACGCCCGACCCGACCGCGGCGAGCACTCGTGGGGCGACGCCGAACACCGCTTTGCCGGTCGGCAGCTCTGTCCCTCTCACGCCGGTACGGGTCGGGGCGAAAAGCACGACACCCGCGCTGAGACCGCTGAGCAACACGAGCCACCAGCGCACGCGATCCCCGATCGCCCGGCCGGCCAGCAGGTAGACCGTTCCGAGAGCGAGCCACGGGACGTTCAGCACTGCGCCCGCCAAGTAGAACAGCCGGAACGTTGCCAGGCTCCAGCCGCGCACGGCGGCCCACCACAACGCCCCGGCTCCCAGTGCGAACAGCGCCAACGAAACGGACCAGGCCATGTCGTGCGGGCGACGCTTGCGCAGCCACCGATCGAAGGTGCTCAACGCGAACCCGATTGCGACCAGGGTCGCGGCGGCGGCCAGCGCGGCGTTCATCGCTGTTCGACGGTAGCGGGATGGACGCCGGGAGGGAAAAGTTCGGCAAAAGTTCCGCCTGCGGAGCCCTGCTGCTTTGTGAACGTGTGCACGAGTGCCTAACGTTTGTTCCAGCTATGGCTCCCGAACGCGCTCGTCGACGCATCCCCGATGCCACCGTTGCGCGGCTCCCCGTGTATCTGCGAATCCTCACCGAGCAAGGTGACGAAGGCGTCGACAACATCTCCTCGGAGCGGCTGGCCGAATTGGGCGGCGTCAACGCCGCAAAGGTCCGCAAGGACCTCAGCTACCTCGGCAGCTATGGCACGCGAGGCGTCGGCTACGAGGTCGCCTATCTCGTCTACCAGATCCGCCGCGAGCTCGGCCTGACGCACGACTGGCCGGTCGTCATCGTCGGCGCCGGCAACCTCGGCCAAGCCCTCGCCGGCTACGGCGGTTTCGGTGAGCGCGGTTTTCCCGTCGCCGGCATCGTCGACATCGACGACGGCAAGGTCGGCTCGGTGCTCAGCGGCGTGCGCGTGCGCCACATCGACGAGCTTCCTCAGATCGTGCAGACCAAGCGGGTCAGCATCGGCGTCGTGGCCACCCCGGCCAGTGCAGCCCAAGATGCCGCGGACCGACTGGTCCGCGCCGGGGTCACCAGCATCCTCAACTTCGCGCCGGTCGTGCTGGCTGTGCCACGGGCGATCGAGGTGCGCAAGGTCGACCTCGCCGTCGAACTGCAGATCCTCAGCTATCACGAGCAGCGCCGCGCCGGCGGCGCCATCCACGCGGTCGGCACCACTCGACCGGCGAGCGCGTAGGCGGCCGTGATGTCCATCGTGGTGATCGGCGTCAACCATCGCACCGGGCCGCTGGCGTTGCTGGAACGCCTCTCGATCCCCGCCGATGCACAGGGCAAGGCAATCGCCGGGCTCGTCAGCCGGCACAACATCCGCGAAGCGGTGGTGCTCAGCACCTGCAACCGCACGGAGATCTATGCCGTCGCCGAACGGTTCCACGGCGCCTACGCCGACATCCGCGACTTCCTCTGTGATCTGGCCGGCCTCGGCGCCGACGACCTGCACCCCCACCTGTACAGCCAGCACGACGACGCGGCTGTCACCCATCTGTTCGAAGTCGCTGCCGGGCTCGACTCGGCGGTGCTCGGCGAGAGCGAGATCCTCGGCCAAGTGCGTTCGGCGTGGGAACTGGCGCAGGAAGAAGGTGGCACCAAGGCCACGCTCAACCTGCTGTTCCGCCACGCGATCGAGACCGGCAAGCGCGCACGCACCGAGACCTCGATCGGCCGCGGCACCACGTCGGTCAGCTACGCCGCAGTCGAGATGGCGACAGAGCGGCTCGGCTCGCTCGTCGGTCGACGCGTGCTCGTGATCGGTGCTGGCGAGATGGGCGAGGGGATTGCCGCCGCGCTCGTGCACGCCGGCGCCAACGACATCGTGGTCGCCAACCGAACCGCAGCGCGCGCCGAACAACTCGCCGACCGCATCGGTGGCCGCGTGGTGCCGTTCAGCGATCTGTCGTCGGCGTTGGCCGGGGCCGACGTCGTGCTGACCTGCACGGGCGCCGGCAGCACCCTGATCGACTTCCACCTGCTCGAGTCGTCGCGCGTTCGATCGAGCGCGCCGCTGCTGATCGTCGACATCGCCGTGCCTCGCGACGTCGCACCGGAGGTCACCCAACTCCCCGGCGTGACGCTGCTCAACCTCGACGACCTCCGCGACTGGGCGGGCCGCGCCCTGCTACTGCGCGCCGAGGAGGCGTTGCTGGTCAACGACATCGTCTCCGAGGAAGTCGAACGGTTCGCGGTCGAGTCCACGGCGCGACAGGCGGCACCGCTCGTCGCCCAACTGCGCCAGCGCGCCGAAGCTGTTCGGCTCTCCGAGATCGAGCGTTTCTCCGCCCGCCTGGCTTCACTCGACGACGCGCAGCGTGCTGCACTCGAGGCAGTGACCAAGGGGATCATCGCCAAGTTGTTGCACTCCCCATCGGTGAAGCTCAAGGACGACGCCGGAACGCCACAGGGCGAGCGGAACGCCGCGACCGTCCGCGACCTGTTCGACCTCGGCTGAGACGCATGCCCGGCGATCGGCCGATTCGACTCGCCACGCGCGGCAGCGCGCAGGCCCGAACGCAAGCCCAGTCGGTTGCCGACGCCCTGATGGCGGCCCATCCCGGCCGAGCCGTGGAACTGGTCTTCGTCGAGACACTCGGTGATCGCACGCAGGCGGCCGACGTACCGCTGCACACCATCGGGGGGCAGGGCGTGTTCACCAAGGAGGTGCAGCAGGCCGTGCTGCGTGGCGACGCCGACCTCGCCGCACATTCGGCGAAGGACCTGCCATCGGTGACCGCCGACGGGCTGCGGCTCGGCGCGTTCTGCCGGCGGCGCGACGCGCGCGACGTGATGATCGGCGCAACGCTGGCCGACCTACCGACGGGTGCACCGGTCGCAACCGGGTCGGTGCGACGCCGCGCCCAGTTGGCCGTGGCTCGACCAGATCTGCAGTTCCTCGAGTTGCGCGGCAACATCCACACCCGTCTCGGCAAGGTGCCAACCGGTGGAGCGATCGTCATGGCCGCCGCAGCACTCGAGATCCTCGGGCTGACGGGCGAGATCGCCCAGTACTTGCCGCCCGGCTCGTTCGTGCCGAGCCCTGGGCAGGGCTGCGTCGCCATCGAATGCCGCGCCGACGACAGCGAGATGATCACCATCCTCGCCGCCATCGATCACGAGTCCAGCCGACGTGCCGTCGAGGTCGAGCGGGCATTTCTGGCCGAGCTCGGGAGCGGCTGCTCGCTGCCGGTCGGGGCTCACGCCAGCGACGGCGTGCTGACCGGGTTCCTTGCTGCTGCTGACGGATCCCAACACTCGATCGAGAGCGTCACCATGCCACCCGTGCATGATCGTGCAATCGCGGCCGGTGCCGCGCTGGCCCGCTCGATGCGCGACCGGCTGCGATGAACTCGCTGGCCGGCCGCACGATTGTCATCACCCGCTCGGCGGAACAATCTGCCGCCCTGGCCGAACTCGTCAGCTCGTTCGATGCGATTCCCGTGCTCCTGCCACTGATCGACATCGTCGACGAGCCGCAGGGAATGGTCGAGTTGCAGTCACTGGACCTCACGGGTCTCGATTGGATCGTCGTCACGTCGCCGAACGGCGCCCAGCGAGTCTCGTCACTCCTGGCTCCCGACGCCACCACACCGAGGCTGGCAGCAGTCGGCGCCACCACCGCGGCGGCCTTGCCGCGCTGCGACCTGGTCGCCACCACGCAGAGCGCGGTCGGACTGCTGGAGACCTTTCCTCCGGGCCCCGGCCGGGTGGCGGTGGTGCAGGCCGTCGACGCCGCGCCCACGATGGTCGCCGGACTGCGCGAGGCGGGCTGGGATGTCGTCGCCATCAGCCCGTATCGCACGGTTTCCGCCTCCCCGACTGCCGAACAACGACTCGCTGCGCTGGGCGCAGACGCCGTACTCTTGGCGAGCGGTTCTGCTGCCCGCGCATGGGTCGAAGTGTTCGGGCAGCGTGCCCCACCGGTCGTCGTGGCGATCGGTGAGCAGACCGCGGCCGCTGCAGAACGTGCCGGACTCAAGATCTCCGCAATTTCTGCCGATCACTCTCTGTACGGGATGTTGGTCTGCCTGGGCAGGTATCTCCAGGAGCGGACCTAGCATCTAGAGAAGGCTTGCGCCGACGGGAGTAGTACGGAACACGATGACGGGTAGACGGATTGGTCGCTGGCTGCTTGCAGCCGCTGCGAGCGCTTCTCTTGCCGCGCTCGGAATCACTCACGTCGCCGCCCAGGGCGGTCTGCCCACTGGCCTCGCCCAGGGGCCGACGGTCGCCATCGAGTCCCAGGCCGGCACTAATCCGTCGGTGTCGAGCGACGGCCGGTTTGTCGTCTTCGCCGGTCCTTCGACCACCGAGGGCGACGAGCGGGCGAGCACGATCTGGCTGCGGGACCGCTCGAACGGCGGCGAGGTCGAGCTGACCCAACCGCAGCCGGGCGTACGCGCCGGCAGCAGCACCTTCCCGGTGATCAGCGGCGACGGCTGCTACGTCGCCTTCCTCACCGAGATGCCACTCGATCTGTTCCGCGACGACGACACCGGTGATCGCTGGGACGTCTACCGCATGAAGCTGCCGACCTGCGGCGGGTCACTGAACGGCTGGGAGCTCATCTCCACCAACGCCTTCCGCGGAGACGACGCCGCTGCATCTGACGACGTCGACCCGCAGTACCCACCCGCGATCTCCGGTGCCGGGTCCGTGATCGCCTACACCCATCAGTTCGACGCCGCCCAGATCGACATGGTCGGCGTGATCGTGGTCGATCTCACCAAGGCGGTCAGCCAGCCCGGGCACGCACTCCCCGTCGCGGGAACACCGACCTCGGCCCCCAACACCACCTATCACTATCTCGGCCAGCGCGAGCCGTCGGTCTCCGACGACGGCCAGTTCGTCGCCTTCACCTCTGACGCCAACTCGGCGAAGGCCGTCCCCGACTGGGGCACCGGTCAGGTCCCTGGCGAGCTGGCCAGCTCGCAGGTGTTCGTGTGGGATCGGCTCAACCCCGACCCCAACACCGCGGTCAAACGAGCCTCGCTGGGGCCCGACAGCACGGTCAACGGCGACGCCTCGTCACCGGCGATCTCCGCCGACGGCGCCTATGTCGCCTTCAGCTCGAGCGCCGTCAACTTGGTGATCGGCGCCTCGCTGCCTCCGTGCATCGACAGCTGCCCGCCGCAGATCTACCGCTACAACCGCCTCGACGGCACGATCGTGCTGGTCAGCAGGGAGCCGGCAAGCACCAACACCCAGATCGTCGGCAGCAACCTCGGAGCAACGCAGCCGGCCATCAGCAGCGACGGCAGCCAGGTCGCCTTCGTGACCCGTTCGACCAACCTGTTGACGACTCGCCCGGCGGTCGGCGGCGCAGCGACCGACGGCGACATCATGGTTGCCGATGTCGACATCGCCGAGATCTATCGCGCCTCGGTGCTGACCGACGGCGTCACGCCTGCACCGGCGGCCAACGCGCACCCCAAGCTGTCGGCCACCGGGCGAGTGGTCGTGTTCGACACCCTCGCCGGGGCCGCCTTCAACCCGTTGGCCGAGCAGGTGCCCAACTCCTTGCGACAGGTCGTGGGGATCACCCAGCAACCCCAGTTGTCGATCGCCGACATCGACGTCGGTACCGGGATCGTGGGTCTGCCCAGCTCAGAGTGGTTCGTGCGGTTGTACAACGCCGGGCCCGGCTCGTTCGTGCCGAACAAGGTCGAATCGACCAAACCCGACTTCGGTATCACGTTCGGTAACTGCACCGAGGGCTACGCCGTGCCGCCGGGCGGGTCGTGCGGCGTTGCGGTCATCCTCACGCCGGGCGTCGAAGGCAAGCTCAGTGGTCTGATCAAGATCTCCGAGACCGGGTTCGGTGCCCTCAACGTGCAGTCACGGATCACCGGCGCCGGTGGCTTGCCGGCGTTGTCTGCCGACCAGAAGAGCTACCACCACTTCGAGACATTGAAGGTCGGCGACTCCGGCGAGGCGAACACGTTCACGATCTCCAATGTCAGCCTGGTGCCGGCTTGGGTCACCGCGGTGACGATCCAGGGCGCGAACCCGAAAGACTTCCGGGTCGTCAAGACGAAGTGCCGCAATGCCGTGCTCGAGATCAGCGCCGGCTGCACGGTCGATGTCGACTTCAAGCCACTCGAGGCCGGTCATCGCTCGGCGACGGTCGTCATCGCCACCGATACCGGGCAGTACACCAGCGTGCTCGTCGATGGCGACGCGCACTACACGCCGGCCATCCAGGCCAGCGCCACCGATGTGGTCGCCGGTGACGAGATCGGCATCGGTGGGGCAGGCTTCGCGCCGAACGCCACCATCACACTGTTGTGGGCCGACGGAGCCGGGCAGCGCACGACCGTGCAGACCGACAAGGCCGGTAACTTCTTGATCTCCATGGCGGTCGCGGGCAACGAACGCCCCGGCGACCGCATGCTCGTCGCCCAGACACCGGGTACGGGAACCGACCCGGCCTCGGTCGTGCTGCGAGTCATCTCCCGCCCCGTCGACGACCTCGACGCCGCCTCACCCGACTGGCCCGGAGGCTGACCGAACGGTTCAGCCGAACGCTGGCACCGAAATGGGCCGTACGCGCCCATTTCGCGCCCAGCGGTTGGGAGAGCGGGCCATGTGCAACACCCTCGGCGCACACTCGAACAATGGACGACCGATTTCGGCGCATCGCGGCCCTCGCCGCCACCCAGTACAGCGTCGTGTCGACTTCACAACTGCGGGAACACGGAGTCGATTCATCGACCCGCAGCAAGTGGGAACGCAGGGGGCTCATCATTCGCGTCGGACCACGATCCTTCGCAATCGCCGGGTCGCCACCCACATTTCAGCGAGCGCTCGCCTCCGGTCTCGCTGATCTTGCCGGCTTCGGCGTCGTTGCCGGCAGGGCGGGCGGACGCCTGCACGGTCTCGACAGCTTCTCCGACGCCTCGACCGAGTTTCTCGTGCCACGAGAACATCGCCGGTACTCGACCAGTGGGCTGGTGTGCTCAACCGGTCGACCGTTGACACGAGCCGACATCGTCACCGTGCAAGGACTCCGTTGTCTCACCGCCGAACGGTTGATCCTCGACTCCCCTCGGTTCAACTTTTCCCAGGCAGAGACGGAGAACGCCATCGATTCCGCCATCCGGCTCCGGCTGGTCGCCGAGCAACGGCTGCGCACTCGGGTGATGCGCGAGTACAGCAGTGGAATCAACGGCAGTCGGCAACTTCTCGACGCGCTCGTCGACACCGGCGGCGAGAGTCGACTCGAGCGTTGGTTCCTTCGGCTGGTGCGCCAGGCGGGCATGCCACAACCGGTGCTGCAGACGTCGTTTCGCGACGGCACGCGAACGGTTGCCCGCGTCGATGCCTACTTTCCCGGACTTGTCGTCGAACTCGCCGGTCACGGCACGCACGCGTCGCGGCAGCAGCGTCAGATCGACGCCCAACGGCAGACGGAGCTCACAGTGCGCGGTCTCCGGGTGCTGACATTCACGTACGACGACATTCGCGATCGACCGGCGTGGGTCATTGCCCGACTGCGCGAGGCGTTGGCACTCTCGGCTTAGCCGAACGCTGGCACCGAAATGGGCCGTATGCGCCCATTTCGCGCCCAGCGCCCAGCGCCCAGCGGTCAGCGAACGGGTGTCAGCCGGCAGGGGCGACGGGGGTGGCAGGGACCATGCGGCCAGATATCAGCATCGTGGTGGTGCAGTTACCGGAGAGGTCGCCGCCGCCGCTGCAGGTGACCTGGAAGACCAGTGACGTGCCGCCGGTGACCTCGATCGGCGACACCCACGACACGCGCTTGTCGCCGATGACATCGTTGAGTGATATCCGGTAGATCTCGTTGGTGCCGTTCAGCAGCACCGCCACACCGGCATCCTTGTTGGGGTTCTGCAGGGCGAAGTCGGTGAGCCGGAACGTGGTCCCGGCCGGCACGTCGATGGTGAGCGACGCCGTCTGGCCGGCCGGGGTCGGGGGTGCCAGCAACCTACTGAACAAGACACCGTCATCGACGGCGGGGAGCGGTGCGGCGGCGACGGTCGTGACCGGCACCGAGTCGTTGGGGTTGGGGACCACTGGGGAATTGACCACCGAGGTCGACGAGATTGCCGCGGGCAGTTGCTTGGCCACGGCATCGTCGGCGGCAGTGCGGACCGCCGGCTTGACGATCCCGAACCAGACGCCGGCGAGTGCGGCCACGACGGCCGCCGTCGCCACCAAGCGGGCAACGAGGCGCTCGGGCACCATCGAGGCTTGCACGAAGGTGACAGGGGCCGTGGCGGTCGGCGCGCCGGGTTGGTCGGCGTCGATGGTGAACTGCACGGTGCGCGAGCGGCGCTCCCACTGCAGCCGGTTGGCGTGCACCTTCAGCCGGATCAGCGAACTGGCGCCTGGCTCGACCCCGGCAGCCGGCGGATCGAAGTCGCCGTCAACCCGACCGGTGGGGTCGAGCAGGTGCAGCCGGCATGACGCCTGCGTGTTGCCCTGGTTCTCGAGCATCATCTCGTAGACGGCCGTACGCCGGGCCCGCAAGGCCGGCTGCAGCATGTGCAAACGGCGAGTGAACGTCGGGCCGACCTGCAGCGTGGTCTCGGAGGAACCGACGTCGTCGGGATCGCTCTGCGGCACGATGCGGACGGTCAGCGCCGTCGGGCCTGCTGTGGTCGACGGCAACAGCGGTGGATGCACTTCGACATCGACCACCTCTTGCGAGCCTCCGAACAAGGTGACGGAGCCGGGGCGGATGGTGGTCCATCCGGCGGCGAGGCCGACCGGCGCCAGGGAGAACGACTCGGTGGTGTCGCCGAGGTTGACGATGGTCAGCTGGAAGACCGCCGACGTGCCCGGCACGACCTCGATGTCACTTCGCGAGAACCATGCCTGGGCAGCCATCGCCGCAACGCTACTGGCGGGCGCCCTGCCGTAGGCGTCAATCCCACCGCAATCTGTGGCCGCGATCACGCCTGCTCAACGAAAGCTGATCCGGTCCTTGCCGGCCAGCTTGGCCTGGCGCAGCGCGGCGTTCGCCGCGGCAAGGAGGTTGTGCGAGTTCATCGCGCCACTGCCGACGGTGACGCCGACCGAGGCGCTGAGATGCACATCGGAAGGCAGCGAGTCCCACGACCTGGCCGCGATCAGCTGGCGAATCCGCTCGAACACGATGCGGGCATCGCCCGGCGAAGCATCGCGGAGCACCATCACGAACTCGTCACCGTTGGTCCGCACCACGGAGTCGCCGCGCCGACAGATCCGCTCGAGTACCTCGGCGACCTCCTGCAGCACGCCGTCGCCGGCGTCGTATCCGTACCGTTCGTTGACCTCCCCGAATCCATCGAGGTTCAACGCTCCGATGCAGACCGGGGCATCGTTCGCCAGCACCTCCGGCAACCAGCGGCCGAGGAACTGGCGGTTCGGGAGACCGGTCAGGGCATCCGCCTCGCCGGCCGATGCCTGACGAAGTCGATCCACACCGGCGCGCACGTGGTGCCACCGATCGGCGGTCTGGTTGTGCAGCTTGGCGTCCAGGTGCTCGATGTCGCGCTGCAGCACCGCACGGGCGTCGTCGTAGCGACCCAGGCTCCACAGCACCTCGACCTCGACCGCAGTCAGCGGTCGGCGGCAATCATCGATGTCGAGATCGTCGGCCAGCGCCTTGACCTCGTCGATCAGGGTGAGCACGGTGGTGTCGAGCGACGAGTGCCACCGGGCGATGACCTCCCCCACAGCAGCGACCACCTGCTCGCGAACCATGCCGTGTTGCACGGCCAGATCACGGGCCCGGCGCGCGTCGTTCAGCGCAGACTGGTGATGACCGAGCTCGGCGAACAGCACTGCACGATGCGCCAACGCGATGCACGTCGGACGAGTCTGCTGACTGCCTTCCGGGTCGAGCGCCGCGGTGGCCGCATACAACCCGTCGCGGGCATGGCGGCTGCGCTTGGCGGCATCGGATTCGGCAGCCGCAGCGGCCCGGTACGCGGCCGCGAGGTTGGCGTACGCAGTCTGACGATCGTCGTCGGTCGCCGCGAGCCGCAGGCAGCGGTCGTAGAGCACGAGTGACGACTCGTGGAAGCCGGACCGGTCGCACGTGACCGCCAGGTCGTAGATCGCCGGATAGGCCGACGGCTCGTGCACCAGTTGTTCGACGGCGTAGATCACTTCGGCCAGGAGCTGCGCACCGTTGGCGGGCTGGCCGGGGTTGGCATTGTCGTCCATCACCACGTGAATCCTCCTGCAAAGGGCCTACGATGCCCGGTCGTGGCCGGCAACTTCCCTGTTTCACGTCCCCGTCGACTTCGAACGTCGGCTGCCCTGCGCAACCTCGTCGCCGAGACACGTCTCGACGCTGCGAGCCTGGTCGCACCGCTGTTTGTTCGCGAAGGCATCGACGAACCGCAGCCCATCGTCTCGCTCCCCGGAGTGGTGCAACACACTCGCGACAGCGCACGCGCCGAGGTGCAAGCCCTCGCCGATCTCGGCATTGGCGCCGTGATCCTGTTCGGAGTTCCTTCCACCAAAGATTCCATCGGCTCGAAAGCCTTCGATCCTGAGGGAATTGTGCAGTTGTGCCTGGCCGATCTGGCGGCCGATGTGGGCGACCGGATGGTGCTGATGGCCGACCTCTGCGTCGACGAATACACCGATCACGGCCACTGCGGCGTGCTCGACGGCCCCGCCGACGACCCCAACACCTCGGTCGACAACGACGCGACCCTGGAGATCTACGGCCGCATCGCCGTCGCCCAGGCCACGGCCGGCGCCCACGTGGTGGCGCCCAGCGGGATGATGGACGGCCAGGTCGGGGCGATTCGCAGCGCACTCGACACAGCGGGATTCCCGTCGACCGCCATCCTGGCCTATTCGGCGAAGTACGCCAGCGGGCTGTACGGGCCGTTCCGCGACGCCGTCGACGTGCAGATCGCCAGTGGCGGCAACCGCAAGGGGTATCAGCAGGACTTCCGCAACGCCCGGGAAGCACTGGTCGAGGTCGACGCCGATCTGGCCCAGGGCGCCGACATGGTGATGGTGAAGCCTGCGGTGTCGTACCTCGACGTGATCGCCGCGGTGCGTGCCCATGTCGACGTTCCTGTGGCCGCGTACCACGTCAGCGGGGAGTACGCGATGCTGAAGGCGGCCGCCGCCAATGGCTGGATCGACCACGACACCGTGGCGCTCGAACACCTCACCGCCATCAAGCGAGCCGGCGCCGACGTGATCTTGACCTACCTGGCCCGCTGGTTCGCGGAGACACAACGATGAGCACCAACGCCGAACTCTTCGAACGCAGCTGCCGGGTGATCCCCGGCGGCGTCAACTCCAGCATCCGAGCCTTCAAGGCGGTCGGCGGCACGCCGTACATCGTCGAGCGCGCCGAAGGGCCGTACATCTGGGATGTCGAGGGCCGCCGGTACATCGACCTGGTGCAGAGCTACGGCGCCATCATCCTCGGGCACGCTCATCCCGTCATCACCGCCGCAGTGAACGCTGCAGCTGCCAACGGCACGTCGTACGGCGCGCCCACCCCCGGCGAGATGCTGCTGGCCGAGGCGATGACCGAGCGGGTCGGCAGCTGCGACATGGTGCGGTTGATGAACTCCGGCACCGAGGCAACCAGCACTGCGGTGCGCCTGGCGCGGGGCTTCACCGGACGCGACCGGCTGGTGATATTCCATGGCAACTTCCACGGGGCGACCGACGCCTTGCTGGCGGCCGGTGGCAGTGGTGTCGCCACGTTGGGGCTGCCAGGCACCGCCGGCGTGCCCGCCAGCGCCGTGGCCAACACCCTGGTGGTGCCGTACAACGTCGTGCCGCAGCTCGACGAGCAGGTCGCCGCGGTGATCGTCGAGCCCGTTGCGGCCAACATGGGCGTCGTGGCGCCGACCCCGGGCTTCTTGCAGGGTCTGCGCGCCGAATGCGACCGCGTCGGGGCACTGCTGGTGTTCGACGAGGTGATCACCGGGTTCCGGTTGGGTCAGGGTGGCGCCCAGGCCCTGTACGAGGTCACTCCCGACCTGACCACGTTCGGCAAGGTCATCGGCGGCGGGCTGCCCATCGGCTCCGTCGGGGGCCGGCGCGAGATCATGGAGACGTTGTCACCCCTCGGGCCGGTGTTCCACGCTGGCACACTGGCCGGCAATCCGTTGGCCACGGCCGCTGGCCTCGCCGCCCTCTTCGAACTGACCGACGACGTGTACGTCGAGCTCGGTCGGCGCGCCCAACGCCTCTCGTCGGTGCTGGGCGAGGCGTGCGCCGCCGCCGGCATCGCCGCGACGTTCCCGGTCGTCGGCACGCTCGTGGGCATGTACTTCGGCAGCGGTGGCGCACCGACCAACTTCGTCGAGGCCAAGACCACCGACGAGCAGGTCTACCGCACGTTTTTCCATGCCATGTTGCACGAGGGCATCGCCCTGGCACCCGGCGCGTACGAGGCGCTCTTCGTCGGCCTCGGCCACACCGACGATGTGCTCGACGAGATCGCCGCGGCCGCAGGCCGGGCCGCGAGCGCCACCGCCAGCCAGCTGAGCTGACCTAACCTCGCCCCGATGCGGCAGTTCGTCTCGTTCCGCTTCTGGTTGGCCATCGCTGCGCTCGCCGGGCTGTCGTATGGCCTGTGGTACCAGTTCATTCGCAGCGACGACAATGTGGCCGTCGGGCTCCCGGCGCTGTCGGCGTCGGCGGAGCACCGCGTCAACCTCGTCCTCCCCGTCTACAGCATCCAGTCCGACCCGGGATTCGCGATGGTCGACGGAGCGGCCAGCACGGAGATGCACCTGGCGCTCGACGCAAACCGCACCATGGTGGTGAAAGCCGGAACACCCGGCCAGATCACCTGCGGCCGGTTGGCCGAGATCAACCAGTGTGTCGTCGCCGCCGATCTGCTCGGCGATGCCGTCGTGTGGTTCTCGCTGATCCCCAACCCGCAGCGGGCCAACCTGCTGTTGCCGGGCGTGACGGAGGTGCGCAAGGACAACTGGGTGCTGCTGTCGAACGGGTGGGAAGTGGCCCGCAGCGAGGTCGTCGAGCGCAACTGCGACGCCTCCGGGCTCGACGACTTCGTGCATCAGTTCGGCGGCAGCCTCAGCACGTCGACGTTCAGCTACGAAGCGCAGGAGATCACCAAGGTCACCTGCCTCCAGCAGCCGGAGCAGGCGACGACCACTTCGACATCGACCACACTGCTGGCGCCGGTCGTCATCCCGATCGACACGTCGGTGATCCCGGAGGAAGGGCTGCCGCTCGACACCACCGCGGTCGTGCCGGTCGAGACGGCGGCGCCGTAGTCGTTCGGGTTGACGGGCTTACGCCAAGCGACGCTGTCGAGCGATCTCGTAGGTGGCCAACGCGGTCGCCGCGCTGACGTTGAGGGAGCTGAGCCGGCCGAACATCGAGATGCTGACGATCATGTCGCAACGTTCACGCGTCAGTCGCGACAGCCCGGCACCTTCGGCGCCCAGCACCAGGCACACTCCCTCGAGGGCCAGATCGCCGATGTCGAACAGGTCGCGATCGGCACCATCGTCGAGGCCGATCACCCAGATCCCCGCGTCCTTGATGCGGGCCAGCGCTGCGGGCAGGCCACCCACCAACGCCATCGGCACGTGCTCGACTGCGCCGGCGGCCGACTTGGCGACCGTCGGCGTGATGTGCACGGCGCGGTGGCGCGGCAACACCACACCATCGACGCCCGCACCATCGCAGCAACGCAACATGGCGCCGAGGTTGCCGGGATCGGTGACCCCGTCGACGGCAACGAGAAACGGGGCCTTGCCCGGCCGACGCTTGATCAGATCAGCCAGGTCCGTCTCCAGCAGCGGTGCGGCGAAGGCGATCACACCTTGCGGTGCCTCGCTGCGGGCCTTGGCGTCGAGCCGTTTGCGATTGACCTCCTGCACCGGGGCACGCACGCTGCGGGCGATCTCGACGATGTCGGTGACGATGTCGCTGGATGATTCGCCATCCAACAGTTCGGTGGCGACCCACACCTCTTGCACCTTGCGTTTGCCGGCGATCAGCAGTTCGCGGACGGCTTGGCGACCCTCGACCTGCTCGCCGCCGAGCGACTTCTCGGGCTTGCGCCGTTCTTCTCCCGGCGCGACGATGCGACCCGTGCGCCCGGCGCCGCGCGAGGCGAACTGGCGCGACGACGACCGCTCCGGCGCTCCGCGACCCTTGCCTGCTGCGCCTGCCCGGCTCCGCGGCGCCGGTGCGGCGCGACCCTTGGCGACGGGCACCGCCCGACCCTTGCCTGCCGCTGCCCCACGTCCCTTCGCTGCGGCCGGGCGCGGCTGGGCACCGCGCCGCCCACCGGCACCGCTTGCCTGTCGTCCTGCCATCAGCACTACTCCTTCGTGATCACGGCAACCGCCCAACAGGCGATGCCTTCCTGGCGCCCGAGGGCCCCGAGCCCTTCGGAGCGGCGCCCTTTCACCGTGACCGGTGCGCCGCACGCCTGACTCAACTTCGATTGCATCTCGGCTCGATGCGGCGCCAACTTCGGCGTGTCGCACACCACCGAGCAGTCGACATTGCCGATGGTCCATCCATCGGCGCGTACCAGTGTGCCTGCGTGGGCGAGCAACACCAACGAGTCGGCGTCCTTCCA